>NZ_CADFEO010000004.1:0-440145 GCF_902833075.1 Burkholderia sp. BCC0405
CGAACGTGTTGCGCAGCGGCTGGGTCGCGTCGCTCGGGTTCTGGCCGGCGCCGGCGTTGAACGTGTACTGCGCGTCGGCCTGGACGATCCACCACGGGTTGACCTGGTACTGGTAGGTCGCCTCGAGCGTCGTCTCGCGGGTGCGCACGCCGTACGGGCCGGTCGCGAACGTCCGCGCGGCCTGGTCGAGGTCGGTCACGTGGCTGCCGACCTGGATGTACGTGACGCCGAGGCCGACGCTGTCGTTGTCGCGGCCTTCGAACGGCGCCTTCAGCACGATCCCTGCGTTGGCCGAGAAGCTCACCAGGTTGCGGTCGCCCGGCGCACCCATCACGCGTGCGAACACGCCGAGGCTTTTCGCGCCGCTCGGGTCGGGGCGCCAGATCATCTGGTCGGCCACCGCGTAGAAGCTGTAGTTGCCGTGGTGCTGCTGCGCGTCGCCGTTCGATGCGGGATCCGAGAGCGACAATCCGTCGGTGCCCACGTTCTGGTCCGCGAAGCGGCCGTTGTGATACCAGACGCCGATCTTGTAGGTGCCCGGCAGCCCGTTCGAGCGGCCGGTGTCCATTTCGCCGTCGGCCGGCTGGTTCAGCGCGTACTGCAGCTCGCCGATGTAGAGCGCGCCGTTGTGCAGGTTGAAGTTGGTGCCGCTGAGGTTGCTCGGGTTGTTGCCGAGCGGATCGCCGTCGAACACGCCTGCGAGCGCAGTGAGCTTCGGCGTGATCTGCGCGCGCACGCGCATGCCGAGGCCGGCGAGCGGGTACGCGGGACCGCCGTTGGGCAGGTCGTACGAAGGCAGTGCGGGCCAGCCGAACATCGTGTTGACGAACGTGTTCGCATACGTGCTGACCATGAATTCCTGGTCCAGGCTCTGCTGGCCGATCTTCACGTCGACGCGCTTGTCGAGGAACGACTGCTGGTACCACAGCTCCCACAGGCGCGTCGTGCCCTGCGCCTCGATGCCGCTCGCGGTATTGAGCGTGCCGAGGTTCCGTGCACTCAGGTTGGTGCCGTGGATCTGCAGCGCGCTGACGTTGAAGGTGCCGCCGGCCAAGCCGATCGCTTTCTGCGTGTCGACCGTCAACGTGGCTGTCGTCAGTCCGTCGTAGGCACCGCCGCGGTTCAGGCCGCCGCGCAGGTTCGCGAGGTATTCGCTGGTTTCGGTGATCTGCAGCGTCGCGCCGTACTTGCCGAGCCACGGGCGGATGCCGCCCATGTCGCCGAGCAGGTTCTGGCGGGTCCAGACGCCGGTCCACATGTTGGTCGGCTTCGCCTGGATCGCCAGGTCGGCCTCGGGTGCTTCGGGCTGCGCGTCGACCGGCACTTCGGCGAAAGCCGTGCCGCTCGCGAACGACGCGCACGCGAGGATGGCCGCACAGGCGGCGGGGCGCATCCGGGCGCGGACGCTGTCTCCCTGGGACGACGCAAACTTCATATCAAATCCGTGGTTCTATTTAGTGTGGAATCCTGCTTGTCGGTCGCTGTCCGGACGCTCGGCGCCGATTGGCCGGAGCATGAAGATGAACGCAACGCGGCGCATCGTAGGAGTGTCAAATGGGAAAGTCAATGTAAACGAGAATGATTCGCATTAAATTACTGAATGTAATCCAAGGGCTTACGGACAGCGGGTATTACGCGTTTAGCAGAGAATTGAAACGTAAATATCGGCGTAATGAAAATGAATGGTCTGACGCGGATCGATAGATTAGCGAGGGGCGGCGCTAGAGACATCCGGCGCGCGCCAAGTGGCGCGTTCCAGAGGACGGAATCGGCGTCGCTATTGAGGTTCATTATGCGATGTCACCGGCCGCACGAACTCCGTGCTTTCCCGGTGCGCAAACAGGCCGGGTGAAATTCGCGAACCGTGCGAGCCCGCCGGCTGTGCGTGCGGCCGTTCGTCAGGGTTTGCGTTGTAAGGGTTTATTTGTCGTATTCGTGCGGGGTTCCGACGGTTGATGTTGAGGCTCGTTCAGATTCGGACGGACCTTTTTGCCGAAGCGAGGCTTCCGGACGAGGCGCGCTTCCGTCGTTGAGCCGATCGTTCGCTTGCTTTTGAATGGCCGGTTCTCGCAGGCCGGTGACGATGATCGCCGAAGGCCGCAAATGATCCCTCTTTCTGAATGTGACAATCGTTCAAATCTCGCCGTGTGCGGACGCGTACCATCGTCACTGCTCTGTTACCGGAGCATTTCCCCTCGGATTTGACGCCAAGCTCGTGCTTGGCTTTTTTTTGATGCAACGAGTGATGTAACCGCGGATGTGTTCAAGGTTTGTCGAAAGATCTGGCTTGCTATCGAGGCTCGAGATCTTTCACGACTTGTACGCCCTGTAGCGTCGGCGGCAACGTGTGCGCGACCGGCGGTATCAAGGTCGATGCGCACGGCGTAGCCGCCTGTTCGGCAATCGAATCGCCTCGAGGCTTGCAGTCACACTTCAGCTGCCCGTGGGTGCGTCCTCGCCGATGCGGTCGATCGGGACATCTGGACTAACGATGTAGTGGTGGCGCCGAAATGAATAAAGCGATGCTCGGCATGTGCGGTCTGGTGATCTGCGGACTTGTCGTGACACAGGTGATCGTCCTGGAGACGGCGCCGACACCGCAGGAAAAAGTCATACATGCCGCGGTAAAACCGGCGAAGGTGAAGTGAGGATGCGTGTTTTGTTGACGCTGTGGGGAAGTGCGGTCGCACTGGTTATTTTCCTGGTCTGGCTTGTCTATCATCCCGCACACGGCCAGCCTGTGCCACTTGATGCTCGACTGATCCAGGGCTCGACGAAGTCGATCATCGGGCAGCAGCGCGAGCGGGCCCGGTAACGCCGGCTCGTGCAGCTTCGAGTGTGGGTCGCGATCGTACCGATGCCCGAAATGACGTTTCCTCTTCGGCCCGGCACCCGGTTGGATTTCGGGCAGTTGAATCTGGGGGCGATGGATGCGATCCGTGGCTTCCGATTTGAGGTTGAGAAATGCAATATTCCCTGGATCGAATTCTGACCGTCACGGCGCTCGCCTGGCAATTGACGGCACCGACAGAGATGGAAGCCATAGTCAATGGCGCGTCGATCACTGATGTCGACAGGCAGTTGTCTGTGAAAGACAGGTTTAAGCCGACATAGGCGACGAATGCGTAGGCGAAGGCTCGCCAGGATGAACTCGTCGCACGGCGGTCTGTTCGGCGCGATCGTCCGACTGCAGGAACTAATCTTCACCGTGCAACTGAACGAGCAGTGACAGGATCACGCAGGGCCGTCGCCCGCCCCGTTTGCCCAGAATCCACGGCGGTATTCATCGATCACGGATCTCATCTTGAGCAGCGGCTCGTACACCGGCCGGTCGTGCACAACGTCATGGCTCTGGACTGGATTGGACAGCGTGACGCTCGAAAGGCCGAGGTCGTTGCCGTAACGACCTCGGCGCGTACGCGGTGCCCAAGTATTGAAACGAAGGCGAGCCTTGGCTATTCGGCATTGCTCGAGTGAGTCGAATCGACCAGTTCCAGGCGGTAGCCGTGGTTGTACACAGCGCGAAGCCGAACACCGTTTTCGGGGCAGAGACGCAGCTTGGACCGCACTCGATAGATATGGGTGTCGAGCGTACGGGAAATATGGTCGCTATGGCGCCCCCATATCGACTTGATCAGTGCTTCTCGCGGCATTGCGCGGCCACAATTTTGAAACAGTGCAACGGCAACGGTGAATTCTCTGGATGTCAGTTTGATCGGCTCATCGCTCAAGAATACGGTCTCGGTCGCAAGATCCAGACGATAACGACCAATATTGATCGATGTCGGATTTGAGTTAACTGGATAGGCCCGCCGCAGGAGAGCACGGACTCTTGCGATCAATTCATTGCGACGGATGGGCTTGACCATGTAGTCGTCGGCGCCTGCCTCAAGTGCGACGACAAGATGGTCCTCGCGCACTCGATTCGTCAGGAACAGCACGGGGAGATCTCTGCCGATTCGTGTGCGAATCCAGGCGAGGACTTCCAGTCCGGAGATATCCGGCAAGTTCCAGTCCAGCACGACCAGATTGACGGTGTCCGTTCCGAGGAAGCGGATGGCCTCCGCGCCCGCGGTGGCGCTCCGTACATCGTATCCCTCGGCGATCAGTGTGTCGCGGAGAAGCGCCACCTGTGCTGGTTCGTCGTCAACGGCAAGAATTTTCATTGGCACCATTTTTCATCGTGTTGCTCGAATCCGCGCATGCCTGCTTGCATTGGAGCTGATTACTTTTTTAAATAAATTGAAAGGCAATTGCAATGATTTGAATTGACGCCTCGTGGCCTCGTGGCCTCGCGGCAGGTCTGATTTGCGTAATAGAGTGGCATTTATCGACAATCTTTTTGTCAACTTTTATGAACGAATTGGATCAATTGGGGTGCGAATGATGTGTGACAAATGTTGTCAATTACTGCTCGTTGCAGATATACGATGCGTCATAGGGCTTGTTGAAGCAGGAGTAGGGCCCGCTCCGGATGTTTTTGTGTCTGGGATTGTGCGTAGGGCAGGGCGGGGCAGCGAATAATGATTGGCTGTCGCTAGTGTGCGATTCATCTGCGACAAGTAACAAATAATGAAGCGAATCGCATGATGTTTTCGGGTTGTCGGTTCGATCGACATTTTCTTGATGATGAACGGCGGTTTGTAATTATCTCAATGAGCAAGCTGGATTCGTTTCGACAGTATCTGGATACAAAATTGAAACTGGAGTCTCGGATTGCAGAGGAGCGCCGAAACGCCATGGAGGCGATTTTGCTCGAGATCAGGTATTGCGTTCGAGAGTTCGGTTTTGCTCCAGAAGATATTTTTACCGTCGATGTCCTGCGGCGGGCGACCAAGCGGCGGCCGCGCTACTTTGATCCTGTCAGTGGAGCGACATGGTCAGGGGTAGGGCGCGCGCCCGAGTGGATTCGCGATAAAGATCGCAAGCAGTTTGAGATATCCAGCCTTGATCGTGACGATTGACGCGTTCGATCTTCGCAGTGGAGTGAAGGTAGGATGTTCCGCGCCTCTAGGTGGTTGTGTCGCTTGGGATGAGTCAGGCGGGATCGAAATATAAAATGGTTGTCGTGCCAATTGACATGGCAAGCCTGGTGCCGTAGTGATCACGGTTTATGTCGTGAACTGAGGCGCCTCATTATTATTTAATTGTTGCAGCTAAAAAGGTTTCGGCTTTTCGAGGTGCTTCTGTCGTGGCTTACCCGATAAGTACGGTATGTGTCGATATGAGCGCCGGGAAACATGCGCGCACTCATTAAATTTCGATGAATTATATGTGTGGCACCTGCTTGAACATTGCGTGCTTGGCGAAATTGCTTGTCAAGGCGGTCGCTCAACGCCAAGCACTATCGAAACAACTAGTGTGGCTTGCGAGTAATCGAAGTGGTGCGTCTTCGGCAAGAGGCTAAAAATATTGTTTTGATGGCAGTTCATTAATTCATTTTCGATCAAAATTAAATTAATTAATTTGATGGTCGTGAGGTCAATGAGTGCCCGGGTGAATAACTAGGCGGGGTGGGTAATGAATCGGATATTTCGATCGATCTGGAATGAGTCGCTGGGCGTGTGGGTTGCGACGTCCGAGCTGACGCATGCGCGCGGTAAGGCTTCAAAGAGCGCTTGTTTGCAGGAAGGTGAGAATTCGTCTGACCAGAGCGCATTTCGCCCGCAGACGATGCGATTTGGGCCTGGTGTCTCAGGAATTCTGGCTGCAACAGGAATCTTGGCGACAGCAGCGTTGCCCCTTGATGCGTGGGCGGGTGCCATTGGAAATTGTAATGGCAATTCTGCGTCCACGACGAGTCTTCAGGGGACGAACACTTCGTTAACAACCGGTGCTTGGACTGGGTCCGAGGGAAACTGCGGAACCGGGACTGGCGTAATCATAGCGGAGAGCCCGAATGCTAGCGGCGGCGTCAGTGGCACTAAAGCCTATATCTGGGTCGGGCAGACCGGAAACAATGCCACGGGTACGATTACGCTCTACGGCCCAAGCGGGATAACGTTGTCAGGCGTGACATCGCTCAACAACAACAAGATCACGAATTTGGCGGCGGGTACGAATCCGACCGACGCGGTGAATTTTTCCCAATTGACGTCGTTGTCCACGTCGACCTCAACGGGTCTGTCCTCGGCGAACAGCTCGATTACCTCGCTGTCCACCGGTCTGAGCTCGACTAACAGCACGGTGTCGTCGCTGTCGACGTCGACGTCGACCGGTTTGTCGTCGGCCATCAGCTCGATTACGTCGTTGTCCAGTTCGACGTCGACGGGCTTGTCGTCGGCCAACAGCTCGATTACCTCATTGTCGACCTCGACCTCGACCGGTTTGTCATCGACCAACAGTTCGGTGTCGTCGCTGTCCACCTCGACCTCGACCGGTTTGTCATCGGCCAACAGCTCGATCTCCTCGCTGTCCACGTCGACCTCAACGGGCCTGTCGTCGGCTAACAGCTCGATCTCCTCGTTGTCCACCGGCCTGAGCTCAACCGATAGCACGGTGTCGTCGCTGTCGACATCCACGTCGACCGGTCTGTCGTCGGCCAACAGCTCGATTTCTTCGCTGTCCACGTCGACCTCGACGGGCTTGTCATCGGCCAACAGCTCGATTTCTTCGCTGTCCACGTCAACTTCAACGGGCTTGTCATCGGCGAACAGCTCGATCTCCTCGCTGTCCACCGGCCTGAGCTCGACGGATAGCACGGTGTCGTCCCTGTCGACTTCGACCTCGACGGGCCTGTCGTCGGCCAACAGCTCGATTTCTTCGCTGTCCACGTCGACGTCGACGGGCTTGTCGTCGGCCAACAGCTCGATTTCTTCGCTGTCGACGTCGACCTCGACGGGCTTGTCGTCGGCTAACAGCTCGATCTCCTCGCTGTCCACCGGCCTGAGCTCGACGGATAGCACGGTGTCGTCCCTGTCGACTTCGACCTCGACGGGCCTGTCGTCGGCCAACAGCTCGATTTCTTCGCTGTCCACGTCGACGTCGACGGGGCTGTCGTCGGCGAATAGCTCGATCTCCTCGTTGTCGACGTCGACTTCGACGGGCATCAGCTCGTTGTCGACCGGCCTGAGTTCGACAGATAGCACGGTGTCGTCCCTGTCGACTTCGACCTCGACCGGCTTGTCGTCGGCCAACAGCTCGATTTCTTCGCTGTCCACGTCAACTTCGACGGGCTTGTCGTCGGCTAACAGTTCGATCTCCTCGCTGTCCACCGGCCTGAGCTCGACGGATAGCACGGTGTCGTCGCTGTCGACGTCGACGTCGACGGGCTTGTCGTCGGCCAACAGCTCGATTTCTTCGCTGTCTACGTCGACGTCGACGGGGCTGTCGTCGGCGAATAGCTCGATCTCCTCGTTGTCGACGTCGACTTCGACGGGCATCAGCTCGTTGTCGACCGGCCTGAGTTCGACAGATAGCACGGTGTCGTCCCTGTCGACTTCGACCTCGACCGGCTTGTCGTCGGCCAACAGCTCGATTTCTTCGCTGTCCACGTCAACTTCGACGGGCTTGTCGTCGGCTAACAGTTCGATCTCCTCGCTGTCCACCGGCCTGAGCTCGACGGATAGCACGGTGTCGTCGCTGTCGACGTCGACGTCGACGGGCTTGTCGTCGGCCAACAGCTCGATTTCTTCGCTGTCCACATCGACCTCGACGGGGCTGTCGTCGGCGAACAGCTCGATCTCCTCGCTGTCGACCGGCCTGAGCTCGACAGATAGCACGGTGTCGTCCCTGTCGACTTCGACCTCGACGGGCTTGTCGTCGGCTAACAGCTCGATCTCCTCGTTGTCGACGTCGACTTCGACGGGCATCAGCTCGTTGTCGACCGGCCTGAGTTCGACAGATAGCACGGTGTCGTCCCTGTCGACTTCGACCTCGACCGGCTTGTCGTCGGCCAACAGCTCGATTTCTTCGCTGTCGACGTCGACCTCGACGGGCTTGTCGTCGGCGAACAGCTCGATCTCCTCGCTGTCGACCGGCCTGAGCTCGACGGATAGCACGGTGTCGTCCCTGTCGACTTCGACCTCGACGGGCCTGTCGTCGGCCAACAGCTCGATTTCTTCGCTGTCCACGTCGACGTCGACGGGGCTGTCGTCGGCGAATAGCTCGATCTCCTCGTTGTCGACGTCGACTTCGACGGGCATCAGCTCGTTGTCCACCGGCCTGAGCTCGACGGATAGCACGGTGTCATCGCTGTCGACATCGACGTCGACGGGCTTGTCGTCGGCCAACAGCTCGATTTCTTCGCTGTCCACGTCAACTTCGACGGGCATCAGCTCGCTGTCCACCGGCCTGAGCTCGACGGATAGCACGGTGTCATCGCTGTCGACTTCGACGTCGACGGGCTTGTCGTCGGCCAACAGCTCGATTTCTTCGCTGTCCACATCGACCTCGACGGGGCTGTCGTCGGCGAACAGCTCGATCTCCTCGCTGTCGACCGGCCTGAGCTCGACAGATAGCACGGTGTCGTCCCTGTCGACTTCGACCTCGACCGGCTTGTCGTCGGCCAACAGCTCGATTTCTTCGCTGTCCACGTCGACGTCGACGGGGCTGTCGTCGGCGAATAGCTCGATCTCCTCGTTGTCGACGTCGACTTCGACGGGCATCAGCTCGTTGTCGACCGGCCTGAGCTCGACGGATAGCACGGTGTCGTCGCTGTCGACTTCGACGTCGACGGGCTTGTCGTCGGCCAACAGCTCGATTTCTTCGCTGTCCACGTCAACCTCGACGGGCTTGTCGTCGGCTAACAGTTCGATCTCCTCGCTGTCCACCGGCCTGAGCTCGACGGATAGCACGGTGTCGTCGCTGTCGACGTCGACGTCGACGGGCTTGTCGTCGGCTAACAGCTCGATCTCCTCGCTGTCGACCGGCCTGAGCTCGACCGATAGCACGGTGTCGTCGCTGTCGACGTCGACCTCGACGGGCTTGTCTTCGGCCAACAGCTCGATTTCCTCGCTGTCCACATCGACCTCGACGGGGCTGTCGTCGGCAAACAGCTCGATCTCCTCGTTGTCCACGTCGACCTCGACGGGCATCAGCTCGTTGTCCACCGGCCTGAGTTCGGCCAATAGCTTGGTGGCATCGCTGTCGACGTCGACCTCGACCGGCTTGTCGTCGGCCAACAGCTCGATCTCCTCGCTGTCCACGTCGACCTCGACGAGCATCGACTCGCTGTCCACCGGCCTGAGCAGCACGAACAGCACGATCCTGTCCCTGTCCACCTCGACGTCGACCGGCATCGGCTCGCTTTCCACGGGCCTCAGCTCGACCAACAGTTCGATGACGTCGCTGTCCACGTCGACCTCGACCGCGATCGAAGCCGCGAAGACGCACTACTACAGCGTCAACGATGGCGGTACGGCAGGGGCGAACTATGCGAACAGCGCCGCGACGGGGATCTACTCGCTGGCCGCCGGCGTAGCCGCAACTGCCGCGGGCGCCAGCAGCGTCGCGGTCGGTAACGGCTCGAACGCGCAATCGGACGGCGCGGTCGCGATCGGTCAAAGCGCTTCGGCCACAGGAGGCAAGGCCGTGTCGATCGGCTCCGGCAACACCGCGAGCGGCGACGGCGCGGTCGCGATCGGCGACCCGAGCGTCGCGACGGGTACCGGCGCAGTCGCGATGGGTGCGGACGACACGGCGACCGGCACCGGGGCCGTGGCGCTCGGCAACGCGAACACGGCAACCGGCAACGGTGCGCTCGCACTCGGCAGCTCGAGCCAGGCCACCGCGGACAACACGATCGCACTCGGCAACCAGGCCACGGCAAGCGCCGTCGGTGCACAGGCCTACGGCTCGGGCGCCACGGCCAGCGCCACCAACGCGCTCGCGTTCGGTTCGAACGCCACCGCGAACGTCGCCAACTCGATCGCGCTCGGCGCGAACTCGGTCACCGGCAACGCGGTCGCGGTGTCGAGCGTCACGGTCGGCGGGGTCACGTACTCGGTCTTCGGCACCAATCCGGTGGGCGTCCTGAGCGTCGGTTCGCCGGGTGCGGAACGCCAGATCACGAACGTCGCTGCCGGCCAGGTCTCGGCCACCAGCACGGACGCGATCAACGGCAGCCAGTTGAACGCGACGAACCAGGCGGTCAACAACCTGTCGACGTCGACCGCGACGAACGTCGCATCGCTGTCGACCGGGATCAATTCGCTCTCGACGGGCCTGAGCGCGACCAACAGCAACGTGTCCTCGCTGTCCACATCGACGTCGACTGCGATCAACGCGCTGTCGACATCGACGGCGGCCGGCATCGGTTCGCTGTCGACCGGCCTGAGCACGACGAACAACAACGTGGCCTCGCTGTCGACCGGCGTAACGAACATCAACAACCAGTTGAGTCAGCTTTCCACGTTGATGACGACGAATACGACGAGCGCCGCCGGCGTCGCCGCCGACATGAACGGCACTGGCACCGACAAGCCGACCGTCACAGCCGGCTCGAACTCGGTGGCGATCGGCGCGAATTCGACGGATGGTGGCCGACAGAACGTGGTGTCGGTCGGCAGCGACACGCAGCAACGCCAGATCATCAATGTGGCACCGGGTACGCAGGGCACCGATGCGGTCAACGTGAACCAGCTCAATGCGGTGCAGTCGACGCTGTCGACGGCCCTGTCGGGCCAGCAGGCGCAGATCAACTCGCTGGGTTCGCAACTGCAGCAGACCGACCAGATGGCGAAGCAGGGCATCGCAGCCGTCGGCGCGATGGCGTCGATCCCGCAGCTCGATCGCGATTCCAACTTCGGGGTGGGGCTGGGTACGTCGACCTTCCTCGGCCAGAAGGCGATGGCGGTCAACATGCAGGCCCGCATCACGGACAACCTGAAGGCGTCGATCAACGGCGGCTTCAGCGGCGGTCAGCGGGTGATCGGCGCCGGCATGCTGTACCAGTGGAAGTAGCCGCATGTTGACGCACGGCCGACGGAAGGCAGGGTGCGGGAGCGAGGCTGTATCAGCAGGCGCTGCAATGCCGGGTGCATGCGTGGGAGATCGCTGTGGATGCTATGGCCATGCGTTGCAGTACTGATGATCTTGTCGAGGACGCGGAGCGTGGATTGGTTCGGAAAGAGTTCTTTTTCGTCTATCAACCCAAGCTCCGCCTTCAGACCGGATTGCTGTCCGGATTCGAGTCGTTGATACGCTGGCATCATCCGGAACGTGGTGTGTTGATGCCGGCGGCGTTCATTGACCTTGTCGAGAATTCGCATCTGACACGCCGATTTACGGATTACGTGATCGATGAGTCTGCGCGGGTGCTTGCTGGTTGGGCTGCACTCGGATACGACAACTTGTCTCTGTCTGCCAATTTTCCTGCTCGTGAAATTACCCGGGACGGCGTGGCAAAACGCTTGTCTCTTGTTCTGGATTCGCATGCCGTGTGTGCCGCGAATTTCCAAATTGAACTGACGGAATCCATCGATCCGGGGCCGATCGAAGCACTCGCAGCAGCTATCGCTTCGATTCGGAGGATGGGAGTGAGCGTTGCAATCGACGATTTTGGTTCGGGGTGTTGGTCGCTGAGCAAGTTGCATCGTCTCGAAGTGGATACGCTCAAGCTGGACCGGTCTTTCATGCGCGACGTCCACGAGAACGTCGAATCGAGAACCATGGTCGAAACGCTCGTCGAACTCGGGATCCGCTTGGGAAAGCATGTTGTCGTCGAGGGCGTTGAAACCGAGGCTCAATTTTCGTGGCTGCAAGCGATGCCACAAATCGATTGTCAGGGATACTATATTTCTGAACCCGTTCGAGAGGCGCAGGTGGACGGGCTGATCCATCGGTGCGGAATCGCGCGTTGACGGCACAGCCCGCAGTCGCGGGTTGCGACGGGCGTGATCCCGTAAATATCAGGACAGGATCGTCGTCCTCACATCGCAGTCATCGCGTTGCGTGCGCCGATCGTCAGTCGCGACGTCGAGGCGCTGCCGATATTCACGTGGCCGAAGCAAGGCTCGGAAGAGGTCGGTGCCGTATGTGCGGCGTTGAGTTTGCGCGGCATATGCCAGGCGTGGCGGCGTGCTCGCTTCGTCGAGGGTGTGAAATAAAGACGCGATGTAAAGATGAGACGGCGCCGCCCAAGTCAATGCGCTGAATGGCGGCAGCGGCGCGTTGTCAGACCGCAATTCGCAGATGATTCGGCTCGAAATCGCGGGTGAAGCAGTCTCGCGTAAATGCGTCTATATAGTCCATCATCAAGTCTGATGAAACCCCGGCTTGCTGCTCGTCGCCGTCAGCTATCGCGCGTGCGACCCGCGTGTGCTGCCGGCTTGCGGTCGGCAAGTCGTTCAATTGCTTGTGATACATGAAGTAAAAGCGGCGCGACAACGCATGTAACGGCGCAATGGCCTCGGCGGCGAAGCGATTTCGCGAAAACTGCGCGCTAAGTTGATTGACCGCGTATACGCGTCTCAAGTAGGCGACGACGTCGCGCGATTCACCTGCCACGTCGAGTTCGTCAGCGACGTCGCGGATCTGCGCGCGTTCCTCGGGCGAGGCGCGCCGCGCCGCGCGTTGCGCGATGAGGCGTTCCAGTTCGCGGCGTGTTTCGAGCACGAGCAACTGATCGTGAATGTTCGGGACGGTAATCATGATGCCGTGACGCGGAACGACCTGAACGAGATGCGAAGCAGCCAATCGTTGTACGGCCTCGCGAACGGGCGTTCTCCCGGTATTCAGCTTCTCCGCAAGCGACGCCTCCGACCAGACGCTGCCGGGCGCGAGCTCCAGCGTCACGATGAGTTCCTCGAGTTTCTGGTGAGCCTGTTCGGCAAGGGTGTTACCCGTCAGTCCGTTCATGTGCCTAAGCGATCGCCGAAAGAATATTACTAACATATTAGAGCGGGCGTCCCCTGTTTTCAACTCAAGGCTAAAAGGGTCAAGGTTAGGGAACGGGTTTACCCCCTTTGATCTCGTGCTAGCGCTTCGATATTCTACTGATATGTCAGTAACATCTAACTGACATGCTTGATGAGCGGGATGGGTTGCGTTGCATCCAGCGACGACGAATCTGTTCGACTCATTGCCGGCTCGAGGGGGGACGAGGGGCGTCAATAAGGGTGCCGGAGTACTTGGCAGTCTCGCGATGATCCGCTTGCGGCGTTCTGCCAACCGGTATCGCCCGCGCCGCACGTTGGCGCCCGGTGTATCGCGGGGAGGCGTGCTCTCAAAAACAGGGTGACCGATCGGGTGTTGAGGCGAGGCTGGTTTCAATCGATCGGCAGTGGTTAAAAATAAGACGTCAAGTTTGTACTGGTGTATCCGTGCGATCGATTTGGTGTGCGATGTAACTCATTCGGGTCGACGAAGGCTGGGGGTGTTATGAGTATCTTGTTGGTGGAAGGGGATCCGGGTCAGGCGTCCGCATTTGAAAGAGCGCTGCGAGGGACGAATCGGGAAATTTTCCGGGTGTGCGATAGCGCGAGAGCCGTCCGGTATCTTAAAAGGGAGATGGTCGACCTCATCGTGCTCGATTGGCGAATTCCGGATGCCGACGGCCTGAATTTGTTGCACTGGATTCGGGCTAATGTCGGAGACGAACCGGCCGTCTTGTTCCTGGCTGCGAGAACGCTTGAAGCAGATGTCGCTGCCGCGCTGGACGCAGGCGCCGACGAGTACATCGGTAAGCCGTTTCGCGAGATCGAGTTGGCCGCTCGCGTCAATGCGCTGTTGCGTCGAAAAGGCCGCAACAAAAAACTCGATAGCAGGGTCGAGATCGGCGCGTATGTTCTGAATCCGCTTGCGCGTACCATTGCGCTGCACGGGAAAATCATCGATTTGACGGCAAAGGAATTTGCGCTGGCAAATTTCTTGTTCAATAACATCGGGAGCGTGCTTTCCCGGGACTCGTTGTCGACGCTGGTATGGGGGCGGGCACTGGATGGAACATCCCGGAGTCTCGACACCCATATCTATCGACTTCGACAAAAGCTGGTGCTTCGTCCGGAAAACGGGCTTCAACTGTGTGCCGTGTATACGCATGGTTACCGGCTCGATACGGTCGACGAAGGTTTGACGGTGGCGCGTTTTGCGGTCCCTGCCCACGTGTCGCAGCGTGCCATTTCCGAGAGTCCGGTGCCCGCGCTGCTGTAGAAAATTCCGGTCGATTCGTCCGTTCAACGGGGCGAGGGTGCTGCCGCGCGTTCGAGTCGTGAGCGCAACGGAGCGTCCGCGCCCCATTTAATTTGTTGGATGCATCTCGATGTCCGGGATTTCCCTGGGGTACTGTGGTCACCGGGGGGATCCGTGCCGGCGGCTCGGACAAGCGGCTCAACACGTCTTTCCAGCTCACATCGGCTCTCGGATGCGGGTCTCTGTAAGTCATTGTTTTTGCTTGATATATCTCCGCTTTTTCTGCCTCGTCCCGGTCGTTCCGGGCACACGCTCAAGTGATCAAGGCTCAAAGCCGGGCGCGCCTCGCCGGCCCGAAAAAAAACCGCCGATCCCCCTTCTTGAATTTGTCAAAACCCGTCCATATAATTAGCACTCGCTGCACGAGAGTGCTAACAATTCTCTGCCAGGCGCCAAGCCGGGCAGATTCCCTAAGCGTTCTTCAATCTCAGTCAAGAGAGGAGTGAATATGAACCTTCGTCCTTTGCACGATCGCGTGATCGTCAAGCGCCTGGATCAAGAAACCAAGACCGCCTCGGGCATCGTGATCCCCGACGCCGCAGCTGAAAAGCCGGATCAGGGCGAAGTCCTGGCCGTCGGCCCGGGCAAGCGCGACGACAAGGGCGCGGCAATCGCGCTCGACGTGAAGGTCGGCGATCGCGTCCTGTTCGGCAAGTACGCAGGCCAGACCGTGAAGGTCGACGGCAACGAACTGCTGGTCATGCGCGAAGAAGACATCATGGCCGTGGTCAACGCCAAGTAAGCGTCCACCGACGGTACATATTCCCAAGAATTCAAGGAGTTAGAAGATGGCAGCTAAAGACGTCGTATTTGGCGATTCCGCCCGTTCGAAGATGGTCGAAGGCGTGAACATTCTCGCCAACGCAGTCAAGGTCACGCTGGGTCCGAAGGGCCGCAACGTCGTGCTCGAGCGCAGCTTCGGCGGCCCGACGGTCACCAAGGACGGTGTGTCGGTCGCGAAGGAAATCGAGCTGAAGGACAAGCTCCAGAACATGGGCGCGCAAATGGTCAAGGAAGTGGCTTCCAAGACCAGCGACAACGCAGGCGACGGCACGACGACGGCAACCGTCCTCGCGCAATCGATCGTCCGCGAAGGCATGAAGTACGTCGCATCGGGCATGAACCCGATGGACCTGAAGCGCGGCATCGACAAGGCAGTCGCAGCGGCTGTCGAAGAGCTGAAGAAGATCAGCAAGCCGTGCACGACGAACAAGGAAATCGCACAGGTCGGCTCGATCTCGGCGAACAGCGACACGTCGATCGGCGATCGCATCGCTGAAGCGATGGACAAGGTCGGCAAGGAAGGCGTCATCACCGTCGAAGACGGCAAGTCGCTGGCCGACGAACTCGACGTCGTCGAGGGCATGCAGTTCGATCGCGGCTACCTGTCGCCGTACTTCATCAACAATCCGGAAAAGCAAGTCGCCGTCCTCGACAACCCGTTCGTGCTGCTGCACGACAAGAAGGTGTCGAACATCCGTGATCTGCTGCCGGTGCTCGAGCAAGTCGCGAAGGCAGGCCGTCCGCTGCTGATCATCGCTGAAGACATCGAAGGCGAAGCGCTCGCAACGCTGGTCGTCAACAACATCCGCGGCATCCTGAAGACCGTTGCGGTCAAGGCGCCGGGCTTCGGCGATCGTCGCAAGGCGATGCTGGAAGACATCGCGATCCTGACCGGCGGCCAGGTGATCGCGGAAGAAACCGGCCTGACGCTCGAGAAGGCAACGCTGGCAGAACTGGGCCAGGCGAAGCGCATCGAAGTGGGCAAGGAAAACACGACGATCATCGACGGCGCAGGCGAAGCCGCGAACATCGAAGCACGCGTGAAGCAAGTGCGTGCGCAAATCGAAGAAGCGACGTCGGACTACGACCGTGAAAAGCTGCAAGAGCGCGTGGCCAAGCTGGCCGGCGGTGTTGCAGTGATCAAGGTCGGCGCAGCGACCGAAGTCGAAATGAAGGAAAAGAAGGCACGTGTCGAAGACGCACTGCACGCAACGCGCGCAGCTGTGGAAGAAGGCATCGTGGCAGGTGGCGGCGTTGCGCTGATCCGCGCTCGCACCGCGATCGCAGGCCTGACCGGCGCTAACGCCGACCAGAACGCCGGCATCAAGATCGTGCTGCGCGCCATGGAAGAGCCGCTGCGTCAGATCGTCACGAACGGCGGCGAAGAAGCCAGCGTCGTGGTGGCGGCAGTTGCTGCAGGCCAGGGCAACTACGGCTACAACGCGGCGACGGGCGAGTACGTCGACATGGTCGAAGCCGGTGTTGTCGATCCGACCAAGGTCACGCGTACCGCACTGCAGAACGCAGCTTCGGTTGCAGGCCTGCTGCTGACGACGGACGCAGCTGTTGCCGAACTGCCGAAGGAAGACGCACCGATGCCGGGCGGCATGCCGGGCGGCATGGGCGGCATGGGCATGGACATGTAATCGACTTCGGTCGATGGTGTCCGGAGCGCGCAGCGATGCGCGTTCCAGCCAAAAGAAAAGACCCGCAGCGATGCGGGTCTTTTTTATGTGCGCACGGATTTCGATGCATGCGCGGGGTGGCCGAAGATGCCGCGCCCCAAGGCCGTGACATGGGCAGCGGGCAGCGGCGTGGCATGCCCCGCCGTGTTCGCCTCAATGCCGGTGCGACGTCCTCGGCACCGGGTCGGCCTTCACGGCCGGTGGCGTGTCCGAGTCTTCGTTGCTGCGCGCCCAGAAGAACCGGTCGGGCAGGTACGCACCCATGCCGGGCCGGAACGCGTCACGCACGGACTGGTACAGGTATTCCTGCGCCTCGCGAACTGCTTCGGGCGGCTCCTGGCCGTTCGCGAGCAGTGCCGCGATGGCCGCGCCCAAGGTATCGGTGATGCCCATCAGCCGGTGCGGCGAGCGATCCCACATGTCCTCGCGGAGCTGGCCCTCCTCGCCGTACAGTGTGTTGACGAGCCGGTGCGAGCCCGTCTCGGACGACAGGATGTACTCGCAGCCCTGCGACAGCAGGTGCGAGACGGCCGCGTCGAGATTCGGCGCCTCGGCGTCGCCGTCGGGCTGCGCGAGCGCGATCAGCGTCGCGTAGTCGGCGACCAGCAGCGTGGTTTGCGGCGCGAGCAGGTCGGCGATCGATTCGCGCAGGTCGTCGGCTGCGAGCACGTGTTCGTCGTCGAGCGTGAAGTCCGGCGCGAGCACGAGCGGCACGCCGTCGTAGTCGGCGACGACCTCGGCGATTGCGCTCACGACTTCCGCGCGCGTCGCCGCGCCGATCTTGAACGCTGCAACCGGCATGTCTTCGAGCAGCATGCGCGCCTGGGCGGCGACCACGTCGGGATCGAGGCCGGTCACTTCGTCGCAGGCGGCCGAGTCGCGCACGGTGTAGCCCGTCAGGACGGACACGCCGTGACAGCCCATGCTCGCCAAGGTCATCAGATCGGCTTGAATGCCGGAGCCGCCAGTGGGATCGGATAGGCCGAAGGTGAGGACGATCGGAGGGGCGTTGCTGGACATGTAAAAATGGGGCAAGAGAAAAACGGGAAAGCGACGGGCATGCGGACGGCGAGGCGAAATGGGCATTTTTGGCCCTGTGTTGCCCGGCAGGCCGCACTTTTCAGTCATTATGCGGCGGAATCCGGCCTGCACGACGGATTTTTTAGCGCAGCGCAACGTAGTCGCGTTACTCCAGCGCGATTGCTAGGCAGTCCGGCCCCGACACGGTACCATCATGGCTCCCGAATTTACCGACTTTCCCGACGCGGCTTAAGATGGAATACAAGAGCTGGATGTGCCTGATTTGTGGCTGGATTTACGACGAAGAAGCCGGGCTGCCGGAAGAGGGCATTGCCCCGGGCACGCGCTGGGAAGACGTCCCGATCAACTGGACGTGTCCTGAATGCGGCGCCCGCAAGGAAGACTTCGAGATGGTCCAGATCTGACCGGACCCTTGGCCCACGGACACACCGCTCAGGCCTCGCATCGGCCCGGCGCTCGCGCGTCGAGGTTCGCGCGAGCAACTTGACGATGACAGGCGCGCGCGTCCATGAGGCCCGAACCGGCGAACGTTCCCCACCCTGACGCATTGCCCAACCCGCGCGGCGGGGCCGTGCGGGCGGCCGACGCATGGCTTGCGGCGGCCGCCGACGCTTTCGAGCATCGCGACGACGCGGCCGCGCCGCTGTCCGCTGCGGCGGCCGTGCTGGCGGAAGCCGGCTGGCTGCCGGCCGCGCGTTTCGCGGGGCAGTTGTCGGCCGCCGTGCCGTTCGTCGCCGTCGAGCCGACTTCGGCCGGCTGGCGTGCCGCGCTGCGCGATTTCCGCGCGGCCGTCGCACGTCACAACCTGCGCGAGCTCGCCTGCTCGCCCGTTCTCTTCGAACATTTCCGTGCATTGCGCGCGCAAAGCGCCGCCGACCTGCGCGCCAACGCGCCGCTCGACGCGCTCGCGCTCGTCGGCCGCGCGGTGCCGCCGGCCACGCTGCGCGCGCTGCCCGATGCGTTCGCGACCCGGATTCGTGCCCGCTACGAACAGGCGCTGCTTGGCGTGCTGCGTGCGGAACATCGCACGCCCGATGCGGCACTCGACGAACTCGAGGCGGTGCTGGCCGCACTCGTCGATGACGATCCATACGATTTCTGGCGGCTCGCGGCCGCGTGCGTGTGTGCGCTGCGTGCCAGCGGCGCGCCCGAGCTGAAGCGCTTTCTCGCGCGGATGAACCTGCTGCTCGGCGAGCACGCGCAGGGCCGGCGCAGTGCGCCGCCCGAACTCGTGCGCGAGACGGTGGCGCTGCTGTGGCGCGATTTCGCGCTGTTCGGCGCCGCGGCCGAGGATGTCGCGCTCGTCGACGTGCTGCACGACTACGGGCTCACGGTCGACTGGCACGTTGCCGGCACGCCCGCGTCCGAAGCGCTGTGGGAGGCCGATGCCGCCCGGGCCGAGCACGATGCGGTCGCCGCCGCGCCGACTCGCGCACTCGGCGTCGTGACGGTCAATGCGCATGCCTATGAGGATTTCCTGCAGACGGCCGATGCGTCGATGGCCGACCTCGCGGCCGATCCGGCCGGGGCCGACGCGGGTGCCGCATGGCATGCGTCCGGCGCGGCCTACCGGGTCGGCGCAGCCGCATGCGCGCTCGGGCTCGGTCACGCGGCGCTTCTGGCCGACACGCTCGGCCTGGCGTGGCGGCGTGCGGCGCACGGCGTGCCGCTCGCCGACGGCGGCCTCGATGCACACGGCCACGCGTCCGACATGCTGCGCGCGGCGCTGCTGAAGATTGCCGCCGGCGTTGCGCCGCCGGACCTCACTGCGGTGTCCGGCGCGCTCGGCGCGGCGCTCGGCCGGGCCTGACGAACGAGGGGGCGAACGCACGGCGGCGGCCCTTGCCGCGCGGGCCCGCAACACGCTCCCGACAGCGCCCGCGCGCGTGTTAGAGTGCCGTGTGATCCGTGCGCGCCGTTGCCAGCGCGGTGCGGCGTTGCTTGTTGATCGCGGCTCGGTCAGGCCGCGGCGTCTTTGCTAAAATTCAAACCATGTCAAAGCCTTCCGATCGCATCAATCTCACCAACCAGTTCCTGATCGCCATGCCGAACATGGCCGATCCGACGTTCTCGGGAACGGTGGTCTATCTTTGCGATCACAGCGAGCGCGGTGCGCTCGGCCTCGTCATCAATCGTCCTACCGACATCGATCTCGAATCGTTGTTCAACCGCATCGACCTGAAGCTCGACATCGAGCCGCTGTTGCACATCCCGGTGTACTTCGGCGGCCCGGTCCAGACCGAGCGCGGTTTCGTGCTGCACGAGCCGGTGGAGGGCGCGAGCTACAACTCGTCGATGTCGGTCGAGGGCGGGCTGGAGATGACCACGTCGAAGGACGTGCTCGAGGCGGTCGCGACGGGCACCGGCCCGAAGCGCTTCCTGCTGACGCTCGGCCATGCGGGCTGGGGGGCAGGGCAGCTCGAGGAAGAAATTTCCCGCAACGGCTGGCTGACCGTGGCCGCCGATCCGCGCATCGTGTTCGATACGCCGGCCGAAGAGCGCTTCGAAGCCGCACTCGGCCTGCTCGGCGTCAGTTCGTCGATGCTGTCCGGCGAAGCAGGGCACGCATGAGTGGCGCGAGCGCGCGCGATGCGACGCTCCTCGCGTTCGACTACGGCGAAAAGCGTATCGGCGTCGCGATCGGCAATGCGCTGACGCGCTCGGCCCGTGCGCTCGTCGTGATCCAGAACCTGAACCGCGAACACCGCTTCAAGGCGGTCGGCGACCTGCTGGCCGAATGGCGGCCGGACGCGCTCGTCGTCGGCCTGCCGATGCACCCTGACGGCACGCCGCACGACATGACGCAGCAGGCGAAACGCTTCGGCAATCAGCTGAACGGCCGCTTCGGGCTGCCCGTCACGTGGGTCGACGAGCGCTATTCGTCGGTCGAGGCCGAGGCCGGGCTGCGCGAGCGCAACGTGCGCGGCCGCGCCCGGGCCGAGATGCTCGATGCCGAGGCGGCGCGCGTCATCCTTCAACAGTATCTCGATCAATTGTCCGACCATGAGCACCATTGACGCCGAGGCGCTTTACCGCGACCTGCTCGACCAGATCCGCGCCGCATACGGCACGGCTTTCGCCGAACCGGGCGGCCCGCGGCTCGCCGGGATTTACAGCGGCGGCGCATGGCTCGCCGAGCGCCTCGCGCGCGATCTTGGCGCGCCGGCGTTCGGCGTCGTGAACGTCGCGCTGCACCGCGACGATTACGCGAAGAAGGGGCTGCACAGCCAGGCCAGCCCGACGTCGCTGCCGTTCGAGGTCGACGGCGCGCGCATCGTGCTCGTCGACGACGTGCTGTACACCGGGCGCACCGTGCGCGCGGCGCTCAACGAGCTGTTCGACTACGGCCGTCCGGCCGCGGTCGAGCTCGCGGTGCTCGCCGATCGCGGCGGCCGCGAATTGCCGGTCGCCGCGCGCTTCGCCGGCGGCGCGCTTGACGTGCCGGCCGGCGCGACGCTCGTGCTCGCGCGCGACGATGCGCAGTTCACGCTGCGCGCCGAGGCGGCCGGCGCCTGAACGACACGCGAACCGTATCCCGGGCCGCTGGTTTGCACCGCGGCCCGTTTGCATAGTTGGAATCACGCACATCATGACCACCGACACCACTGGCCGCACCGGCAATCCCGCTGCGGCCGCGAGCCCCGACCGGTTCCGCTACGGCTTCCTGAAGGGCAACCCGCAGCTCACGAAAAACGGCGAGCTGAAGCACCTGCTGTCGATCGAGGGCCTGCCGCGCTCGATCGTCAACCACATCCTCGATACGGCCGAGCAGTTCGTCAGCGTGACGGACCGTGAAGTGAAGAAGGTGCCGCTGCTGCGCGGCAAGTCCGTGTTCAACCTGTTCTTCGAGAACTCGACGCGCACGCGCACGACCTTCGAGATCGCCGCGACGCGCCTGTCGGCCGACGTGCTGAACCTGAACATCAACGCGTCGTCGACGAGCAAGGGCGAATCGCTGCTCGACACGATCAACAACCTGTCGGCGATGCATGCCGACCTGTTCGTCGTGCGTCACGCGTCGAGCGGCGCACCGTACCTGATTGCCGAGCACTGCGCGCCGCACGTGCACGTGATCAACGCCGGCGACGGCCGCCACGCGCACCCGACGCAGGGCCTGCTCGACATGTACACGATCCGTCACTACAAGCGCGACTTCACGAAGCTGCGCGTGGCGATCGTCGGCGACATCCTGCATTCGCGTGTCGCGCGCTCCGACATTCACGCGCTCACCACGCTCGGCGTGCCGGAAGTGCGCGCGATCGGCCCGCGCACGCTGCTGCCGGGCGGGCTCGAGCAGATGGGGGTGAAGGTGTTCCACAACCTCGACGAAGGGCTGAAGGGCGTCGACGTGATCATCATGCTGCGCCTGCAGAACGAACGGATGAGCGGCGCGCTGTTGCCGTCGGCACAGGAATACTTCAAGACCTGGGGCCTGACGCCCGAGCGCCTCGCGCTCGCCGCGCCCGACGCGATCGTGATGCACCCGGGCCCGATGAACCGGGGCGTCGAGATCGATTCGCAGGTCGCCGATGGCCCGCAGTCGGTGATCCTCAACCAGGTCACGTTCGGCATCGCCGTGCGGATGGCCGTGATGGGCATCGTCGCAGGCAACAGCGACTGAGCCCGCTTTCGCGCATCCTTATTCACGCAATCAACGCATTCACAGACAGCGCATGAAGATTCATATCAAAGGCGGCACGCTGATCGACCCGGTCGCCGGCACCGAGCAGCAGGCCGACGTATTCGTCGCGGCGGGCAAGATCGCCGCGCTCGGCACGGCGCCGGCCGGTTTCAACGCGGACCGGACGATCGACGCATCGGGCCTGATCGTCGCGCCCGGCCTCGTCGACCTGTGCGCGCGGCTGCGCGAGCCCGGCTACGAGCACAAGGCGACGCTCGCGTCCGAGATGGCCGCGGCCGTCGCGGGCGGTGTCACGACCCTCGTGTGCCCGCCGGATACCGACCCCGTGCTCGACGAGCCGGGCCTCGTCGAGATGCTCAAGTTCCGCGCGCGCAACCTGCACCAGGCGAACGTGCATCCGCTCGGCGCGCTGACGGTCGGTCTCAAGGGTGAAGTGATCACCGAGATGGTCGCGCTGACCGAGTCCGGTTGCGTCGGCTTCACGCACGCCAACGTGCCGGTGCGCGATACGCAGGTGCTGCTGCGTGCGCTGCAGTACGCGAGCACCTACGGCTACACCACGTGGCTGCGCCCGCAAGACGCATTCATCGGCCGCGGCGGTGTCGCCGCGAGCGGTGCGCTGGCGTCGCGGCTCGGGCTGTCCGGCGTGCCGGTCGCGGCCGAGACGATCGCGCTGCACACGATTTTCGAACTGATGCGCGTGACGGGCGCGCGCGTGCACCTCGCGCGGCTGTCGTCGGCGGCTGGCCTCGCGCTCGTGCGCGAGGCGAAGGCCGAGGGGCTGCCCGTGACCTGCGACGTCGGCGTCAATCACGTGCACCTGATCGACGTCGACATCGGCTACTTCGATTCGCAGTTCCGGCTCGATCCGCCGCTGCGCAGCGAGCGCGATCGCGAAGCGATTCGCGTGGCACTCGCCGACGGCACGATCGACGCGATCTGCTCCGACCACACGCCGGTCGACGACGACGAGAAACTGCTGCCGTTCGGCGAAGCGACGCCGGGTGCGACGGGGCTCGAACTGCTGCTGTCGCTGACGCTGAAGTGGGCGGACGAGACGCGTACGCCGCTCGCGCAGGCGCTGCGCCGCATCACCTCCGCACCGGCCGATGTGCTGAAGCTGCCGGCCGGCCGCCTCACCGAAGGCGGCGCGGCCGACCTGTGCGTGTTCGACCCGCGCGCGCACTGGCGCGTCGAGCCGCGTGCGCTGAAGAGCCAGGGCCACAACTCGCCGTTCCTCGGCTACGAACTGCCCGCCTGCGTGCGCACGACGCTCGTCGCCGGGCAGATCGCGTTCGAGCGCCCCTGAACCACGCCGGACTTTCGCCATGATTGCCCTTCGCAAGCTGCGTCTCGTCTTTCACCTGTTGCGCGGCATGGCGATCGTCGCGCTGCGTTTTTCGCATGTCACGCCCGCGCGGCGTGCCGAGATGACGCGCCGCTGGTCGCTCAAGCTGCTGCGGATCTGCGGGATGCGCCTCGTCGTCCATAACGACGGCGCACGGCTCGACGCGAGCGCGCTCGTGGTCGGCAATCACGTGTCCTGGCTCGACATCTACACGGTCAACGCGTGGCGGCCGACGCCGTTCGTGTCGAAGGCCGAGGTGCGGCAGTGGCCGGTCGTCGGCTGGCTCGCCGAAAAGCTCGACACCGTGTTCCTGCAGCGCGAGAAGCGCACCGAGGCGATGCGGGTCATGCACGAGATGGCGGAGCGCCTGCGCAACGGCGGGCTGATGTGCGTATTTCCGGAAGGGACGACGACCGACGGGCAGGAACTGCTGCCGTTCCATGCGAACCTGTTCCAGGCCGCGGTATCGGCCGGCTGTGCGGTGCAGCCGATCTGCCTGATGTACGAGGATGCGCAGCGGCGGCAGTCGGTTGCGCCTGCCTACACGGGCGAGTTGGCGCTTGGCAAGTCGCTCGACATGGTGTTGCGCGGTGGCCCGATCACCGCGCACCTGTACGTGTGCGAACCGATCGCGCCGGGCGGCGACCGGCGGGCGACGTCCGCCGCGGCGCGCGATGCGATCGCGGCTGCGCTCGCGACGCTACAGGCCAAGGTCGGCAAGCCGACGGCCGAGTCGCTTGCGGAATTGCAGAAGCATGCGTATCCGGCGACCGAGGTTGGCGCCGCAGCGGCAGGCAGCGAGGCGGCCGATGCGCCCGTGCCGGGGCGCGAGGGCTGAAGCGCTTTCCGGCGGCGCGAATCAGCCTTTGATCACTCACCGCCCGGCGCGCGGCACGCTTCGCACTGCACCTGCGTGACCGTGCGCTGCGCCGGATCGGCCGTCAGCCGCACGGCCGACAGCTGGTTACCCCACACACACCCCGAATCGAGCGCAACGACGTTCTCGCGCAGCATCAGGCCGAGCGCGGCCCAGTGGCCGAACACGACCGTCACGTCCTCCGTGCGGCGCCCCGGTACGTCGAACCACGGCAGGTAGCCAGGCGGCGCGCTGTCGGGGCCGCCGTTCGCCTTGAATTCCATCGCACCGTCGGGCGTGCAGAAGCGCACGCGCGTGAAGGCGTTGAACGCAACGCGCATCCGGTCGCGTTTCTTTAGGTTCGGGTTCCATTGGTTCGGTTCGTTGCCGTACAGGCCTTGAAGCGTGTCGCGCCAGTCGGGGGCGCGCAGCGCGCGCTGGAGTTCGTCGGCGAGCTCCAGCACGAGCGTGGCATCCCACTGTGGCAGCACGCCCGCATGCACGAGCAGCATCCCGTTCTCCGCATGCACGAACGGGCGGTGGCGGACCCAGTCGAGCAGCGCGTCGGCGTCGGGTGCGTCGAGGATCTCGCCGATCGTGTCGCCCGGGCGTTCGGTGCGCAGGCCGGCGGAGACCGCAAGCAGGTGGAGGTCGTGATTGCCGAGCACGACGGTCGCGCGCGGGCCGAGGTCGACGAGCGCTCGCAGCGCGGCGAGGGAGTCGGGGCCGCGGTTGACGACGTCGCCGCAGAACCACAGCGGCGTGTCGGGGTCGGGATTCAATTGCGCGAGAAGCGATCGAAACGGGGTATAGCAACCCTGCAGGTCGCCAAAGGCGAGTGGGGCGGCAATTCGAAGGGACGTACTCATGCGTGACGGTTTCCGGTTGCGTGCCGTCGGCTGACGAAATAAGGACGATGACAATAGCAAGCGACGTAATGGTGAAGCAAATGCGCGCTGTGCTTGGAGCATTCGTTCCCGACGAACGCGGCGGCACCGTGATTTTTTGCGCATATAATCTGCGCCAATTCGATGTGCAGATTCTAACTATCTCCCGATGTTAAAAGTTACCAAAGCCGTTTTTCCCGTTGCCGGTCTCGGCACGCGGTTCCTCCCGGCAACGAAGGCAAGTCCGAAGGAAATGCTGCCGGTCGTCGACAAGCCGCTGATCCAGTACGCAGTCGAGGAAGCGATCGCCGCCGGCATCACCGAGATGATCTTCGTCACCGGGCGCAGCAAGCGCGCGATCGAGGACCACTTCGACAAGTCGTACGAAGTCGAGGCCGAACTCGAGGCGCGCGGCAAGGCAAAGCTGCTCGAACTCGTGCGCAGCATCAAGCCGAGCCATGTCGACTGCTTCTACGTGCGCCAGCCGGAAGCGCTCGGTCTCGGTCATGCGGTGCTGTGCGCGGAAAAGCTCGTGGCCGACAACCCGTTCGCGGTGATCCTCGCCGACGACCTGCTCGACGGCAACCCGCCCGTGATGAAGCAGATGGTCGACGTGTTCGACCACTATCACAGCTCGGTGATCGGCGTCGAAGAGATCCCCCCGTCGGAGACGAAGTCGTACGGGATCATCGACGGCAAGGAGTGGGAAGAGTCGATCGTCAAGATGTCGGCGATCATCGAGAAGCCGGCGCCGGAAGTCGCGCCGTCGAACCTCGGCGTGGTCGGCCGCTACATCCTGAAGCCGCGGATCTTCGAGCACCTGCGCGCGCTGAAGCCCGGCGCGGGCGGCGAGCTGCAGCTCACCGACGCGATCCAGGCGCTGCTCGCCGACGAGCAAGTGCTGGCCTACAAGTACCAGGGCACGCGCTACGACTGCGGCAGCAAGCTCGGCTACCTGAAGGCGACGGTCGAATTCGCGCTGCGGCACGCGGAAGTCGGCGCGGAGTTCGACGCGTACCTGCGCGCGCGCGGCGCATACCGGGCACGCTGAGGGTCGGGGCAGCCTGTCGACAACCTAAGGAAACGAGCGAATGATATTGATCACTGGCGGGGCCGGCTTCATCGGCAGCAATTTCGTGCTGGATTGGCTCGGGATGAACGACGAACCCGTGCTGAATCTCGACAAGCTGACCTACGCCGGCAATGCGGAGACGCTCGCGCCGCTCGCGCATGATGCGCGCCACGTATTCGTGCGTGGCGACATTTGCGACCGTTCGCTCCTGGACGGTTTGTTTGCGCAGTATCGTCCGCGGGCGGTGCTGCACTTCGCCGCAGAGAGTCATGTCGACCGTTCGATTCACGGCCCGGGCGATTTCCTGCGGACGAACGTCGTCGGCACGTTTGAGCTGCTCGAGGCGGCCACGACATACTGGCGCTCGCTGACGGCGGGCGCGCGCGATGCGTTTCGCTTCCTGCATGTGTCGACTGACGAAGTGTTCGGCTCGCTCGACGCGACGGATCCCGCCTTCAATGAGCAGACGCCTTATGCGCCCAACAGCCCGTATTCTGCGAGCAAGGCTGCATCCGATCATTTCGTGCGGGCATGGCACCACACCTATGGATTGCCGACGCTGACGACGAACTGCTCGAACAATTACGGTCCTTATCAGTTTCCCGAGAAGCTGATTCCGCTGATGATCCTCAACGCGCTGGCCGGGAAGGCGCTACCGGTTTACGGCGATGGCCGGAACGTGCGCGACTGGCTGTATGTGGGAGATCATTGCGCGGCGATCCGTGCCGTTCTTGCGCATGGAACGCCGGGCGAAACCTACAATATCGGCGGCTGGAACGAAAAGGCGAACATCGACGTCGTGCAAACGATCTGCGCATTGCTCGATACGCTGCGTCCGAGCCCTGGGGGCGCGTCGTATGCGGACCAGATTGCCTACGTGAAGGATCGCCCCGGACATGACCGCCGGTACGCGATCGACGCGACGCGCATCGAGCGCGAACTCGGCTGGCGGCCGGCAGAAACGTTCGAGTCGGGGCTGGCGAAGACGGTGCGTTGGTATCTCGACCATGCAGCGTGGACTGAGGGCGTCACGAGCGGTGTGTATCGTCAATGGATCGACAGGCATTATGAGTGAATCATCGGGAGGCGATTGATGAAACGCAAGGGCATCATCCTCGCTGGCGGATCGGGCACGAGGCTGTATCCGATCACGCAGGCGATCTCGAAGCAACTGCTGCCGGTGTATGACAAGCCGATGATCTATTATCCGCTGACAACATTGATGCTGGCGGGGATTCGCGACGTGTTGATTATCTCGACGCCCGCCGATACACCGCGCTTCGAGATGTTGTTGGGGGATGGCGCCCAGTGGGGGATGAACCTGAGTTATGCGGTGCAGCCGTCGCCCGACGGACTTGCGCAGGCGTTCGTCATCGGTCGCGAGTTCGTCGGCCATGATCCCTGCGCGCTGATTCTCGGCGACAACATTTTCTATGGCCACGATCTCGCTCATCGTCTCGCGGCTGCGAATCTCCGTGCTGATGGCGGGACCGTGTTCGCCTATCACGTGAGCGATCCGCATCGCTATGGTGTCGTCGAATTCGATGCGAACTATCACGCGTTGTCGATTGAGGAGAAGCCCGTGAAGCCGCGCTCGAATTACGCGGTGACGGGCTTGTATTTCTATGACAACGACGTGTGCGATATCGCTGCAGAGATCAAGCCTTCGGCGCGCGGCGAACTCGAAATTACGGACGTCAACTCGCGATACCTCAAGGCAGGGCGGCTGAACGTCGAGATCATGGGGCGCGGCTACGCCTGGCTCGACACCGGAACCCACGATTCGCTGATCGAAGCGGCCACCTTCATCTCGACGCTGCAAAAGCGGCAAGGGCTGATGGTGGCGTGCCCGGAGGAAATCGCGTATCGCAATCGGTGGATCGATGGCGAGCAGTTGGCGAAACTGGCGGAGCCGCTGTCGAAGAGCGGCTACGGCCTTTACCTCAAGAATATTCTGATGGACAGGGCGATATGGCGATCACAGTAACGTCCGCCGCGCTGCCCGATGTGAAGATCATCGAGCCGCAGGTATTCGGCGACGCGAGAGGGTTCTTCTACGAGAGCTTCAACGCAAGCGAGTTCGGCAGGAATGTTGTCGCTGGCGTGACGTTCGTCCAGGATAATCATTCCTTTTCCTCGCGCGGCGTCTTGCGGGGGCTTCACTATCAAATCAAACACCCGCAGGGCAAGCTCGTGCGCGTCATTCAAGGTGAAGTCTTTGACGTAGCGGTCGACCTGCGGCGCAGTTCGCGCGATTTCGGAAAATGGTGCGGCGTGCACCTCAGCGCTGAGAACCGGCGACAAGTGTGGATTCCGCCGGGATTCGCACACGGTTTTCTCGTTCTGTCCGAAAGCGCGGAGTTCCTGTACAAGACGACGGACTACTGGCATGCGGAACACGAGCGATGCCTCGTCTGGAACGATCAATCGGTCGATATTTCCTGGCCGTGCGAAGGGGAGCCCGTGCTTGCCGACAAAGACGCACGGGGTAGCCGGCTGTGCGATGCGGACGTTTACGACTAACCGGGGTTGCAGATGACGGACAACGCGTGCCCGATCATTTTGTTGACGGGGGATAACGGTCAGGTCGGCTTTGCGCTCAAGCGCTCGTTGCAGGGGCTCGGGCGAGTCGTTGGCGTTGGCCGGCAGACGCTCGATCTGACGAACCAGGCGCAGATTCGATCGGTGGTGCGTGACGTGGCACCATCGATCATCGTCAATGCCGCCGCATACACCGCAGTCGACCGAGCCGAGACGGAGCATGTGCTGGCGCGGTCGATCAATGCAGAGGCGCCCGCGATACTGGCGGAAGAAGCACGGCGCATAGGCGCGGCAATCGTGCACTATTCGACGGATTATGTCTTCGACGGGGAGCTTGAGCGGCCTTACATCGAAACCGATCCCGCGAATCCCGTCAATGCGTACGGGCACGGCAAGCTCGAGGGAGAAGCGGCCGTTTCCCAGGTCGACGGCGATTATTTGATTCTGCGAACGAGCTGGGTCTACGGGCTGCGTGGCACCAATTTCCTGCGTACAATGCTGCGCCTCGGCCGTGATCGCGGCACGCTCTCGGTGGTGAACGACCAATTCGGTGCGCCGACGTGGAGCGGCACGATCGCGGCGATGACGGCGCACGTGCTGGCGCAGGTGCCACGGGCAGCGGACTTGCGGGACGCATGGTGGCGAGAAAAAAAGGGGTGCTACCATTTGACCGCAGGCGGCAGCACGTCGTGGTACGGATTCGCGCAGGCCATTTTCGATGAGGCCGCGCTGCCGGAGCGGCCGATCGTCAGCCCCGTTCCGGCGGCCAGCTACCCGGCCGTGGCGCGTCGGCCGGCCAATTCCAGGCTCTCGACGTCACGCTTCGAGGAGACCTTCGGATTGCACGTGCCGGACTGGCGTGACGTGCTGGGCATGGTCATGGAGGAGGCGCGGGAAACGCGCCCGGACGGATTGTCCGGCCGCGACTGACCGTGTCGATCCGAGTGCAAAGATGTATCAAATTGTTCGGTGAAAGTTCACGTCGGCATTACCGCTCCCTTATAATCACGGCTCGGCGAGGCGGGCTGCGGAACGGTCTTTCCGGTCGCGTACGGCTGCGAGGAGCGCCTTCGTGCTCATTGTGGGGCGGGATCTGACCGGCATGTCGAAGGGGCGTATGGCGAGCGGACGTAATTTTTACAATTTAAAGTTGTTTCGTGCCGTGCCTTCAGTACCATTCCGCCGGACTGTGGCCTGGCGAGGTCTTGCGCAGCGGATTCGCGTGACAGATGGGTGGCAGTAACGAAGGCAGTGCAACCACATTCTGTTAGATGATTAGCTCACCGCAACCTCAGTTTCTTCTTTCTATTTCAGTCGTTACCTTTCGCCCGGATCCAGTGCTGCTGGAGCGGACCCTCATGTCCGTCCTGACGGGTATGGAACCGCTGGAACGTGTTCGGCAGCAGATGGGATGCGGCGCGTTGGCGCAGCTGTATCTGGTCGACAATGGCGGCACGGAAGTGCCGGCATCCTGGTCGGCCCGACTCGCCGAGGCAGGCGTCGAACTGGTGGTGTTGCGTGGGCACGGTAACGTCGGATATGGGCGCGGGCACAATCTCGCGATTGAACGAGGGGACAGTCATTTTCATCTCGTACTGAATCCGGACGTCATTTCGCAGGCGGATACGCTGCCCGTGGCGATCGATCTGATGATGCGTCATCCGGATGTCGGCCTGGTCGTTCCGGAGGTGCGGGATTCCCGGGGCGAAACGCAGTTTCTGTGCCGACGTTACCCGAGTGTATTCGACCTGCTGCTCAGAGGGTTCGCGCCGCGTTTGATCAGAAACCTGTTCGGGCGGCGACTGGATCGTTACGAAATGCGCGACGCATATGACGCAGCCGACGAAGTATGGGATCCGCCCATCGTCAGCGGTTGTTTCATGTTTTATCGAAGCCGCGTTCTCCATACGCTCGGTGGATTTGATCCACGTTATTTCCTTTATTTCGAGGATTACGATCTGAGCCTGAGAACGGCGAAGGTTGCGCGCATCGTTTATTCGGCAAAGGTAAGGATCGTTCATTTCGGTGGCGGGGCCGCACGAAAAGGGTGGCTGCACGTGAAGCTTTTTGCGGCGTCGGCGATCCGTTTTTATAACCGTTTTGGATGGCGGTGGTTCTGATGCGCATTCTGGTAACCGGTGCCAACGGCTTCGTTGGGCGAGCCGTGTGCGCGGCGGCAGTACAGCGTCGACATGACGTGATCGCGCTCGTCCGGCGTGCGGGGACGTGTCCCCCCGATGTGCTCGAATGGGTATCGCCGGAGGCCGATTTCGCGTCGGTTGCCTGCAACTGGCCGGTCGGGGAGATCGATGCCGTGATTCATGCGGCCGCGCGTGTGCATCAGTTCGGTCAGCACGAGGCGACGATGCTAGACGCGTATCGTGCCACGAACGTCGACGGCGCTCTGCGCGTTGCCGAGTCAGCCTTTCGACATGGCTGCCGGCGCTTTCTCAATATCAGCAGCATCAAGGCGCTGGGGGAGTCCGACCGCGGGCGTCCGTTGCGTGAAAGCGATCAGGCAAACCCGACGGATGCCTACGGCATTTCGAAGCATGAGGCGGAAGTCGCGTTGGACGCATTGGCCGGGCGTTATGGCGCGCGGTGTACGTCAGTCCGGCCGCCGCTGGTCTACGGGCCTGGCGTGGGCGGCAATTTCGAGCGGCTGATGTCCGCGATATCGCGTCGTGTGCCGCTTCCGCTCGGCCGCGCGAATGCGGCACGGAGCCTGGTATTCGTCGGCAATCTCGCCGATGCGCTGTTGGCCCTTGCCGAGCAGGATGGTACGCTGCGCCCGGTTTATCACGTGGCGGATGCCGAGGTGTTGACGGTGAGCGAGCTGATCACGGCGCTCGGGCGGCATCTCGAGCAACCCGCAAGGCTGATTGGCTTCCCGATCAGTGTATTGAAATGGGGCGGCAGGCTTGCCGGCCGCACCGCCATGATCGAGCGGCTCGTCGAGCCGCTGCGTGTCGACGCCGGCGCGATCGGGGCGGACTTGGGATGGCGTCCCGCTTATTCGTCCGAAGAAGGGTTGGCGCGTACGGCGCAAGCCTATCGGGAGCATCTCGCGGAGGCGCAGTGAACATGGCGGCGCTGGTATCGGTATGGGGCGCGGGTATGCTGGCCGTGGCACTGTGCGCGGGGCTGTTGTGGACACTGCTTAGGACGCGGCTCGCGTGGAGACTCGCCGTCGACACACCGAACTGGCGTTCGATGCATTCGATGCCGGTCCCGCGCGTTGGCGGATGGGGCCTGATACCGGCGGCATGTGCGGCAACACTGGCGTTCGGCGGTTTCGGGGGGCTTGACGTCACGCCTTCGATGACGGGGGTGGTCGCGCTTGCCGCATTGTCGTTCGTTGACGATCGCCGTGGGTTGCCGGCGGCCGTGCGGTTCGCAGGGCATTTTCTGGTGGCCGTTGCGTTCGTCTGGTCGCAGCACGTGTTCGACACCGCGTGGCCGGCAATCGTGCTGTGCGTCGCGATGGTATGGATGACCAACCTGTACAACTTCATGGATGGCCTCGACGGGCTGGCCGGCGGAATGGCGTTGTTCGGGTTCGCAACCTATGCGTGGGTCGCGGCCGGGCACGCGCCGGGGCTCGCGTTGGCCGGTGCCGCAATGGCCGGCGCGGCACTGGGTTTCCTTGTGTTCAATTTTCCGCCCGCACGAATCTTTCTTGGTGATGCGGGATCGATTCCGCTGGGTTTCGCGGCGGCGGCACTCGGGGTGCAGGGATGGCTTGACCACGTATGGCCGTTGTGGTTTCCCGTGATGGTGTTCTCGCCGTTCATTGGCGATGCCACGCTGACCCTCGCGAAGCGCCTTGTCCGACGCGAAAAAGTCTGGGAGGCTCACCGTGAGCACTGCTATCAGCGCCTGGCCCGGATGGGATTCGGGCATCGGGCCACGATGCTGCTATGGTACGCGCTGATGGCGGCCGCCAGCCTGCTTGGTATCGGGTTGTTGCGGGTCGCGCCGGCGCTGCAATATGCGGGGGTGGCGCTCTGGTACGCCGGATTGCTGGCGGCGGCGTGCGGCGTTGGCGCCGCGTGGAAGCGTTTCGAGCGGCAGACGAACCGGGGCGGCGGCGGATAATCCCGCCCGGGTGCGGTCTCTCGGCGGGGCTCCGGGAGGTGGTGGCGGAACGGTCGGGACAAGGTTTCGCGACGGGCGCATCGGGCGCCCGGGCGATCAGGTTGCGATATCGCAGTTGGAAAAGCTAAAGAGCATGAATCATATCGATTATCGAAGGAATGAACTCATCGACACGGTGAAGGCCCCGCAGCTCTGGGGCTTGCTGGCCTGGTACGACATCAAGCAGCGCTACCGGCGTTCGGTGCTGGGGCCGTTCTGGATGACGCTGAGCACCGGGATCATGATCGCGACGCTTGGCGCGGTCTGGTCGCTGATCTTCAACATGAAGATCCACGAGTATCTGCCGTTCTACGCGGCAGGGCAGGTGATATGGTCGTTTTACGCGGCGCAAATCAACGAGGCGTGCACGGGCTTCATTCAGTTCGAGGGGTTGATGAAGCAGACGCGCCTGCCTTTGCCGTCTTTCATCTTGCGGCTCGTGGTCCGAAACCTGATCATTTTTGCGCACAACTTCCTGGTGGTCGCCGTGGTCATCACGTTTGTCGGGCCGGGCTGGTCGCCGACGGCGCTGATCGCGATCCCCGGGCTGCTGGTTGCGTCGACTGCAATCTTCTTCCTTTCCCTTTGCGTCGCGATTCCATGCACGCGCTTTCGCGACCTGCAGCCGGTCGTACAGAATCTGACCATGATCGGCTTCTATGTGACGCCGATTCTATGGCAGCCGAAGACGCTTGGCGCCAAGTTTGGGTGGCTTGTCGAACTGAATCCGGCCACGCATCTGCTGAACATCGTGCGCGAGCCGCTGCTGGGTGAAGTGCCGCCGCTCGCATCGTGGCTGTGGGTCGCCTGCATTATCGCGGTGACGGCGGCGGCCGCATCCGTCCTGTTGTCACGGTACCGCCACCGTGTTGCGTACTGGCTTTGATCATGAGTGGAAGAATGGATTCCGTACATATTCGTGCCGAAAACATCACTGTCGAATTCCCGATCTTCAACGCATCGCATCGATCACTGAAGAAGGCAGTGTTGCGGGCGACGACCGGCGGTCGCGTTGCGCACGACGCCGGCAAGCACGTCGTCGTGCGCGCGGTCAGTGGCGCGTCGTTCCAGTTCAATCCAGGTGATCGCGTCGCGCTTGTCGGGCACAACGGGGCAGGCAAGACAACGCTGCTTCGCGTGCTGTCAGGGGTCTACGCGCCGATTTCCGGACGGCTGGACGTGCAGGGGCGTATCGGATCGCTGCTCGACATGTCTCTGGGCATGGATCCCGAGGCAACGGGCTACGAAAACATCTTTCTCCGTGGCGTCGTGATGGGCCTGCGGCCGCGCGAAATCGAGGAGAAAATCGACGAGATCGCCGAGTTCAGCGAGTTGGGCGACTATCTCAACATGCCGACCCGGACGTATTCGAGCGGGATGGCGCTGCGACTCGCGTTCGCGGTGTCCACGGCCGTCCACCCGGACATCCTGTTGATGGACGAATGGCTTTCCGTCGGCGACGAGTCGTTCAACAAGAAGGCATCGAATCGCCTGAATTCACTCGTTGAGCGTTCGTCGATTCTCGTGATGGCGTCACATTCGCCCGATCTGGTGCGGAAGGTCTGCAACCGCAAAATCATTCTCGAAAAGGGGACCCTGACCGAGGTGCCCGTGGATCAGCCGAACAGCGCGAGCTCATCCGTCAGTTGAATCCAGGCAGCACCGCGTTCCAATTTTCGTATGCAATCCAATATGTCTGACAACACAAGCCCCGTGCATATCTATGTATGCCACCACAAGCCCGGCCCGAGCTTTACCGACGGCTGCTTCCTGCCGATCCAGGTCGGTGCGGCGCAGACGTCGACGGATCTTGGCATGCTGCGCGACGATACCGGCGATCACATTTCCGGCAAGAACAAGACCTTCTGCGAACTCACCGCGCTTTACTGGGCCTGGAAGAACGACGTCGGGGCGAAGTGGGTCGGGTTGATGCACTATCGCCGCCTGCTTGACTTCACCGGTGCGCGCCATAAGCCGGACGCGCACGGTTGCGTGAACTATGACGCGCTCGACGATGCAACGATCGACGCGCTCGGGCTGACGGGCGAAGCGGTTACTGCGGCCATTGCGTCGAAGCCGGGCCTGCTCGCGGTGCTGCCGGAGAAGTGGAGCGTGCGCAATGCCGGCAGCCGGAGCCTGCACGCCCACTACGTGAACGCGGACCATCACTTCGAGAAGGATCTCGACGTGCTGCGCGCCGTGATCGGTGAGTTATATCCGGCCGATCTCGACCACTACGATGAAGTGATGCGGGGGCACGACGGCTACTTCACGAATATCTTCGTGCTGCGTCGCGATGTGTTCGACGAGTATTGCTCGTGGCTCTTCGCGATCCTGTTCGAAGTGGAGCGCCGGCTCGACCTGACCAACTATTCCGTCGCGGCTCGACGCGTATTCGGCTATATGTCCGAGCGTCTTTTCAACGTGTTCGCGCGTCGCAAGTTCGCATCGGCCGACACGCATGTGGAACTCGAGCGCGTGTTCGTCAAGGATCAGAAGCCGCCATATCGCGCACCGACGCTGCTTGACGGAGAAGCCGTCAGCATCGTCACTGCGTCGGACGGCAACTTTGTCCCGCATCTGGCGGCTTTCATGGCGTCGGTGCAGGACAATCTGGCGGCCGGCCGGCAGCTCGACCTGATCGTGCTCGACGGCGGCATTCCGGCCGAGCAGCGCAGATTGCTCGAGTGGCAGTTCCGGGAAGGCGGGCCTGGGCGTCTGACTTTCATCGCATGTGCCGAACTGTTCTCCGACATTCCGGTTCATGCGCATTTTTCCGCGGCGACCTTCTATCGGCTCAGTCTCGGCGAATTGCTCGCCAACCACGATCGCGTCGTCTACGTGGATGCGGACACCATCGTCCTCGACGATCTGTCGTCGCTGTACGATATGGATCTGGAGGGTAATGCGGCCGCGGCAGTGCCCGACGTCATCATGCGCAGCTTTGCGGCGACGGGCGTGCCGGCCATGAAGGAAGCGGGCGGCGCGCGCGCGGGTGAATACCTGCGGAACTGGCTCGGGATGGGCGAGCGCGGGGATGACTATTTCCAGGCTGGATTGATCGTCATTGACCTGCAACGCTTTCGCGACATGAACATTCGTGAAAGGGCCTATCAGGACCTTATTTCCAAGCGTTACTGGTTTCTCGACCAGGACGTACTCAACCGTCACCTCGTCGGACAGGTCAAATTTCTCGACCTCGGCTGGAACGTCGTCAACGTGTCGATGGACGTGATCTCCGGCCTGACCACCAACCTGGCGACGAAGGTACGGGAAGTCTTCTCTGCGCCGAAGATGGTTCATTACGCGGGATTCGAGGCGAAGCCGTGGAACAACTCGATGGCGCCGCTTTCCCACTTCTACTGGTATTACCTGCGCAAGACGTTCTGGTATGAGGCGGTCATCGAGCGCCGCCCGCTTTCCGCGCCGACCATGGATGCCGGCCTGCGCCGCGGCCTGATGTACCGTGGCGCGCGTGCGCTCTGGCGTCGCTTGCCGAACTCGCTGCAGCGCAGGCTCTTCTGGGTGCGCGACCTGATGATGTGACGGGCGCGGCCGGCTGCATGCCGGTCGCGTTTCGGGAGATCCCGCATGATGAGAGATGGCTGTCTAGGCCATGGTTCATAGGGTCATCTTTCGTTACATTCTTCCCATTCTTCGTCCGCGAGTTGAGCGGACAATGCAGGCGAATTCGCCATGTTTCACGACATGCCGTGACAGGTCTACCAAGGCGACGGCGTGGCGTCGGCGTTGCATGTTGTGAACATTTAATTCATTCGACAGAGGGTTCGAAGTGCAAAAAGTTGGAATCGTAGGCGCCGGTTTTACCGGGGCGGTTATCGCGTACAAGCTCGCACGTGCTGGTTATCAGGTCGATGTGTTCGATAGCCGTTCGCATCTCGCCGGCAATTGCCACTCCGATCGCGATCCGGAAACCGGGGTGATGGTTCACACTTACGGCCCGCACATCTTTCACACGAGCCAGGAGCACGTGTGGAAATTCGTCAATGAGTTCGATGAGTTCATGCCGTTCGTCAACCGCGTCAAGGCGGTCGTGAAGGGGCGTGTATTCACGTTGCCGATCAACCTGCTGACGATCAACCAGTTCTTTGGCAAGGCGATGTCGCCGAGCGAAGCGAAGGCGTTCCTGGAGTCGATCGGCGACAAGTCGATCACCGATCCGAAGAACTTCGAAGAGCAGGCACTCCGCTTCGTCGGTCGCGATCTCTATGAAGCGTTTTTCCTGGGTTACACGACGAAGCAATGGGGTATGCACCCGACGGAGCTGCAGGCCAGCATCCTGAAGCGCCTGCCGGTGCGCTTCAACTACGACGACAATTACTACAACAGCAAGTATCAGGGGATGCCGAAGAATGGCTATACCTATATCGTCGAGAAACTGGTCGACCACCCGAACATCAAGGTTCATCTGAACCAGCGTTTCGACCGCAAGGAAGCAGCCGGTTACGATCACGTGTTCTACAGCGGTCCGGTCGACGGCTGGTTCGGTTTTCAGGATGGCCGTCTCGGTTATCGGACACTCGACTTCGAAGCATCGCGTCACGACGGCGACTACCAGGGCAATGCCGTGATCAACTATTGCGACGTGGACGTGCCCTGGACACGCATTTCGGAACACAAGCATTTCGCGCCGTGGGAAACCCATGAGCGGACGCTGATCTTCAAGGAACACAGCCGCTTTTGCGGCGAGGACGACGTGCCGTACTATCCGATTCGCCTGGCGAAGGAAAAGTCGATGCTCGCTCACTACGTGGGCCTCGCAAAGGGTGAGCGCAACGTGAGTTTCGTCGGTCGTCTCGGAACCTATCGCTATCTCGACATGCACGTGACGATCCAGGAGGCGCTGGAAGCTGCCGACGGGTTCCTCGCCGCGCGCGCGGCCGGTTCGGAAGTGCCGCAATTCTTCGTCGATCCGTTGCAATGAAAATTGCCGCTGTCGTCGTCACCCACAATCGACCCGCGCTGTTGATCGACGCGATCGACGCGCTGCGCGAGCAGACGCGGGTGATCGACGCGTTGATTGTGGTGGATAACGCGAGCGGCGACGAAACGGTCGAGGTACTGAAGCGAGTACAGGGTGTCGACGTACTCAGGCTGGACGAGAACGTCGGCGGCGCGGGCGGTTTTGCCGCCGGCGTGCAACGTGCACTGGATGTCGGCGCCGACTGGATCCTGCTGCTCGACGACGATGCGATCGCGGCGCCCTCGCTGGTCGAGCAGTTGCTCATATCGCTCGGGCAACTCGCTCACGAGCGGGTCGGCGCGATCTGTTCGACGGTGATGGAGTTCGGCGGGATTGCCCTGATGCACCGGCGGCGGTTCGATCCGGCTACGCTGAATGAACCAGTCGTCGGCGAAACCGAGTATCGCGCGGCGTCAGTGCGTATCGACTGCGGATCGTTCGTCGGTTTTCTCGTCAGCGCCGACGCGGTGCGAACCGTCGGCCTGCCGAATGCATCGTTCTTTCTTGCCTACGACGATACCGAGTATTCGCTGCGCCTCGGCCGGGCCGGCTGGTCGATCTGGCTCGCTCCCGCGGCAGTGGTCGATCACCGGCGGCCTGCCGGCGGGCGGTTGCGCAGCGGGCCGTACGGAATGAAACACTATTACAATTTGCGCAATCAGCTGGCCGTCTTTCGTCATTATGGAACGGCGCCAAAATGGCGCCTGGTCAAGCCGCTCGTAATGCACGGCTTCGTTGCGGCGAAGGACGGGCGGATCGATTCGCTGCGCCGCTGGCTGAAGGCGTGGCGCGACAGCTGGAATGTCAGGATTTGAACGAGAGCCTACGTATTGCGACGTGAGGCACGGCTGCAACGTCAAATCGGGCGGTACGCGTAGATCTGGATGGCCACCGAAATGGCTCAGGTGATGGGATGTCGATAATTCGAATCAAGGCCTCATGGCTATCGCTCAGTGCGTTTGCCTACGACCTCAGTGCGGTCGCGGCGGCGTGGTTGCTTGCCTACGTGGTGCGCTTCAACGGCAGTGTTCCGATCGATTTCCTGCATGGCGCCATCAGTGCGCTTGTCTGGGTGTTGCCGTTGCACGCTATCATCTTCAGGCTTGGCGGGTTGTATCGCGGCATGTGGGTGTTCGCGAGCCTGCCGGATCTCGTCCGCATCGCGAAGGCTCTCGGTGCGGCCGTCGTCCTCATCATGGTCGGGGCGGTGTTGTTCCAGCCGGTTCCGATCATTCCTCGCTCCGTTCTGTTTCTGTTCCCGCTGTTCCTGTTCGTGATGATGGGCGGTGCCCGCGCGTTATACCGGACGGCCAAGGAGTTTTATCAATACGGAGGTCTTGTCGCTCAGGGGAAGCCGGTGCTGTTGCTCGGTGCGGGCAATGCCGGTGCGAGTCTCGCGCGCGAACTGAAGCGATCGCCGGAATGGCGCTTGGTCGGGTTGCTCGATGACGACCCTGTGAAGAGTGGGCGCGAAATCTACGGCTACAAGGTATTGGGAGCGATTGCGGACCTGTCGGCCATTGCCGCATCGATGAAGGTCGAAAACGTCATCATTGCGATGCCTTCGGCGTCGATCGAGACGCGGCGCCGCATCGCCACGCTGTGCGTCCGGGCAGGCGTGAAGGCGATGGTGTTGCCCGCGCTGACCCCAGTCACGCAGGGGCAGGGTTTTCTTTCCCGTGTGCGTCACATCGATCTCGAGGATTTGCTCGGTCGCGATCCGGTACGAATCGATACGCCGCACGTCGAGGCGCTGCTGCGCAACCGGGTCGTCATGGTAACCGGCGCGGGTGGTTCGATCGGATCGGAGTTGTGCCGGCAGATCGTCCGCTTCGGACCCGCGCAACTCGTCGCATTCGACCTGTCCGAATACGCGATGTACCGCCTGACCGAAGAGCTTCGCGAGCACGGGCCGGGATTGCCGATTATCCCCATCGTGGGTGACGCGAAGGATTCGCTTTTGCTCGACCAGGTGTTTTCGCGCTACACGCCGCACATCGTGTTTCACGCTGCGGCATACAAGCATGTGCCCATGATGGAAGAGCACAATGCATGGCAGGCGGTGCGCAACAACGTACTGGGCACGTATCGGGTGGCGCGTACGGCAATCCGTTATGGGGTCAAGCACTTCGTGCTGATCTCGACCGACAAGGCCGTCAATCCGACCAACGTGATGGGTGCGAGCAAGCGGCTTGCCGAAATGGTTTGTCAGGCACTCCAGCAGACGAGCGAGCGTACGCAGTTCGAGACCGTGCGCTTCGGCAATGTGTTGGGCAGTGCCGGGAGCGTGATCCCGAAGTTTCAGCAGCAGATCTCGAAGGGCGGGCCCGTGACGGTTACCCATCCGGAGATCACCCGATTCTTCATGACGATCCCGGAGGCGGCGCAACTCGTGTTGCAGGCCTCCAGCATGGGGCAGGGGGGCGAGATATTCATTCTCGATATGGGCGATCCGGTACGCATCGTCGATCTTGCGCGAGACCTGATCCGCCTGTATGGCTTCACGGAAGACCAGATTCGCATCGAATTCACGGGATTACGTCCCGGCGAGAAGCTCTATGAGGAATTGCTCGCCTGCGATGAAACTACGACACGGACGCCCCATCCGAAGCTTCGGATCGCGGCGGCGCGGGAGGTTCGGGAGGGGCTGCCGGACGAATTGCTACCGTGGCTCATGCAGCATCGTGTGTTGAGCGACGAGGAGGTGCGGCGTGACCTGCGACAATGGGTGGCGGAGTATCAGCCGGTCAACGTGCCCCCGTTGCAGGCAGTCTACAAGGAATCCTACTGAGTCTAGACGGGTGCGGCACTGAGCCGCGTTGCGTGATGAAGCAAGCCGCGGGTGCCTACCGGAACCGGGAGGTCCGGAGGCTTGTGGGAAACGGCATGTTCAAGCAGTCGGCGCCCATCCGATATTCTGGTTGTAGAACGCGTTGGCAATTTGCAGTAAATCTTCGGGCGGCGTATGCAGGATGCATTCCGCGTCGGGTACCGCGGCGTCCTGAATCGCTTTCCACCATGCCTGCTTCTCGTCCGGAGGGGCGGCATGCACGGAGAAGGCGGGAATGCCGAACAGGGTGAGCGCGTGCATGATCAGGCTCGAATACACCGACACGATCGCCAATATCCTTTCCCGATTGTTCACGATGACCGACTCCACCAGCGGAGCATCGGTTTCGATCAGCCGCACACCGATGCGTGCCAGTTCCGACGTGCCAAAGACATCCTTGAGTGGGACCCGCGGGTGGGGGTGCAGCCACACATCGACCCCGATGCCGATCATCGCCCGAGCCATCGGTTCGTAGACCGACAGGAGGGCAAGCGGATCGCCCGAATAATCCGGCGGAGCGCCGGTAGCGAGAATCAGGATGTTGCGAGGGTTCTCGAATATCGGAACACGATAGGACGCGTTGTTACGCGTGAATATTCCGCGGAATATCGTTCCCGAGACAGGTGTCGTAATCAGTGGGGCATTGCGTAGCAGGGACGGGGACAGTGCGTAAAACAACGTCTCCTGCGAATGAGGGGCGGCGCGCAAAATCTGAAGATAGCTCGTGATGCCCTCTTCGAAATAATGATATTGCTTTGCGCGAAATTTTTTTGACAAAAATTGGGCCATTTCGATGAATGGCGAAAACAAGAAATCAAACTCGATGTTTGAAAACGGCAGTTCGCAATGGTCGTCCGAATTGTAATATTCCGAGTGAGAAACACACTGGACATCGACCCAGCGATCATTCGTCTGGTAGGCCCATTGAATATTGTGGCTTTCGGATTGGCGGTCGACCGGGATGAGGAGGTAGTCGTCGTACCGGACGTCGCTCTGCAAGGCAATGGTCGCGGCAATCGTGGTCGAAAAAAAACCGGTCGAAATAAAGAGCCGTTTCGGACGGGGATTTTCGATCGACGTCATGAGCCGCTCGCTCAATGTATCGAGACCGGCAGATTGATCCCTCAGCGACGCAGTTACCTGAGCTTGGTACTCGGTGAGTTGCTGTTTGATCGCAGTCACTTCACTCTGAAGTGTCGCAAAACGATGTTGACGGCGCACAAGCGATGTGATCGCATTTTTGAAATATTGCCCAATCCGCTTTTTGTGCGGTTGTTGCATGCTGCTTGCCCTCTTTGCTGACGATTTTTATCCTATTGTAAGGAGCTGAGTGGCCAATGCAACACACAAAAAAATACAAAACGTTACAGACGATACGCTGCGCCTGTAACGTTTTGGGGGCTTATTTCTTGATGGCGCGGGTAAATGCTTCTTTTTCCTGCGACAAGCCTTGGGCCAGCTTGTAGACGTCCTCGTTTCCGAGCAGCAGCAAGTTCGAAAAAATATCGCTAGCTGCTTGCGTACGATATTTTGATTTCAACTCGTCTTCCAGCAGGCTATCAACCCAGAAATGGGTGCTGATTTGTATTTGCTTGAAGAGCCTTTCCACGGAAAGCGTGCCGAGTGCGGACACGCGATCGTGCAGTGCCTTGAAGATGTCGAAATGGACAAACAGCCGTTCATCCTTGAATCCGACCGTCTGGCCCGGGCGCTCGAGCCGGTAGTGGTACATATGGCCGCTGGTGGCGACGGTGTGCGGGCGGCAGAACAGGACTTCGGCGTTGAACAGCAGATCGTCGAATCGCTTGATATCCGTGTGAAAGCGGACACCATGAACGTCCAGGAAGTTCTTCCGGAAGATCTTGCGCCAGATCGTGGGCGCATGAAGGACGACTTCATCGGGGTCGACGCGATAGCAGTCAAACAATGCGCGTTGAGCCGAACCGAAATGCTCCTCGACTTCGTGACTCGTGCCGCTGGCGCTGTATTCCTCGACGTAGCCGCACAGCGCGACGTCTGAGCCGGTGTCGATCGCCGCGCCGACGAGTTTCTCGAACATGCCTGGCGTTATCCAGTCGTCTCCGTCGACGAACCCGATGTAAGTCCCGCGGGCCTCGTCGAGGCCACGTTGGCGCGCCGCTGCACAGCCACCGTTGACCTGGGAAATCAGCCGGATGTTGGAGTACTTTTCCGCATAAGCGGCCGCAACCGCAGCAGTGTCGTCCTTGGAGCCGTCGTCAATTACCAGGACTTCGGACGTAATCCCGCTGATCGTTCCGAGCGAGTCGAGGCACTGCGGCAGGTAAGCGGAAATGTTGTATGCAGGAACAATGATGCTGACGTCGATTGCCTGCGCCTCGTTCCAGTGAATGACGTTCTGGCGCTCGACGCTATAGAGTCGAAACGTGCGTGCGAACGGCTTCAGTTTCTGATAGAGCTGCCGGGCCGGAAACCGGCTCTCTTCGAATCCGCCGATCAGCGTGTCGATCCTGGCGGAGCGGGAGATCTTTTCGACAATATCGAGGCTGAAAAAGGCCCAATCGATGTACGCAGCAACCTTGTCGCACTGCCATGCCGCGACAACGTTTGCAAAGTCGTCCAGCCGGTCAAGACAAACCATCCGGGAATCGGACTCCTGGGCGATGAGTGCCTTGAGCTGCTTGCGCTGCTCTTCGACCGGATGGTAGACAATCGCGCGGCGACTCGTATCCGACGCCACGAACTGAAACGCGCGCAGGGCGGCGTCGTTCGCAATGTGGAACAGCGTGTCCGCCCGGCTGGTGTAAAGCAGGCCCTCTGCATGATCAGAGGCGGTCAGCGACGCGCTGGCACGCTGGATTTCATCCATGTTCGCGTCAGAAGACAGCCAGCCGGTGCGTTCAGTATTGGCAATTCCGCTGGGAATGAAATCTGAAATGGCGAGTCTTGTCATGATGAATTCCTCTACTACTTGAAGCGGCGCATTAGGCCCGCTACGACAGTCTTGGCACGTCGGCGCATCGCCAGCTGGGCATGCTCTCTTCTTCCGGTGTCGAGATAAAACCGGAACGACGTTCGAACATCGGTTTTCTTCGAGACATATAGAGAGAGTTCTCGTGCTTTCTTGTTGAGAATCAACCAGAGCTTGTACGATCGGTCGTCGTTACGGGCGTTCGTGCCAAGCACTTCGTTCAGCCATGCATCCGGGAAAAGCTTGAATGCATCGGATAATTCGCCGACGAAACGCTCTCGCACCGGATGCGCGACGCTGGTGATGCACCAGAACGCGAAATCGACCAGGTGCGACACGATCTGCGCGCCCGATGTGCCCGGGAGGCTTGTAACGTCGGAGTCTGCCGCGACGGCCTGCACGATCCGGACAAAGTCGAGACGTTTCTCGTCGTTGCGACTGGTGATCTGCCCGGGGCGGTTGATGCGATAGAAATAGGCGGGCGCCGAGGTCAGCAGGATCTTCGATGCAATTGCGATGGCGCGGAAGTGCTTCGGCACGTCCTCGTAAATCAGCCCCATCGGAAATGCCCCGACCCGGTCGCGCAGGAAGTCGGCGCGATAGACACGATTGCACGACGACGCTTCGAAATGAGCGAGTTGCGGACACTCTTCGATATTCGTCAGCGCAAAGGCGTTGCCGTTCAGCACGGAGTCGAACACGGCCTTGTCGTTGAACGGCTTGAACTCGCCCGATCGCTGGTTGTACACCAGCGATCGCAGCCACGCGAAATCGCCGCCGTGGCGATCGAGCAGGCGCACGGCGTTCGCAAAGGCGCGTGCATCGATCCAGTCGTCGCTGTCGATCAGGCTGATATAGCGGCCACGTGCACGCCGGATGCCGGTATTACGAGCGGCGCTGAGCCCGCCTGCCCGATACTCGTCGTAATTCTGGGTGGAGTCGACAATGAGCTGGAGATTGGGGTGGCGCGCGCATATTTCGCTCACCATTTCCATCGTCCGGTCGGTCGATCGATCGTCGATCACGATCAACTCGAAGCTGATTCCAACGTCGCGAATCAGGCTGGTCAGGCAATCTTCTATAAAGGGCTCAACGTTATGGGCTGGAACAATGTAAGACAGATCAGTCACGGACTTATTTCTCCGGCTATGTCGCCTGCAGCGTAGTGGGGTAGCCTGGCGCTATTGGCAGAGAGCGACCCTGCTCCCGCAGCGGCTCAATGAAGCGCACGCTGTGTAGTAGCACTGAGCGAACCGGCGACGTAGCGAGTTACAGCGGGTGCTGAGAGGGGGCGGTTTGCATTCCGTTGCGGATTATACAGGAGTGTGCCGCAGGCCCTCGGATCGAGGGGGCGGCCCGAGGCCTGCGGTACCTCGTTAGCGCGTCGACGAATTGCGCGCTTTCCTCACCACCATCCACCTCGGCGCCCTGAACCGCACGATGCTGAGATACAGCCAGACGTAGGTGAACGCGAACAGCACGACGAACACGAACAGATGCACCGTGTGCCGCCAGAACAGCGTCGCGGGAATCACCGCGACGAGGCACAGCAGCCACAGGTACGGCGACGTCAGCGAATTGCGGCGCGTCAGGTCATGCGCGTGCTTCGTGCCGACGGCCCAGCGCATCAGCCGCTTGTACACGAGCATGTGCAGATGCACGCCGTCCGGAATGCCGGGTGACATCCCGCGGATGAACTTCTTCCGATAGATCGAGAAGCAGGTCTCGAAGATCGGATACATGAACAGCAGCACCGGGTACCACGCGGACACCTCGCGGTTGCGCATCACGAGCATGATCGCGAGTTCGGCCAGCATGAAGCCGATGAAATACGCGCCGCCGTCGCCGAGGAAGATCAGCCCGGCCGGGAAGTTCCACAGGAAGAAGCCGAGCACGGCGCCCATCATGATGATCGACGCGGACATGACGACCGGGTCGCCGACCTGGAATGCCACGTACGCCAGCGACGCGAACATCATGAAGCTGACCATCGACGCGAGCCCGTTGAACCCGTCGATGATGTTGATCGCATTCGCCAAGGCCGCAACCGCGAGCACCGTGATGAACGCCGAGATGGCCGCGTAGCCGAGCAGGAAATCGAGCGGCGGCACACTGATGCGCTTGACCGCGATACCGAGCAGCCAGAAGGCCAGCGCGGCCGCGCCCATCGTGCACAGCAGCCGCGCGCGCGGCGACACGCGCTTGGTCAGATCCTCGACAAGGCCGGACAGGAAGGCCGGCATTCCGCAGGCCACGATGCCGAGAATGCTGCCGGCGATCGTCGGATAGCGCCGGGACAGGATCAGCGCGGCAATGACGACGCCCGCGAGGATCCCGATGCCCCCGACCCGCGGCACGGGCCGCACGTGGAATTTCTGCACGCCGGCCAGATCGCTGTCGATCGAGAATTTCTCGTGAAGGTGCGCATAGCGCACGATGAACAGCGTGACGAGCAGGGAGACGACGAAGCCGGACGCGAAGCTGAGCATGGGACCGCTCGAAAAATGGACAGCGGATTATACAAAACCGCGCGGGTTCCCCTCCTGCCATCGCCAGTGATCGGCACACATTTCTTCGATGCCGAGCGCGGCGCGCCAGCCGATGATGTCGGCCGCGGCCTGCGGGTTCGCGTAGCACTCGGCGATGTCGCCCGGGCGGCGCGCGACGAGCTCGTACGGCACCGGGCGGCCCGACGCCTTTTCAAACGCCCGCACGACCTCCAGCACGCTGTAGCCCTGGCCGGTGCCGAGGTTCACGACGAAGCTCGCGTCGCGTTTCGCGAGCGCGTCGAGCGCGGCGATGTGGCCCTTTGCGAGATCGACGACGTGGATGTAATCGCGCACGCCCGTGCCGTCCGGCGTCGGGTAGTCGGAGCCGAACACGCGCAGCTTTTCCAGCTTGCCGACCGCGACCTGCGCGACGTATGGCATCAGGTTGTTCGGGATGCCGGCCGGATCCTCGCCGATCAGCCCGCTCGCGTGTGCGCCGACCGGGTTGAAGTAGCGCAGCGTCGCGATCCGCCACGACGGGTCGGAAACCTCGAGATCGCGCAGGATCTGCTCGGCGATCAGCTTCGACTGGCCGTACGGGTTCGTCGCGGACAGCGGGAACGATTCGTCGATCGGCGAGCGCTCGGGCACGCCGTACACGGTCGCGGACGAGCTGAACACGAACTGCCTGACGTTGCGCTCGCGCATCACCTTGAGCACGGCGAGCAGGCCGCCGAGGTTGTTCTGGTAGTACTCGAGCGGCTTCGCGACCGATTCGCCGACGGCCTTGAGCGCCGCGAAATGGATCGTGCCGGTGATCGGGTGTGCGTCGAATACCTTGCCGAGCGCCGCTTCGTCGCACACGTCGACCTGATGGAACGCGGGCGTCTTGCCCGTGATCCGCTCGATGCGGCGCACGGATTCGGCCTTGCTGTTGACGAGGTTGTCGACGATCACGACATCGTAGCCGTTGTCGAGCAGCTCGACGGCCGTGTGCGAGCCGATGTAGCCCGCGCCACCGGTAACGAGGATGGTGCCTTTAGTGGTCATTGCGGATGCGCTCCTTCAGAGGGGGATGCCGGTTAACGAGTGGATGGTACGCCGGTAGCGTTCGACGACTTGCTGTTCGTCGAATTCCGCCGTGACCTTCTGCCGGCCGCGCGCGCCCATCGCGTCGCGGCCGGCCGTTCCGAGTTCGATCATGCGAAGCAGTTGCTCCGCGAGGCTCGCGCTGTCGCGCACGCGGCATAGGAAGCCCGTTTCGCCGTCGGCGACGACGTCGCGGCAGCCCGGCACGTCGGTCGCAACGATCGGGCGGCCCATTGCCGACGCTTCCATCAGCGTGCGCGGCACGCCTTCGCGGTACGACGGCAGCACGACGCAGTCGGCCGCCGCGATATGCGGGCGCACGTCATGCGCCTCGCCGAGATATTCGATCACGCCTTCGCCGATCCACGCATCGACGTCCGCTTGGCCGATCGCGCTCGGATTATCGACGCCGAGCGGCCCGAGCAGCTGGAAGCGCGCGTTCGGGAAGCGTGCGCGCACGATGCGCGCGGCCTCCACGTATTCGCGCACGCCCTTGTCCCACAGCAGCCGGCCGATCAGGATGAAGACGGGCGCGTCGCCAGCGGGCAGCGGCACGGGCGCGAACTGTTCGAGATCGACGCCTTCGCCGTGCAGCAGCCGCGCGCGTTCGGGGTGTGCGAGCAACTGCTCGTCGGTGAAGGTCGCGAGATCGTCGCGGTTCAGGAACCACACTTCACGCGGGAAGCGGAACGCGAACCGGTACAGGCGCTTCGCGACGCTTGCCGCGCGGCTCTTCTGGATGAAGACGTAGCCGAGCCCGGTCGTCACCGCGATCGACGGCACGCGCGCGAGCCACGCGGCGACCGAGCCGTAGATGTTCGGCTTGATCGTGTAATGGAACACGAGATCGGGCTTCAGCGCGCGGTAGTGACGCACCAGCGCGGCGAGCGTGCCGAGATCCTCGCGCGGGCTCGTGCCTTTCGACGCGACCGCGAGCGCCACGTAGCGGCAGCCCATCTGCTCGAGCAAGGGCACGGTGCGGTCGTGCGGCGCAATGACGATGACCTCGGCGCCGCGCGCGACGAGCGCACGGATCAGCCCGTGGCGATACGTGTAGATCGCCCAGGCCGTGTTGCAGACGAGCGCGATGCGCAGCGGGGAGGTGGCGGACATGAAAAAAAGAATAAATAAAGCGTCGTAAATGCCGGATACGCCGAACGGGCGTCACGCGGACGGCCGCGCGGCGAACAGCGTCTGCTTGATCCGCTGCAGCGTGCGGTACGGCGTCACGAAATGCAGCAGGTTCTTGGCGAGGCCGGCCCAGTCGTACGGGTTCAGCACGTTGAAGTGGCTCAGCAGCAGCGTGAGCGTGGACACCAGCTGGCGCCGGCGCTTGGTCGCACTGATCCCGCCCTCGTTCAACTCGTAATAGAGGCCCAGTTCCGGCAGGTTCGCGCAATCGTAGCGTTGCATTAACCGCAAAAAAAGATCGAGATCCTCGGCCGCACGGTACTTTGCACGATAGTTGCCCACTTCGCGCACGGCGTCGATGCGCAACATCACAGAAGGATGCACGAGCGGCGAGCGCAGGAAGCGCGTGCGGCGCAGCGTGCCTGGATCGGCGGGCGGCGTCAGCATGAAGCGGGGCTCGCCGGCTCGGGACACGACTTGCGTCCACATGCCGACACAGGCCACGCGCGGGTGGGCGGCGAGATACGCGCGTTCCTTCGCGAGGCGCTGCGGCGCGGCGAGATCGCCCGCGTCGATGCGCGCCGCATAGCGGAAACCGCGCGCGGCGAGCGCGTCGATGCCGGCCGCGAGCGCACGCTCGATGCCGCCGTTCACCGGCATGCGCAGCACGTCGATCGTGAGGCCGGGCAGGTCGGGCGCGACGATCGGCGGCGTGCTGCCGTCATCGACGATCAGCACATGCACGGGCGTGTCTTCGCGAAACGATGCGAGGGTCCGAACGACGTCGTCGTGCCCGTTGTAGGCCGGCATCAGCACGGCCACGTCGTCGAGCGGGGTCGGGCAATCAGGGGACGTCATGGGCGCAGCTTGAAACGGATGTAATAAAAATTGACGGCGGCGGCGGCCAGATAGCCGGCCGCCAGCCCGACGAGCGCGCCGTACAGGCCGAGCCGCGGGATCGCGAACAGGTTGACGAGCGCGGCGATCGCGAGCGCGAGCAGCCATTTCGACAGCAACACGAATTTTGCTTGATATTTGAGAACGATAAGATTGCCTATCGCCTCGATGCCGGCGGGCACCGACAGCCAGACCGCCCAGCGGAAGATGTCGACCGACGCCTCGTAGCCGTGGCCGAACACCTTGCCGACGATCAGCGGGGCGGCGGCGTCGAGCACGAGCGCGCCGGCCGTCATCAGGCAGGCCGTCATCGCGATCAGCCGGACGATGTTGCGGCGCAGCCGCGCGACGTCCTGCACGCGGTAGACGAAGGCGGGCGCGATCGTCTGCGCAAGCATCAGCGCGAGCGTGATCCAGTTCTCGTTGAGCTGCTGCGCGGCCGAGTAGCGGCCGAGATCGGCGAACGATACGTGACGCTCGAGCATCAGGCGGTCGAGCTTCAGGAACAGGTACATGCAGATGAGGCCGAGCCAGAACACGGTGCCGGCCGTCGCAAAGTGCCTGAACAGCGGTTTGTCGAACGTCCAGCCGAGCGCGCCGCCGTTACGATGCCGGTAGTACAGCAGCAGCGCGAAGCCGATTGCGGCGGCCTCGAGCGCCCACAGCCACGCGAAGCGGGCGGGGCCCGCGGCCGCGCGGACCAGCAGCCAGACGAGCAGCGCCTTCGCCAGCGCGGTGACCATGCTGGTGACGAGCTGCGGCTTGCTGTAGGTCATGCTCTGCAGCCACGCGTTGATGACGCCGACGAAAGGCTCGCGGAACACCATCGTGACCGCCAGGCCCGCGAGCATCGCGCCGACCAGCGGATCGAAGGCGCCCGCGGCGATCGCGATCCAGGTCGCGACGAGCGCGGCGGCGGAGACGGCGATGCGCAGCGCGAATGCGCTGCCGAGCACCGCGCCGAGCTGGGCGGGCGGGCGCTGGACGATGGTCGGGACGAGGATTTCCGCGCCGCACACCCAGGTGAGCGGCGCCAGTACCAGGAGGAGCGTATTCGCATACTGCCATTTGCCGAACACATCTGGCCCGAAATAACGGGCCAGCAGGCCGCTGATCGCGATCGCGACACCGATCTGCGTGAGCCGCTCGAGCCCCAGCCAGACGAGATTCGCGACGGCCTTCGCGACATCCGGGTTGCCGAAGCGCTTCAGCATGCGCGGCAGCGGCGTGTGCGCAAGGCGGCCGGCAGGGCGCCCGGGGGCTGCAGGTTGGCGGCGACGGGACGGCTAGGCATTAAAATGGGCGGCATGCGCGTCATCAAAACCCGCGATTATAAGTGGGATCGGGGGCGCTTCCGCCGTTCCGGGCCAGCGGCTTCGTCCGTGGCGGGCCAGCATGTATCATGCGCGGCACCGGCGAGCGGCGGCCAGGCAAGCCAGACAATTTTCCATGCACGCAACCGAGAGAAGAGAATCGATGATCTCCCAATCCATCTTCAAGGCATATGACATTCGTGGCGTGGTCGGCAAGACGCTCGACACCGACACCGCGCGCGCGATCGGCCGGGCATTCGGCAGCGAAGTGCGCGCGCAGGGCGGCGACGCGGTCGTCGTCGCGCGCGACGGCCGCCTGTCCGGGCCGGACCTCGTCGGCGCGCTGGCCGACGGCTTGCGTGCGGCGGGCGTCGATGTCGTCGACGTCGGCATGGTGCCCACGCCGGTCGGTTATTTCGCGGCGAACGTCCCGCTCGCGCTGAAGGGCGGCGAGCGCCGCGTCGATTCGTGCATCGTCGTCACGGGCAGCCACAACCCGCCCGACTACAACGGCTTCAAGATGGTGCTGCGCGGCGCCGCGATCTACGGCGAGCAGATCCAGGCGCTGTACCAACGCATCGTCGACGAGCGTTTCGAGACGGGCAACGGCTCGTACGAACAGTTCGACGTGGCCGATCAATACATCGCGCGCATCGTCGGCGACATCAAGCCGGCCCGCCCGATGAAGCTCGTCGTCGACGCCGGCAACGGCGTGGCCGGCCCGCTCGCGACGCGCCTGTTCAAGGCGCTCGGCTGCGAGCTCGTCGAGCGCTTCACCGATATCGACGGCACGTTCCCGAACCACCACCCCGATCCCGCGCACCCGGAAAACCTGCAGGACGTGATCCAGGCGCTGAAGGACACCGACGCCGAGATCGGCTTCGCGTTCGACGGCGACGGCGACCGCCTCGGCGTCGTCACGAAGGACGGCCAGATCATCTATCCGGACCGCCAGCTGATGCTGTTCGCGGAAGAAGTGCTGTCGCGCAACCCGGGCGCGCAGATCATCTATGACGTGAAGTGCACGCGCCACCTCGCGCAATGGGTGAAGTCGAAGGGCGGCGAGCCGCTGATGTGGAAGACGGGCCACTCGCTCGTGAAGGCGAAGCTGCGCGAGACGGGTGCGCCGCTCGCCGGCGAGATGAGCGGCCACGTGTTCTTCAAGGATCGCTGGTACGGCTTCGACGACGGCCTCTACACGGGCGCGCGCCTGCTCGAGATCCTCGCGAAGACGGCCGATCCGAGCGCGCTGCTCAACAGCCTGCCGGACGCGATGAGCACGCCCGAATTGCAGCTGTGGCTCGACGAAGGCGAGAACTTCCGCCTGATCGACAAGCTGCAGAAAGAGGCGAAGTTCGACGGCGCCGAGGAAGTCGTGACGATCGACGGCCTGCGCGTCGAATACCCGGACGGCTTCGGCCTCGCACGTTCGTCGAACACGACGCCGGTGGTCGTGATGCGTTTCGAGGCGGAGACGCAGGAAGGCCTCGAGCGCATCAAGGAGGACTTCCGCCGCGTGCTGACGGCCGCGAAGCCGGACGTCAAGCTGCCGTTCTGAACGACGGCGGCCAGTGGCCGCCCACCGGACGACGGCCCGTTCGTCGTCCGTGCTTGTCCCGAAAAGCGGCGCGCGCCCCAGGCGCGCGGCCGCTTTTTGTCTGTCCGGCTCCTCGGGCGGGATAAAATCCTTCCTTTATGTCTGTCGCCGGCTGCCTGCCGGCGTTTTTTCAGCGTGCAAAAGATCCTGATCGTACGCGTGTCGTCGCTGGGCGACGTCGTGCACAACATGCCGGTGATCGCCGATATCCGGCGCCGCCACCCCGATGCGCAGATCGACTGGCTCGTCGAGGAAAGCTTCGTCGACCTGGTCAAGCTCGTCGACGGCGTGCGCAACGTGCTGCCGTTCTCGCTGCGCCGCTGGCGCAAGAGGCCGTTCTCGGGCGCCACGTGGCGCGAGATTCGCACGTTCCGCCAGCGCCTTGCGGCCGAGCAGTACGACCTCGTGATCGACTGCCAGGGCCTCATCAAGACGGCCTGGGTCGCGAGCTGGGCGCGCGGCCCGCTCGTCGGGCTCGGCAACCGCACCGACGGCGCCGGCTACGAGTGGCCGGTGCGCTTCATCTATCGCAAGCGCGTGCCGATCGCGCCGCGCACGCATGTCGTCGAGCGCTCGCGGCAACTCGTCGCCGCCGCGCTGGGCGACCCGGCGCCAACGCCGGCCGATCCGGTCGACTTCGGCCTCGATACGCGCGCGGCGGCGCTCGCGGTGGCCGCGCTCGGCCTGAACTTGCCGGTGCCGTACGTGGTGTTCGTCCATGCGACGTCGCGTGCCGACAAGCAGTGGCCGGACGCCGCGTGGATCGAACTCGGCCAGGCGCTCGTGCGGCGCGGTGCGTCGCTCGTGCTGCCGTGGGGCAACGACGCGGAGCGCGCGACCAGCGAGCGGCTCGCGAAGGAGTTCGGCGCGGCGGCGATCGTGCCGCCGCGGCTGTCGCTGCCGGCGGTAGTCGGGCTGATCGACGGCGCGGCCGCGACCGTCGGGGTTGATACAGGTCTGGTTCACATCGCGGCCGCGCTGAAGCGTCCGACGGTCGAACTGTACAATTTCGCGACGGCCTGGCGGACCGGCGGCTACTGGTCGCCGAACGTCGTCAATCTCGGCACGGCGGGGCAACCCCCGTCGATCGCGCAGGTGAAGTCGGCGCTCGCGGGCTTCGGTCTGCTGTAACGCCCGTCACATGCGAACCCACGCGAACCGAACATGAGCGAATCCCAGATCATCGAAGTCCCGTCCGCCGACTGGAGCGGACACAACCTGTCGGCGCCGCGCGAGCAGCTGCTGGCCGCCGTCGAGGAAGGCAAGGTGCTGTATTTCCCGCACCTGCGCTTCGCGATCGAAGGCGGCGAGGAAGCGCTGCTCGATCCGGCGCTCGCCGACCCGAAACGCAAGAACATCAGCCTCGCGCCGAACGGCGGCGCGCTCGCCGGCGTGCTTGGCGACAGCGTCACGCAGTCGGCGGTGCGCGCGCTCGTCGCGCGCTTCCAGCAGCAGGCCGGCACGCTCGTCGACGGCCTCTTTCCCGAATACCGCGGCAAGCTGCGCGTCGCGCCGACGAGCCTGCGGCTGATGCAGGTCGAGACGCGCCAGACGTCGTGGCGCAAGGACGACAGCCGGCTGCACGTCGACGCGTTCCCGTCGCGGCCGAACTACGGCGAGCGCATCCTGCGCGTGTTCACGAACGTGAACCCGGCCGGCGTGCCGCGCGTGTGGCGCGTCGGCGAGCCGTTCGAGGACGTCGCGAAGCGCTTCCTGCCGCACATCAAGCCGCAGTTGCCGGGCGCGGCGTGGCTGCTGAACCTGCTGCACGTGACGAAGTCGCCGCGCAGCGCGTACGACCACCTGATGCTGAACCTGCACGACAGCATGAAGGCCGATCTCGACTACCAGAAAACCTGCCCGCAGCAGACGATGCCGTTTCCGCCGGGCAGCGTGTGGATATGTTTCTCGGATCAGACTTCGCACGCTGTGATGTCCGGCCAGTTCATGCTCGAACAGACCTTCTTCCTGCCGGTCGACGCGATGGTCCGCCGCGAATGCGCGCCGCTTGGCATTCTCGAACGCCTGAAGGGCAGGGCGCTGGTTTGAGCGCGCATCTTCTCCGAAGCAAGACAAGGTCTGTTACATGCTGAGGGCGATCTATCGCGCGTTGTGGTGGCTCGTCGCACCGATCGCCGTCATCCGCCTTTACGTGCGCTCGCGCAAGGAGCGCGGCTATCGCGAACACATCGGCGAACGTTTCGGTTACGTGGCGGGCCGCTCGCGCGACGACCGCGCGCCGCTGATCTGGGTGCATGCGGTATCGGTCGGCGAGACGCGCGCGGCGCAGCCGCTGATCGACGCGCTGATGCACGCACGCCCCGATGCGCGCATCCTGCTCACGCACATGACGCCGAGCGGCCGCGCGACCGGCGAACAGATTTTCGGCGATCGCGTGCTGCGCTGCTACCTGCCGTACGACATGCCCGGCGCGGTACGGCGCTTCCTGCGCGCGTGGCGGCCGACGCTCGGCCTCGTGATGGAAACCGAGGTGTGGCCCACGCTGATCGACGAGTGCCGCCGTGCGGACGTGCCGCTGGTGCTGACCAATGCGCGCATGTCCGCGCGTTCTTTCCGGCGGGCATCGAAGTTCGGCGCGGCGACGCACGACGTGTTCGGCGGCTTCTCGCGCGTGCTCGCGCAGAGCCCGGCCGATGCGGAGCGGTTGACGTCGCTCGGCGCGCGCAACGTGACCGTGCTCGGCAACCTCAAGTTCGACATGGCGACGCCGCCCGAACTCGCGGCGCGCGGCCATGCGTGGCGCGACGCGATTGGCGCGCGGCCCGTGTGGGTTGCCGCGAGCACGCGCGAGAACGAAGAAGCGCTCGTGCTCGACGCCTTCGCGGCGATGCGCACGCCCGGCGCGCTGCTGGTGCTCGTGCCGCGTCATCCGCAGCGCTTCGCGGAGGTCGAGGCGCTCGTCGAGCGCAGCGGGCTCAAGTGCGTGCGGCGCTCCGTGTGGGCGGCCGACAAGGTGGCGCTCGCGTCCGGCAGGCCGGCTGCCGAGCCGCTGCCGGACGACGTGACGGTGCTGCTCGGCGATTCGATGGGCGAGCTCGGCGCGTATTACGCGGCGGCCGACATCGCGTTCATCGGCGGCAGCCTGCTGCCGCTCGGCGGCCAGAACCTGATCGAAGCGTGCGCGGTCGGCGTGCCGGTGCTGATCGGGAAGCACGTGTTCAACTTCACGCAGGCGACCGCCGACGCGGTCGCGGCCGGCGCGGCGCTGCAGGTCGAGGATCCGCTCGATCTCGCGCACGTGCTCGATGCGCTGTTCGCCGACAAGGCGCGGCGCATCGCGATGGGCGCGGCCGGCGCGGCGTTCGCGTCGCGCCACCGCGGCGCGACCGCACGCACGGTCGACGTGCTCGCGGCACTGCTGCCGCCCGCCGAGCGTGGCGGGCGCGCGCTGCAGGATGCGCAGGACACGTCCGACGAGTAGGGAAAGGCGGCGCAATGCCGCCGGGGCATGCGTGGCGGCACCGTATGGCGCCGCCGCGCTGCTCAGACCGTCAGCAGGCCTTTCTTCTCGATGAACGCGATGACGTCCGCGACGCCTTCGAGCGCTTTCAGGTTCGTCATCACGTAAGGCCGCTCGCCGCGCATCTTCTTCGTGTCGGACGCCATCACGTCGAGGTTCGCACCGACCAGCGGCGCGAGATCCGTCTTGTTGATCACGAGCAGGTCGGATTTCGTGATGCCGGGGCCGCCCTTGCGCGGAATCTTCTCGCCGCCCGCGACGTCGATCACGTAGATCGTCAGGTCCGACAGCTCGGGGCTGAAGGTCGCCGCGAGATTGTCGCCGCCGGATTCGATGAACACGATGTCGGCATCGGGAAAGCGCGACAGCATCCGGTCGACGGCCTCGAGATTGATCGACGCATCCTCGCGGATCGCCGTGTGCGGGCAGCCGCCCGTCTCGACGCCCATGATGCGTTCCTCGGGCAGCGCGCCCGCGACCGTCAGCAGCCGCTGGTCTTCCTTCGTATAGATGTCGTTGGTGATCGCGACGAGGTCGTACTGGTCGCGCATTGCCTTGCACAGCATTTCGAGCAGCGTGGTCTTGCCGGAGCCGACGGGGCCGCCGATGCCGACGCGCAGCGGCGGCAGTTTCTTCGTGCGGCGAGCGGGGGAGGGAGCAGGTGCGTTCATGGCGTGGGGCGTCGTGGTTCAGGAGCGGAACAACCGCGAATACTGGGTTTCGTGCCGCGCGGACAGGATGCCGAGCTGCGGCGCGAACGTGTTGACGGCGTCGGGCGGCGTCGCGAGCGCGCGGCGCACGGCCGCGTCGATCGCGCCGCGCAGCGCGACGATGATGCGTTGCCCGGCGAGCTGGCCGAGCGGCACGGCCTTCAGTGCGGCGGACGTCTGGTTCTCGACCCAGCCGAATGCGTACGCGGCGAGCACCGCTTCGGCGCTTGCGTCGTGCGCGGCGGCTGCGTATGCGAATGCAGTGGGCAGCGCGATTGGCGTCATCGCGGCGAGCGTCACGCGGCGCGCGGCATCGCCCCATTCGAGCGACGCGCAGAGCTGCGCGAGCGACCAGCCCATCTGTTCGGTCTCGCGGCGCAGTTCGGACGATTCGCGGCTCGCGACGAACCACGCGTTCTCCGTGGCGAGCGCATGCGAGTCGTGCGCGTGCCAGCGCGCGAGCTGGTGCGCGAGGAACGGCAGCTCGCCGTGCGCGAGCACGTCGGTCAGGCCGCTCGCGATCCAGTCGCGCGCGGTATCCGCGTCGTGGATCAGGTTTGCGTCGAGCGCCGCTTCGAGCCCCTGCGAATAGCTGAACGCGCCGATCGGCAGCGCCGGCGACGCAAGGTGCAGCAGCGCGACGAGTTCAGCGGTGGTCATGGCCGTGGCCGTGCGCGCAACCGGGACCATGCTGATGGTCGTGGTCGTGGTCGTGGTCGTGGTCGTGGTCGTGGTCGTGGTCGTGCGAATGCGAATGCGAGTGGCCGTGATGCTCGCCGAACACTTGCTGCGCGAGCGCGTAGTCCTCGGCGAACGTCGCATCGTGCCCGTGCTTGTGGCCGCCGCCGTACGCGCCGGCTTCCGGCTGGAACGGCGCAAGGATCTCCTCGACCTGCGAGCCGAGCCGGCGCAGCATGTCCGCGAGCACCGGGTCGGCTTCGAGCTTCAGGTAGCCGTCGCCGATCTCGACCGGCGTGTGACGGTTGCCGAGGTGGTATGCGGCGCGCATCAGCGTGAGCGGATCGGCCGCGCGCACGCGCAGCACGGCTTCGGGCGCCGCGGCAACGCGCACGAGCGCGCCATCGTCGGCGACGAGCACGTCGCCGTCGCGCAGGATCGTGCCGCGCGGCAGCAGGACCGCAACGTCCTCGCCGGTGTCGAGCCTCGCCGCGAGGCGGCTCTTGCAGCGGGCGTCGTAGGCGAGCGTGAGCGTCGGCGCGCGCGCGACGAGCGACGCGGCGAGTTTCACGTTCGGGGCAATGCGTTTGTCGAGGGTGCGCATGAAACGAAAAACCGGATATCAGAACAGGAAATAACGCTGCGCCATCGGCAGCACCGTGGCCGGCTCGCAGGTGAGCAACTGGCCGTCGGCGATCACGTCGTAGGTTTCCGGGTCGACGCTGATCGTCGGGCGCCACGCGTTGTGGATCATGTCGGCCTTCGTCACGTTGCGGCAGTTGCGCACGGGCACGATCCGCTTCGCGAGGCCGTAGCGTTCCGCGATGCCCGCATCGGCGGCCATCTGCGACACGAAGGTCAGCGACGTGCGCGCGAGCGCCCCGCCGCGGGCGGCGAACATCTCGCGATAGTGGACCGGCTGCGGCGTGGGAATCGACGCGTTCGGGTCGCCCATCTGCGCCATCGCGATCATCCCGCCCTTGAGGATCATCGACGGCTTGATCCCGAAGAACGCCGGCTCCCACAGCACGAGGTCGGCCCACTTGCCGGGCTCGATCGAGCCGACTTCGTGCGCGATGCCGTGCGTGAGCGCCGGGTTGATCGTGTACTTCGCGACGTAGCGCTTCGCGCGGAAGTTGTCGTTGCGTGCGTTGTCTTCCGGCAGCGCGCCGCGCTGCACCTTCATCTTGTGCGCGGTCTGCCAGGTGCGGATGATCACCTCGCCGACGCGGCCCATCGCCTGCGAATCGGACGACAGCATCGACAGCGCGCCGAGATCGTGCAGGATGTCCTCGGCCGCGATCGTCTCGCGGCGGATCCGCGATTCGGCGAACGCGAGATCCTCGGCGATCGACGGATCGAGGTGATGGCACACCATCAGCATGTCGAGATGCTCGTCGAGCGTGTTGATCGTGTACGGGCGCGTCGGGTTGGTCGACGACGGCAGCACGTTCGATTCGCCGCACACCTTCAGGATGTCGGGCGCATGGCCGCCGCCCGCGCCTTCGGTGTGGTACGTGTGGATCGTGCGGCCCTTGAACGCGGCGACCGTCGATTCGACGAAGCCGCCTTCGTTGAGCGTGTCGGTGTGGATCGCGACCTGCGTGTCGGTGTCGTCGGCGACGGAAAGACAGTTGTCGATCGCGGCGGGTGTCGTGCCCCAGTCCTCGTGCAGCTTCAGCCCGATCGCGCCGGCCGCGATCTGTTCGACGAGCGGTTGCGGCAGGCTCGCGTTGCCCTTGCCGAGAAAGCCGAGGTTGATCGGCCAGCCGTCGGCGGCCTGCAGCATCCGCTCCATGTGCCACGGGCCCGGCGTGCAGGTCGTCGCGTTGGTGCCGGTGGCGGGCCCCGTGCCGCCGCCGAGCATCGTCGTGACGCCCGATGCGAGCGCCTCGTCGATTTGCTGCGGGCTGATGAAGTGGATGTGCGTGTCGATGCCGCCGGCCGTCACGATCAGCCCTTCGCCGGCGATCACTTCGGTCGCGGCGCCGATCGCGATCGTCACGCCCGGTTGAATGTCCGGATTGCCGGCCTTGCCGATCGCGGCGATGCGGCCGTGCTTGATCGCGATGTCGGCCTTCACGATGCCCCAGTGATCGAGGATCACCGCATTCGTGATGATCGTGTCGGGCACGTCGGCGGCCACGCGCTGCGACTGGCCCATCCCGTCGCGGATCACTTTCCCGCCGCCGAATTTCACTTCCTCGCCGTAGGTCGTGAAGTCGCGTTCGATCTCGATCAGCAGTTCGGTATCGGCGAGCCGGACGCGGTCGCCCGTCGTCGGCCCGAACATTTCCGCGTACGCGCGGCGGCTCAAGCGTAGTGTCATGTCGTGCTGTTCCTGAAGAGAAGCGCGGGAGCGGCTCAGAGCGGCCCCATCACCTTGCCCTGAAAACCGTAGACGGCGCGCTCGCCCGCCAGCGCAACCAGCTCGACGGTGCGCGTCTGGCCCGGCTCGAAGCGCACCGCGGTGCCGGCCGCGATGTTCAGGCGAAAGCCGCGCGCGGCCGAGCGGTCGAACGACAGCGCGTCGTTGACTTCGAAGAAGTGGTAGTGCGAGCCGACCTGCACGGGGCGGTCGCCTGTGTTCGCGACCGTCAGCGTGAGCGTTTCGCGGCCCGCGTTCAGTTCGTGCTCGCCGTCGTCGGTGAGGATTTCGCCGGGGATCATGCGGGGTGCCTCACGGAATCGGATGGTGGACGGTCACGAGCTTCGTGCCGTCGGGGAAGGTCGCCTCGACCTGGATGTCGGGAATCATCTCCGGCACGCCGTCCATCACGTCGTCGCGCGTGAGCAGCGTCGTGCCGTAATGCATGACCTCGGCGACCGTCTTGCCGTCGCGCGCGGCTTCCATCAGCGCGGCGGTGATGAAGGCAACCGCCTCCGGATAGTTGAGCTTCAGGCCGCGCGCGCGACGGCGCTCCGCCAGCAGCGCCGCCGTGAAGATCAGCAGCTTGTCCTTCTCTCGGGGAGTCAGTTTCATGAAAGAAAACGTTCAGGAAGGCGTAATTTTTATCGGTGCGCACGCACCGGGTGGACGCGCGGATCATCGTAGCACCGCGCTGTTTTGCGTGCGTCGTGTATCGGTTATGTAAGGAGCAAGGCGCGTGCCATGTGCATGGAACGCAGCGCGATGCGCGCTCGTGGTGCGCGATGCATGAACAACGTGCGGTGTTCGCCGCGACGCCGCGCCGAAACGGTGCGCGGCGCGATCGCGCTCAGGTTTGCCAGAGGCGCAGCGGTCGTGCGTCGACGCCGTGCACGACAGGCCGCAGATGCAGCCAGCAGTCGGTGAAGTAGCGTTGCAGCGCTTCCATCGAGGTCGACAGCGCGCGCACCAGCACGACGCCCGGCGTCACGCAGGTCGCGCCCGCGCGCAGCGTGGCGTCGAACGGCATCCGCGCGGCGAGCGATTCGGCGAGCGCGGCGTCGCACGCGGCGCCGGTGGCCCACAGCGTGCCGTATGCCGGAAAGCCGGCGAGACCCTGCAGCGCGCCCCGCAGCGGGTCGCGTGCATCGAGCAGTGCGCGTTCGGTCCATAGCGGCCGGCCGCCGGCGTCGACGAGCGCCGAAGTCGACGCGATGCGGCCCGCCGACCAGGTTTCGCCGGCCGCCTGCCGGCCGAGCTGCGACGCGTCCCAGCCGATCGCACTGGCGCCCGCGCCGAGCTTGACCGTGAAGTCGAGCGACGCGTGCGTCGCGTCGAAGAACAGGTTGTTCTGCGGCAGCCAGTCGAGTTTTGCGTGTTCGCCGACCGTGATGCCGATGCGCTGTGTCGCGTCCAGCCCGTTCGACTTGTACCACTTGGTCGCGCCGGGCGTCGTCAGCACCGCGTGCGTGCCGTCGCCGAGCGCGATGTCGATGTCGAGCCGGTCGCCGCCCGCGACGCCGCCCGGCGGGTGGACGATCACCGCATGGCAGATCGCGTCGCCTTCCGGGTACAGCGGCCGCTGCACGCGCAGCGGGCCGTCGTGCAGCCGGTGCGCGAGTGTCGTGCGCGCGCCGTGCCGCTCGAAGCCGAGTTCGAGGCGGCCGCGCCACGACTTGGCGACGGCGGGGCGGGACAGCGAGGCGTGGGAATCGGAGGCGGACATCGGCGGCGAGCGGGGAAACGACGGAAACGGGCGCGAAGAACGTGGATGCTACCGGAACAATAATGCAGATGCCGCGTTCGTTGAAAGCGCCGCGTACGGCCGCACCGCGAACCGGCCGCCCGTACCCGCTGCCGTGCCGTGGGTCACACCGCGATCAGTTCGCGCACGCCGTGCGTTTCCATATCGCGTGCGTTGCCGCCCGCGACGATCTCGCCGCGGCTCATCACCCAGTAGCGGTCCGCGATCGAGCGCGCGAAATCGTAATACTGCTCGACGAGCAGCACCGTCAGGTTCGATTCGTCGACGAGCTGGCGCAGCGTGCGGCCGATGTCCTGGATGATCGACGGCTGGATGCCTTCGGTCGGCTCGTCGAGGATCAGCAACTGCGGCTCGCTCATCAGCGCACGGCCGATCGCGAGCTGCTGCTGCTGGCCGCCCGACAGGTCGCCGCCGCGCCGCGCTACGGTGCCGCTTTTCGCGGCGACGACACCCATCAGGCAACGCAGCAGCGTGAGCTTGCCGTCGTCGGCGCTCAGGTGTCTCGATGCCTGCCCAGGTTAGTTTGCTTCCCAAAGTTTTTCCGCAAGTGTCGGGTAATCGATGTGTGTTGAGCTGCCAATAATGGAGGTATGTAATCGAATTGACGCTTTGAAGATCGAGTTTGGGTCTCTGAAATCCAAGACGAATATGGCCGGGTTATAGCGGATCCGAGTACTGCCCCGAATACCACTTCCGCTTTGCACAAGTGGGATGACTCAGTGTGACAGTCTGAAGCACTTTGTGCCTGCAAGTCTGCATGAACTTTTATCGGTGCTCGATCTGCTTCTATATCAAGTTTTCCAGGTGGTTCCTGGTGTCTTGCAATGCGACACCTTGCCGGGAGGTGGTGTTGTCGAATAAATTGTGGAAATCATATTTAATTAATAAAATTGCGCAAGATAAGGTGTTTCATCTATCCTTTGATGGGCCCAATCTTGATTCAATCAATTTATGATTTGCTTCGTCGATTTATGAGGCGGCACCGAATGCGGATGGTGAGGTTTGAAATTAATTGAAATGTTATGTAATTATTTATTTGTATCTATTTGACCTGCAGCGTGGGCGGCATTCAGGATCATTGATCCGTGGGTCTGGTGAGATGCATATTAATCAGCACATTGGAAATCCATTGTGGTCTGCAATGTTGAGTTTGGTTGAGATGTAACGAGATGTAAAAATTAATGTAATGCTAAAGATGTTCACGAGGGGTGCGATCATGCTTGATCGGTTTCAACTAGAAGCTTTTGCGACTGTAACGGAATACGGGAGTTTCGAGCAGGCGGCCAATGCGCTCAACATTACCCGAGGCGCTGTATCGCAGCGTATCAAGACGCTGGAGGAAGCGCTTTCCACCGTGCTGCTGGTGCGCGAGCGACCTCCAACGCCAACCGCTGCTGGCGAAATCGTGCTGCGGTACGTGAAAACCTTGCGCTTGCTTGAGCACGATGTGTACGTCGGCCTGAAGCTGCGCACGTCGCGGCACAAACGTACGCCCATCGCGATTGCCGTCAATTCGGATTCCCTCGCAACGTGGTTTGACAGGTGCTCGGAAGCGTTGCTCCAGCAACTGCCCGTGGCGCTGGAGATCAGCGTCGACGATCAGGGCCATACGCGGCACATGCTGACGCGTGGGGATGTCACGGGCTGCATTTCCACTGAATGCCAGTCTTCGCCAGGTTTCAACGCTATTCCGCTCGGTGCGATGACGTACCGGTGCGCTGCCGCGCCAGCGTTCGCACGGCACTATTTTCCGCGTGGGCTGACCCTGCATGACGCGAAATCGGTGCCGGCGGTGCTCTTCAATCGCAAAGACTCACTCCACGACACTTTCCTGAAATCGATGTTCGGCGTGGAGCTGAAACAGTTTCCGCGCCACTATTTCCCATCGCCCGCCGCGCTGTTGAGCGCGATCCGAAGCGGCAACGGATACGGTCTCATTCCCGTGCAGCATGCAGAAGTACTGCTAAAGAATGGCCAGCTCGTCGATCTCGCGCCGGGGGGCGGACTCTCCATTCCGCTATTCTGGCATCACTGGCAGCAGGAGCCGCCGCTGGGGCGGCAAGTCACTGGCTTCGTGGTGGAATTTGCACGCACGGCGCTTGATCAGGCCGGGCGGTAATACGCGGCCCCTGGCGAAGTATAGGAAGCCAGCGCGCATCGATCTAGGGCAACGCTGATCAAGGCTGCGCGGATCTGCCGTTGAATGGGCCCGGCGCAGGGGGGCTTGCTGGTGCAATCTGTCGCAGCAGACCGGCAACAACAGAATCGGCTTGCGCCAGTAGATCGTTCGACCAGCGGCCGTTACGCGTATCCCTGTCCTGCGGGCATACGGCCAACTGCTCCACGACGGCCGGCACATGCAGTGAGCGCAGCACATGACGCATGGCCGCCAGGGTGGCCATGCCGCCCCGTGGACTACCTGAGGCCGCAACCAGCGCGGCGGGCTTGCCTGCGACGAGCGTGCTGTCGAGATGATCGAGGAGATTCTTCAGCCCTGCACTGAAACTGCCGTGATATTCCGGGCTCCCGATTACAAGCGCACAAGCGGAGTCGACTGCCTGACGCCAGACGCTCAGATCGGCAGACGCACCATTGTCCAGTCCATAAAAGGGCAGGTCGAGTGTGCCCACGCACACGCGTTGTGTCGAGTAACCGAACTGCAGCAATCGCTGTTCGATTAGGCGCAGTGCTTGGCTGGTCTGCCCTTCGGAGCGCGGGCTGCCGCAAATGATGAGGATCATAATGCGAATCCAGCACGTCGCAGTTTGGAGGCCAGGTTGAATCCCCGTGTCCACGCGCGCCGCTCCTGCACCTGCGGATCGCTCAGCCACGCTGAAGCCGCCGGACTTTCCAGCATAGCCCGTATATGATCTTCGCTTTGCACATCGAACAATTCGTTCATGTCCAGCACCAGGGTCGCGGCGGCAACAGATGCCACCGCGCCATGCCTGTCGTCGTCGAGCGCGCTGCGCAGTCGATGCGCCACGTGTGCGATCGTACTGGCGTCCGTTTCATCGGCACGAAGCGGGGCACTGATGTCCTGTCGGCATAGTGTCAGCAGGCCGCCGCACGCGTCCCGGGCGCGGGCTCGCGCGGACGGCTCGCCGGGCCAGACGCCCGCGTGCGGAAACTGTTCGTACAGCGTCTCGATGATCGTCAGCAACTGGGCGAGGGTTTGCGTGCCCAGACGTACTTCCGGTGGCCGGTGCGTGATCGCGGCTGGGGCGGCATGAGGTGCCGGGGCTTGCGCCGCCAACAGTGCTGGCATGCCAAGGCGATGGCAGATCAGCCAGAGCGGAAACGACCATAGCAGGCTGTCGTCGGGCCGCACATGGATGAGCAGCGCATTGCTGTCCGACGTGTGCTGGTTCGAGAATGCCTCGCTCAGCATCCGCAGTCATCCAGAACGGGAAGCACGACCACGGAATGCCCCGGGCCAGCGGCATCCTGGAGCTGGGGCAGCGTTTTGAGCAGCCGTTCCTCGGAGACCGGGTGAGTGATGACGACCAGGTCCGTCAACTCGCCCTGTGTGGCGTCCTGAAGCAGCGAATGCGCCGAGATATTCGCAGTGGCCAGCACGCGGCTGACCTTGGCGAGCGTGCCCGCGCGGTCGTCGAGGCGAAGCCGGACGTAGAACGCTTCCACGAGGTTCGGTTTCCCGCAGGCCGGAGCCACCGCAGGCGCGGCGTTGCGAAAGCCCATGTTGTAGGCGCCGCCGCCCACGTTGGGCCCGCTGCCGTTGGCCAGTTCCAGAAGATCGGCGAGCACGGCGCTGGAAGTCTGTTTGCCGCCTGCACCCGATCCATAGAGGAACGCCGACCCAAGCAGGTCGCCTTGCAACGCGATGCCATTCATCGAGCCGCCCACCAGAGCCAGCATCGAACGGTTCGGCACCAGGGTTGGTCGCGCGCCGATCACCATGCCATCGTCCACGCGCTTCGCCTGCGCGATGAGCTTCACCTGATGCCCGAGTCGTTTCGCGAATTCGATGTCTTCGCGCTCGATGTCCGTGATGCCCTTGAAATCGACCCTCGCGAAGTCGATCGGCACGCCAAAGGCCAGCGACGCCAGCAGGGTGATCTTGTGAGCGGCATCCTCGCCGTTGATGTCCAGCGTGGGATCGGCCTCGGCATAGCCGCGGCGTTGCGCTTCGGCGAGCGCCGTGGCGAAGTCCGCGCCGTGCTCGCTCATTTGCGATAGCACATAGTTGGACGTGCCGTTGAGGATGCCCACTACCGACGAAATCCGGTTTGCCGCCGCTGCCTCGCGTAGCGTCTTGATGATGGGTATCGACACTGCAACAGCGCCTTCGAACAGCACCCGGCGCCCGGCGTGCGCGGCGGCGGCCATGATCTCCGCGCCGTGGCGGGCCAGCAGCGCCTTGTTGGCGGTGATGACATGTTTGCCCTGCGCGAGGGCGCGCAGCACCAGTTCGCGTCCGATCGATACATTGCCGGTCAGCTCGATCACCACGTCCACGTTCGGGTCTTCCACCAGGGCGCGCGGATCGTCGTCGATCTGGCAGCCGATCGGCACGCGGCCGTGCGCTCGCGATGGAGTGCGTGTGGCGATTCGGACGAACTCAATCGGCGAGCGAGCCTTGGCGAGGATGAGATCGTGGTTGGCCAGGAAGCTCTCGATGGTGGCGGCGGCCACGTTGCCGAAGCCGAGGATGCCTGCTTTCATGTACTTCCTCAAGGATGACTGATAGGGGTTATGCAAAGTTGTCCGGCGCCCAATTCAGGCTCCGGACGGATAAGGTGAGGGAGTTGTCGATCGAAGTCCAGGCCCAGGCTGAACCCGAGACCCGGCAGCGGACGGTCGAACCAGGGAGCGTAGCGACGGACGAAGTCGGGCGCTTCCAGTACGGCGCCGAGCGCTTGGCCCACCGCCTCATGGAACGTGCGATCTCCAGGCCGCATCATGAAACCATAGTGCTCACCGCCGAAACGTTCCTCGATGAGCGTGACGCCGCCCTGGCGAGAGCGGAGCATCAGACCGGCCAGGATGACCTCATCCGCCACGATGCCGTCGATCTGGCCGTCTTCGAGAAAGGCGTCGAAGGCTTCGCCGATGCTTGGGCGGCCAACGAAGTGCGGGGCGCATCCGGGAGCGCTTGCGTCGAGCAGCGCCCGATGGCTGGTCGAACCGGTGATGCCCGTGACTCGGATCGCGCGTGTGCCCGAGAGCGAACGTTCGCCCTTCAACGCCACGCGATGCACAGTATGAAAGATGGGGCGGCTGAAAGCGACATGGCGTTGGCGCTCTTCGGTAATCGTGGTCGAGCCGCACTCGATGTCGATCGCGCCGCTGATCAGTAGTTCGGTACGGGTCGTCGAGGTGACTTCGACGGGCTGGATGCGCAACGGCGTACCCAGACGTACGGCTAGCGCGTCGGCCACCTCGGTCGCTAGTGCGACGGAATAGCCGATCGGCCATTGTTCCTGCGTCGTGTACGAAAACGGCGGGGTATGCCGCTGGAAACCCATGCGGATCTCGCCGCGCAGGCGCAAGTATTCAAGCGTCGGGGCGGAGTGCATGTCGGCATTCCTTGTCGAGAAGTCGGCGCAACAGTGCGAGTGCGGGCGCGGGCCGCGCGCATAGTTCGAGATGCCCGCCTGGCAGCGTGTGAAGCGTGAATTGTCCGGTGATCAAGGCTTGCCAGTGCAGCATGTCCTGCGGGTGCACCAACTGGTCCGACTCCCAGCCGAGGCCGTGGACAGTCAGCGGCAGCGGTCCCGGAAGCGGGCGCTGGGATTCCCTTCGCATCCATGCGATGTCGGCGTCCAATGTTGTGCTCAGTATGGCCTGCATCTCGGGATCGTCCAGCACAGACGGCCAAGGTTCGCCGAGGCTGGCATACCACGCGGGGAGATTGCCCGGACGCCACAGACTGACCCGGGGAGGCACGTTGGGCACCTGAGCGGAAATTACCAGCCGGCAATGCCGGCCGTGGCGTTGCCAGAGGGCGGCCGCTACCCACCACGCGAGGGTACCGCCCATGCTGTGTCCAAAGAGGACAAGGTCCCGGTGCCCGGTGCGATGCAGGGCGGCCGCAATCTCGTACGAGAGCGCTGGCAAGGTGTCGTCGAGCCGTTCCGCATAGCGGTCTTCCCGGCCCTTCAACTGCACGAGGGCGAGATCTGCGTGGAGCTCGGTTTCGGCGGGCCAGCCCGAGAAGCTCGATGCACCCGCTCCCGCGTGGTGGAAGCAGACGAGGAGGCGGGGCCGTCCGCTTTCGTGTGCATTCCCACTCACGCGAAGCAGCGATCGATCCCGCCTGCTGCTATGCAGACCCATCACCGGACACCACCTGCGCGCCGAGACTCCAGCCTGATCTCGTCAGGCCGCAAGGGATGCAGATCGCGGCGATAGGCCTCGGCCAGATCCTGATATTCCCTCGCGGTGTCCCGCAGCCCTCCGATGTCACTGACGCCAAGCGTCATCAGCACGCGAGCCGGATTCCCGGAGATTAGGCTGTTGTCGGCAAACGGGGGACCGGCACCCAACTGCGAACCGGCTGTAACGAGACTGCATGAGCCCACCTTCGACCCATTCAGCAGGATCGCGCCGATGCCAATGACGGAATGCGAGCCGACGTCGCAGCCGTGCAGCATCACGCCGTGTCCGATCGTCACGTTTTCTCCAAGTGTGAGCGGATATCCAGGGTCTGCGTGGAGCATCGCGTGCTCCTGGATATTGCTGCCCGCGCCAATCAGAATGCGGGCCTTGTCGCCACGGATGGTGACCCCAGGCCAGATGCTGACACCCGGCCCTATCTCGACATCGCCGATGATGACGGCATCCTCGAAAACATAGGCATCGGGGTGAATTCGGGGGCGCAGCCCCTGAAATGCGAAGAGTTTCATTTCTGTCGATGTTCGATCAGTTGCGACAGCAGGCGCAGGCTGTCGAGCACGTGGGTCTTGTCGAGGCCGAAGTCCACGAGGCAGGCTACTTCGTCCACACCCATGCGGCAGAAAGCTTCGAGCCGCGTTTGCACTTCCCTGAGATCGCCAATCAGTGAACTCGTGTTGACGTAACGCGAGAAGACCATCTCGACGAAGTCGTCGCGATCGTCGCCCAGGCTTTGGAGCGTGCGCACCTTGTCGTTGGCGTCGGCTTGATTGGCGCTCTGATGCTGGGAAACGAACGACTTCAGGTACTCAGTCAACGCCGGGCGCACCCGCTCGATGGCGCAAGACGCATCCGTATCGACATAGGTGTGCAGCATCAGGGAAACGGTGCCCGTTTCCGGATCCCATCCGGCCGCTTTACGTGCCGCGCGGTAGATTCCGATGCGGCGCTCCAGGTCTTTGGGGCCGAAATTGATCAGCGCGCTCAGCACGTTGAAGCCGCTGCGGCCGGCGAATTCCCACGCTTCCTCTCGCTGCGACGTGGTGAGCCAGACCGGCAACTCCGGCTGCACCGGCCGTGGATAGGTCACGATCGCATGAGGCTCGCCGAAGGCGTCTGGGCGCTCGATGGGCTGACCTCGCCACGCCGCGCGCACCTGCTCAAGATAATCATTGACGATATCGAATTTGTTCTGGAAGTTTTCTGGTTTGAGCACGAAATCCCTCACGTGCCAGCCGGGTGCGATGGCGATGTCGACTCGGCCGTTCGACAACTGATCGACGACAGCCCACTCCTCCGCCACGCGCAGTGGGTCATGCAGCGGCAGGTTGATGCTGCCGGCGCGCAGGCGTACGCGCTGCGTTACGGTGGCCAGTGCCGCCGCGAGCAGCGCGGGATTCGGATAGGCCCCGCCGACCTCGGTGAAGTGCCGCTCCGGTGTCCAGATCGCGTGAAAGCCCGCTTCGTCCACGTACCGGGCGACATCTAGCAGTAGCTCGTAAGGCCCTAGCCCGGAGATGAGTCCGGAAAAGAAAATGACGCCGAGGTCGGGCAGGGCGGCGCACGAAGGGGCCGCCCTGCCCCCGACCTGGGCGGCTCCGAGGCGCTGGAGCCTGGCGGTCAGCCGCGCCAACTGGTCGCAGGACAGCGCGGTGGACTCAGACACTGGCAGACTCCTGAAGCAGTTGACGGGCGATCTCACGTGAGATCGCGGCGATTGAGCTGTGCTCATAGAAGCTTCGCAACGGAATTTCCACCCCGAAAGTTTCCCGCAGTCGATTGACCAGTTGGATGGCCAGCAGGGAATTGCCGCCAAGTTCGAAGAAGCTGAGTTCGGTGCTGAGTTCCGTGCCACCGAGGAATGTTTTATAGATGCCGGCGACGGGGCCTTCCACGGGATTTGACTGGTCGGCATCGACTGTCTGATTCGCTGGCCGTACACCGTTCGCATCGGCGCCATCCGTTGCTGCGGAAGTTTCCCCGGAAAGCTCGGCGCAAGACGGACGGACCGGCTCCGGTTCGATCGACCTACCTTGGCGGCGCGGCTGGAAACCGATCACTGGCTGCACCCAGTGGGTGTCCCGTGCGAAGGGATACACGGGCAGCGAGATCTTCCGCCGACTGTCCGCATGCGGCTCGATGTCAATGTCTGGCGACCGGGTCCAGCCTAGCGCGACCGCCTCCAGGAAATGCGCGTATTCATCGTCGATGCTGGCCATCGCTGGCACGATCACCGCTTCGCGGGCAGCGCTCTCTCGCAGGTTGCCGCGAAGCAGATTGCCCATCGCATGGCCGTGTCCGATCTCGATGAAATGACGCACCCCAAGACCGACCAGCGTGTCCACCGATGCAGCGAACTGAACCGTGCGGACCAGATGGTCGGACCAATACACAGGGTTGCGGTACTCGTACTCGGTAAGCAGTCGGCCCGTGATGTTGGAGACGATGGGCGTGCGCGCAATGCCGAAGTTCACCTCGCGTAGATGGTCGAGGAATGTGCGAGCAGCAAGCGACATCATGGGCGAGTGAAAGGCATGCGAGGTTTTGAGCCGCTGATGTGCGAGACCGCGTGCTCGCGCCAGCGCCTCGGCTTCCTCGATGATCGCGAGCGACCCCGACAGCACATATTGCCGCGGCGAATTGTGTGCTGCGAGTGCGAGCCGCCCAGCATCGAGCATCAACCGGAACGGCTCCAGATGTTCTACGCTGAGCATCGCTCCAGGTTCGCAGGCCGCCATGACGCGTGCCCGCGCTGCTACAAGGGCGCCAGCCGCCTCCAGATCGAAGACGCCGCTGATCGAGGCCGCCACCACTTCGCCGAGACTGTGTCCCATGAGGTAGTCAGGCCGGAGGCCGCTATTGATCAAGGCTTGCGCGAGTGCGTACTCGACAGCAAAGATCAGCGGCTGGGCGACTTCTGTCGGAAGCAGCTCAGCCTCGGATGTGGCCTGCCACAGGCAGGCGTGCAGGCGGGTTTCGCCAGCTGGATCCAGCGCATGGACCGCGTGCTCCAGATGTTCTTGGTACGCGGGCCATTCCGCAGCCAGGGCGCGGCCCATGCCCAGCCGCTGCGTACCCTGTCCGCCAAACACGAAGGCCAGTAGCGGCGGCCGGGCGTGACGACTGCGCAGGAAGTCGCGTGAGCGCAGCCGCGTGGCCGCCTCCGAGGCGTGCCGTGCGACCACGGCGCCGCGCACTGGCAAAAGCGTGCGGGCCACCCGGGACGTGTAGGCTGCATCGGCAATCGAGGTTTCGAGCGCCGCCTCGAACTGGTCGGCAAGCAGCCCGGCCAGCCGCTCAAGGGCCTCGTCGGATCGGGCCGAGAACGTGAACAACTGCGCACGGCTGGCGCTGGCTGGTGCAGCCCGCGGCATTGGGGGCGCACTGCGCAGCACGAGGTGGCAGTTGGTCCCTCCCATGCCGAAGGCACTCACGGCCGCGTAGCGGGTCCGGCTCATGTCCAGTTGAAGCTGGCGGTCTGCGACGAAGAAGCGCGACCCATCCAGTTCCAGTTGCGGATTCACGCGCTGCAGATGCAGGGTACTGGGTACGATACCGTTCCTGAGCACGAGGGCGGTCTTGATGAGGCCGATGATTCCCGCAGCGATGTTGAAATGGCCAAAATGACCCTTCAGCGAGCCGATTGCGCAAGGCGTGCCCTCGGGACCGTAAGCCTGACGGATGGCCTCGATCTCGATGGGGTCGCCGAGCACGGTTCCGGTGCCATGCGCCTCGATGAACTGCATCTCGCCAGGCGATATGCCCGACACTGCCAGTGCATCGGCGAGCACGTCGATCTGGCCGCCCACGCTGGGCGCAGTGAATCCCACCTTCTTCGACCCGTCGTTGTTGATCGCCGACCCGGCGATCACGGCTACGATGTCGTCGCCGTCCTCAACGGCGTCGCGTAGCCGCTTCAACAAAACGAGGCCAAGACCATTGGTAAAGATGGTGCCGCGCGCGTCGGCGTCGAATGGACGGCACAAGCCATCGGGTGATAGCACGCCGTCGGTCTGGTACTTGTAGCCGGCATGTTGGGGCAGGCGGATGTAGACTGACCCCGCAATCGCCTGATCGCATTCGCCTAGTAAGAGACTCTGCACCGCGCTATGGACTGCGACCAGGCCGGTCGAGCAGGACGTCTGGACGTTAACGCTCGGGCCTTGCAGATTCAGCTTGTACGATATCCGGTTCGCCAGAAAATCCTTGTCGTTGCCATGGCGGACCAGCATTTCGCCTAGCGCATCGACCAACTCGACTTGCTCCAGCACGCCGAATAAGTATGAGCTGAAGCCCGAACCCGCAAAGACGCCAATGCGCTGCCCGACACGGGCGGGATCGACGTTACCACGGTTGAGCAGGGTTACGGCGGCTTCCAGCATCATCCGCTGCTGCACGTCGAGTACGTCGGCCTCGCGAGCGCTCATATCGAAATAGGCGGCATCAAACTTGTCGACATCCTCCAGAATGGCGGCGCGCTTGACGTAGTCGGGATGCGATCGCAGCTCCGGCAATACACCGGCGTCAGCGAGCTGGTCGTCGCTCAGATCCTGAATCGTGCAGCGGTTTTCCAGCAGGAGTTCCCAGAGCTTGTCGACGTTGTCGGCACCGGGAATACGGCATTCCATCGCGACAATGGCGATGTCGTTTTCGTGATTTTCGCAGTCAGTGAATGTCATAATTCAAGCCTGAGCGTCTGGGTTATGACGCTCGCTCCGTTGCAATTCCAATTGTCGGGTGCGGCGATGGCGCGCACTCAGGGTGTGAGAACGCACGGTGTGCGGCGTCGCATGCGCTCGCGGCGTTGCGGCGGTGCCGGGATCCGCGTCGTTAGCCAGCATGGCGGCTTGCGAGGCGAGCGTAGCGTGCTCGAAGAGCCGCACGATCGGAAGCCGGATCTGGAACGTCTCTTCGATGCGGGCGTGCAGTTCCACGATCGTCAACGACGTGCCGCCCGACTCGAAGAAGTTGCGATGCTGATCGACCAAGTCCGCTCGCAGTACCTCTCTCCATAGCGACTCGAGCCGTTCCGTGGCAGTTGTGCCGGTTGAGCGAAGCAGCGATGGCACGGGCGACGGCGGTGGACTCGCCGCCGCCAGACGAGACAACTCTGTCCGGTTGAGCTTGCCATTGGGCAATCGGGGCAATGCGGGGAGTGTCAGGATGCGCGACGGCACCATCGCGGCTGGCAGGAGTTCGCGAAGATGAGTCATCAGGCGAGCGGCGACCTCCTGCGCAGCCTCGAGGACGGCCGCGATTCCGCGCTGGTAGCCCGCCCCCGTCGTGCAGACAAAGACGTCCCGAACGCCTGGAAACGAGACGATCGCGGACTTCACTTCCAGCAGTTCGACGCGCACGCCATTGATTTTGACCTGGTCATCGAGACGGCCGCGGATTTCGATCTCGCCATCCGCCTTGCGCAGGCCGAGATCACCGGTGCGATAGACGCTGCGGGCAGGTCCGCCGGAAGGCCGAAAATCCACAAACGGCGCGAGCAGGCCTGCTTCATGCACGTAGCCGTGCGAACGCCAGGGTGTCTCAATGCAGATTTCGCCCACGACTCCCTCAGCGCAGGGACGTAATTGTTCGTCGAGAATATGCGTTGCCGATCCGGGAATCGGATGGCCAACAGGCTGAACGCCATCGAGTGGTTGCGAAGGCACGCGCTTGAAATGCTTCGCGAGCGTGGTTTCGGTCGGACCGTACAGGTTGACGACTTCGCACGCTGGAAAGCGCGTGTGCCATCGCCGCACGAGCACGCCTTCCAGCGGCTCGCCAGCGAAGAAGGCCAGCCGCATCGAGGCGATTGCTGGACGCGCGGGCGCGCTGTTGATCCAGTGGTTGGCGACCGAGGGCACGACGTGTACGGCAGTGATGACATGCGCTTCAAGAAAATCGAAGAGGTCGCGCGCGCCTAGGTGGCGATCACCGGGAATGCACAAGGTTGCACCATTGACAAGTGGCGTGAAGGCGTCCCGCAACCAGACGTCGAATGACATATTGGTCAGATGTGCGAAGCGATCATCCGGTCCAATGCAGAACTCATGGCCCTGCCACTGCACGAAGTGAGACAGACCCTGGTGGCTGCCGAGGATAGCCTTGGGGCGCCCAGTTGATCCCGAGGTGAACGCGATGTAGGCGTGGTCGGTGTCGATGGCCGCGAAGCGGGCCGGTGACGCTTGGGCCAGTTCGAATTGCGTCGCCGCGCCGCAGCGTATCGTCACGGTGGGCGGGACGCTGCCGACCATCAGGTGTTGGCGCTCCTCCGGCAGCTCGTCGTCGATATTCATCAGGACGCAGCCGTGCGAGCAAACGGCCAAAGCCGCCACGATGGTTTCGACGCTACGATGGCCCACGACGGCGACGACGCTGCCGGGCGCGACGGCCTGCGCCAAGCGAGATCGCATCGCGTCAATCCGTTGCGCCAGCACGTCGTAACGGACGGCCTGCCCGGGCTCCTCGATGGCGACCCGACCGGCGTATCGTTCGCAGCTCTGGCGCACCAGTTCGTGCACTGCATGCAACACGGATGGTTCATGCACATGCGGATCGGGATGATGGTTCATGGAAAGGCTCATAGCTCAGTCGACCACGCGCTGGAATGTCGCCAGCACGACGGCTGCCAGCATGAACAGCGAACCAAAGGTCTTGTTCAGCATCGAGACGTGCCGCTCGGTTTTTAGGTAGATGAGTGCCTTCGAGGCAAGCCCCGTATAGCCAGCCATTACCACCAGGTCGGTGAAGGCGAAGGTGAGCGCGATAGCGAGGTACTGAGATGTCAGCGGGGCGTTCGAGTCGATGAACTGCGGAATGACTGCCAGCATGAATAGGTAACACTTCGGGTTCACCGAGTTCAGTGCAATGCCTTTTCCAACGAGCTCGAGGACGCCGATCTTCGGCGCGTCCGAGCGCGAAACATGGATCGGCGAGCCCTTGGTTCGCCACTGACCGAATCCAAGGTAAAAGAGGTAAGCCACGCCAGCCCACTTGATGATATTGAACGTTATGGGCGAAGCCTGAATCATCGCGCCAAGCCCCACCACAACCGCGAAAAATACCGCCCAGAGGCCGAGCACCAGTCCAACGACGCCCAAATACCCACGCTTGAATCCATAGTTCAGCCCGTTGGTCATGGAAAATACGGAACCCGAACCAGGCGATAGCGAGAAGATCCAGGAGGCGAGAAAGCAGGTAATCCAGGTGTCGATTTTCATGGCGGCAGTTTTCTAAAAATAGGTGAAGCGATTGGGCCGTCGAACGCGATATAGCCTGCCGGACCGCCAGGATGGAGTCCGGGGCGTTTCAACGTTTCTGGAGGCAGTGTTTTACTGAGTTCGGCTTCTGTCCGGGCCGTGAGGGGCGGTTTGCGGACGTATCCGCGTAATCCGGTAGCTCAGGCAACAATCCTATCAATGCGGTGACGCGGCAAAGCGAGAGTCAAACACTTTAGTTGGCGGTGAATTTTTCTATACATGCCACGTCGGTGCGCGGCGCCATGCAGCCCGGCAAGCTTATGGCGTCGAACGGTCGCAAGATGGCCGTGCCGGTCTCGCCAAGTTGCACGAAAACTCTGGTCAGCTAGGTGCATCAGGCCGCCGCATCGCTGTCTTGCCGGCAGGGCAGCAGCGCAAGCGGAGAGATGACGGCAACGGTGATTTCGATCGAGAGGCAGCGCGAATTGAGGAATCGGCAGCGTAGGGTACGAGACGTATGGAACGCCTACCCGACGCTTCGTAGCTCGATGCACAATCTTGAGCATAACGAAACGCTGTTATCGATAGCCCGGCGTTCGCACGATGCTGCGGAGCATCGATATTGGATCGGCGGTGGGAGCATTATCGAGTTGCTGAATGCCCAGTTGACACTTGCAGGAGCGAAGCGGCAGAGGATCCACGCACTGGCAGATTGGCGATCGGCGCGGCTTCAGTTGGCGGCGAAGCTGGGCAAGATCGGAATGTGGCGCTTGGGCAGCAGCGATGCTGCAGCAGCAATTTGATCAAGTCTCGTCAAAGTAGATCGCTGCCGATAAGTCGGCAGATATCCCTATCGGCAAGGGGGCCGTCGGGAGCGCGCCGTCGGCGTGCTTTCCGCGCTCCCCGGACGCTACACCGCGATCAGTTCGCGCACGCCGTGCGTTTCCATATCGCGTGCGTCGCCGCCCGCGACGATCTCGCCGCGGCTCATCACCCAGTAGCGGTCCGCGATCGAGCGCGCGAAATCGTAATACTGCTCGACGAGCAGCACCGTCAGGTTCGATTCGTCGACGAGCTGGCGCAGCGTGCGGCCGATGTCCTGGATGATCGACGGCTGGATGCCTTCGGTCGGCTCGTCGAGGATCAGCAACTGCGGCTCGCTCATCAGCGCACGGCCGATCGCGAGCTGCTGCTGCTGGCCGCCCGACAGGTCGCCGCCGCGCCGCGCGCGCATGTCCTTGAGCACCGGGAACAGGTCGTAGATGCGGTCGGGCACCTTCGACGGCGCCTTGCGGCTCGCCGCGCCGACGAGCAGGTTTTCCTCGACGGTCAGCCGCGGAAAGATGTCGCGGCCCTGCGGCACGTACGCGAGCCCGGCCGCGACGCGCGCATACGGCGGCAGCGCGCCGAGCGCCGTGCCGCGCCACGACACGCTGCCGCTCTTCGCGGCGACGACGCCCATCACGCAGCGCAGCAGCGTGCTCTTGCCGACGCCGTTGCGGCCGAGCAGCACGGTGAGCTTGCCGTCGTCGGCGGCGAGGTTCACGTTGCGCAGGATATGGCTGCCGCCGTAGTACTGGTTCAGTGCTTCGATCTTCAGCATCGCATCATCGTCCGAGATAAGACTCGATCACCGCGTCGTCGCGCTTGACCTGGTCGAGCGTGCCCTGCGCGAGCACCGCGCCTTCGGCCATCACCGTCACGCGACCGGTGTCGCCCGCGAGCGCCGCGACGAATTCCATGTCGTGCTCGACGACCATCATCGAGCAGGTGCCGCGCAGCGTGTTCAGCAGCTCGGCGAGCTCCATCGTCTCGTGGTCGGTCATCCCGGCCGCCGGCTCGTCGAGCAGCAGCAGCGCGGGGCGCTGCATCAGCAGCATGCCGATTTCGAGCCGCTGCTTCTGCCCGTGCGACAGTTCGCCGGCCGCGCGGAATGCGTGGCTCTCGAGGCCGATCAGTGCGAGCGTCTCCTCGATCTTCGCCTGCGCGGATCGGTCGAGCCGCGCGCGCAGCGACGCGAGCCAGCCCTTGTCGGTCTGCATCGCGAGCTCGAGGTTCTCCCACACCGGATGCTGTTCGAACACGGTCGGCTTCTGGAACTTGCGGCCGATGCCCGCGCGCGCGATCTCGGGCTCGTTCATCCGCGCGAGGTCGAGCGTCTGGCCGAGAAACACCTTGCCCGCGTCGGGGCGCGTCTTGCCGGTGATCACGTCCATCATCGTCGTCTTGCCGGCGCCGTTCGGGCCGATCACGCAGCGCAGCTCGCCCGCGTCGATCGCGAGCGACAGCTTCTTCAGCGCACGGAAGCCGTCGAAGCTCACCTCGATATCCTCGAGGTAGAGGATCGTGCCGTGCGACGTGTCGATGCCGGGCGGCACCACGCGCCCCATCGATGCGGTGCCGCTGACGGCCAGCAGTTCGTCCTCGGGCGGCGGCGTGAATTGGTAGAGGGCCGTTCCGTTCATGCGCGTTTCCCCTTCGCGAGCACGGTTTCGACGAGGCCCATGATCCCGCGCGGCAGCAGCAGCGGCACGAGCACGAAGATCAGGCCGAGGAAGAACAGCCAGTATTCGGCGAAGTACGCGGTAAACAGGCTCTTCGCGCCGTTCACCGCGAACGCGCCGACGATCGGACCGATCAGCGTGCCGCGCCCGCCCACTGCGACCCAGATCGCCATCTCGATCGAGTTGCCCGGCGACATCTCGCCGGGGTTGATGATGCCGACCTGCGGCACATACAGCGCGCCCGCGATGCCGCACAGCACGGCCGACACGGTCCACACGAACAGCTTGTACGCGAGCGGGCTGTAGCCGAGGAACATCAGCCGCGTCTCGCCGTCGCGCACCGCGGTGACGACGCGCCCGAGCTTGCTCGTGACGATCGCACGCGCGGCGATGAACGCGAGCACCAGCGTCGCGAACGTCAGCAGCAACAGCACCGTGCGCGTGCCGGGCGACGTGATCGCAAAACCCGCGATGCGCTTGAAGTCGGTGAAGCCGTTGTTGCCGCCGAAGCCCGTCTCGTTGCGATAGAACAGCAGCATCGCGGCGAACGTCATGGCCTGCGTGATGATCGACAGGTACACGCCCTTCACGCGCGAGCGGAACGTGAAGAAGCCGAACACCCAGGCGAGCACGGCCGGCACGAGCACGACCAGCAGCAGCGCCCACGCGAGATGCTGCGTGCCGCTCCAGTACCACGGCAACTGGTGCCAGTCGAGGAACACCATGAAGTCGGGCAGGTCGCTGCCGTACTTGCCGTCGCGGCCGATCTCGCGCATCAGGTACATGCCGATCGCATAGCCGCCGAGCGCGAAGAAGAGGCCATGGCCGAGGCTCAGGATCCCGCAGTAGCCCCACACGAGATCGAGCGCGAGCGCGGCGATCGCGTAGCACATCAGCTTGCCGGTGAGCGTCATCGCGTACGCGGACAGATGGAACGCGCTCGACTCCGGCGCGACGAGCGCGGCGAGCGGCACGCCGATGCCGATTGCGACACACAGCGCGATCAGCGCGAGCCACGCGCGCCGCGACAGCAGCGCGGGGCGGGGCGGCAAGCCGAGCGCGAAACCGTCGGCCGCGCGTGCGGCGGCAGCCGGCTGCGACGCATCAGCGGCCGGGTTCGACAACGAGTGGGTGAATGAAGTCACGTCAAGCCTCCGCGCTGCGGCCCTTCAGGGCGAACATGCCCTGAGGACGTTTCTGGATGAACAGCACGATCATCACGAGCACCGCGATCTTCGCGAGCACGGCGCCCCAGAACGGCTCGATCGCCTTGCTCGCGAGGCCGAGCCCGAAGCCGCCGAGCACGGTGCCGGCGATCTGGCCGACACCGCCGAGCACGACCGCCATGAACGAATCGATGATGTAGTTCTGGCCGAGGTCGGGGCCCACGTTGCCGATCTGCGACAGCGCGCAGCCGCCGAGGCCCGCGATGCCCGCGCCGAATGCGAACGCGTACATGTCGACGCGCGCGGTCTTCACGCCGACGCACGCGGCCATCCGGCGGTTCTGCGTGACGGCACGCACGAACAGGCCGAGCCGCGTCTTCGTCAGCACGGCCCACGCGACGAACACCACCGCGAGTGCGAACGCGAGGATCGCGAGCCGGTTGTACGGCAGGATCAGGTTCTGCATCACGGTCACGCCGCCGCTCATCCACGACGGGTTCACGACCTGCACGTTCTGCGCGCCGAACAGCATCCGCGTCGCCTGGATCAGGATCAGGCTCACGCCGAAGGTTGCGAGCAGCGTCTCGAGCGGGCGGCCGTACAGATGGCGCAGCACGAGCCGCTCGAGCACGATGCCGACAAGCGCGGCCGCCGCGAACGACGCGGGCACCGCGACGAGCGGATACCAGTCGAACGCGCCGGGCGCGTAGCGCTGGATCAGCGTCTGCACGACATAGGTTGCGTACGCACCGATCATCAGGAATTCGCCGTGCGCCATGTTGATCACGCCGATCAGCCCGTACGTGATCGCGAGGCCGAGCGCGGCGAGCAGCAGCACGCTGCCGAGCGACAGGCCGGCGAACAGGGTGCCGACGATCTCGCCGCGGCGCTGCAGCGTGTGCAGTGCATCGAGCCCTTGCTGCGCGGCGTCGCGCACGCGCGCGTCGGGCTCCGCATAGCTGCCGTCCGCGTTCTTCGCGACGAGCGGGCGGAGTTGTTCGATCATGTCGAGGTCGCGGCGCGCGGCCACCACCTGCACGGCTTCGAGGCGCTTCGCCGGATCGGCGTCGTGCAGCGCGGCGATCGCCCACAGTGCGTCGAGGCGGCGCTTCAGCGCGGGATCGGTTTCCTTTGCGCGCGCGCGGTCGATCATCGGCTTGAGCGCCGGGTCGGGCGACTTCAGCAGCGCGTCGATCGCGTCGCGCCGCGCGGCGACGTCGGGCGATGCGAGCGCGAGGCCCGACAGTGCGCCCGCGATCTTCGTGCGCAGCAGGTTGTTCAGCATCACCGGCTGCGCGTCTCCGGCCGGCGTCGCGGCCTGCGTGAGCGCATCGTGCGCGGTGTCGCCGGCCTGGATCAGCAGGCGGCCGTCGCCGGTCGCAAGCGCGTCGCCGGTCGACAGCGCGTTGAGCAGCGCGACGGCGCGCGGATCGGAGTCGGCGGCGAGCCGTTCGATCGCGGCCGTCTTCGCGTCGAAGTCGTCGCCGGCGAGCGCGGCGGTATCGGTGGCCGTCAGCGCGAACGCGGCGCGTGGCAGCCCGCCCGCGAGGGCGGCGCACGCGACGATCGCGACGGCGGCTCGGCGAAAGCGTGTAGGCATCGGGAAATCCTGTCGGGCGTGGGGAAGCGAATGCAGGCGGCGATGCGCGAGCGCGTGCGGTTCGTCACGGCAAGCGCGACCGGCGCATCGGTATCGGCATCGGTGTGCGAGCGGCGCGTCGCGCGTGAGGCGCGACGCGCCCACCCCGCATCAGGCCAGCGCCGCGCGCTGCCGGCGCAGGAACGCCGGGATCGAGCTGACGACGTCCGGCTTGCCCTGGTTGCCCGCGATGTACGGGCTCCACGGCTGCGCACGCACCGCGGTCTTGGTCTTCCACACGACGTTGAACTGCCCGTCGCCACGGATCTCGCCGATCATCACCGGCTTGTGCAGGTGATGATTGCCGTCCATCGTGAGCGTGAAGCCCGACGGCGCGGCGACGGTCTGGCCGATCATCGCGACGCGCACCTTGTCGACGTCGGTGCTCTTCGCCTTCTCGACGGCCTGCTTCCACATGTGGATACCGACGTAGGTCGCTTCCATCGGGTCGTTGGTCACGCGCTTCGCGCCGCCCGGCAGGTTGTTCGCCTTCACCCACGCGGCGAACTGGTCCTTGAACTTCGTGTTGGTCGGGTTCTTCACCGACATGAAGTAATTCCACGCGGCGAGGTGGCCGACGAGCGGCTTCGTGTCGATCCCGCGCAGCTCTTCCTCGCCGACCGAGAACGCGACGACCGGCACGTCGGTCGCCTTGATCCCCTGGTTGCCGAGCTCCTTGTAGAACGGCACGTTCGAGTCGCCGTTGATCGTCGAGATCACGGTCGTCTTGCCGCCTTGCGAGAAGGTCTTGATGTTCGCGACGATGGTCTGGTAGTCGCTGTGGCCGAACGGCGTGTAGACCTCCTGGATATCGGCGTCCTTCACGCCCTTCGATTTCAGGAACGCGCGCAGGATCTTGTTGGTCGTGCGCGGATACACGTAGTCGGTGCCGAGCAGGAAGAACCGCTTCGCGCCGCCGCCTTCCGCGCTCATCAGGTACTCGACGGCCGGGATCGCCTGCTGGTTGGGCGCCGCGCCCGTGTAGAACACGTTGCGCGACATTTCCTCGCCTTCGTACTGCACCGGGTAGTAGAGGAGGCCGTTCAGTTCCTCGAACACCGGCAGCACCGACTTGCGCGACACCGACGTCCAGCAGCCGAACACGCACGCGACCTTGTCCTGCGTGAGCAACTGGCGCGCCTTCTCCGCGAACAGCGGCCAGTTCGACGCGGGATCGACCACCACCGGCTCGAGCTTGCGGCCCATCACGCCGCCGTTCTTGTTGATGTCGGCGATCGTCATCAGCGCGGTGTCCTTCAGCGACGTCTCCGAGATCGCCATCGTGCCCGACAGCGAATGCAGGATGCCGACCTTGATCGGGCCGGTGCCCGCATCGGCCGCGTGTACGAACGGGCTCTTGCCCGCGAGCGCGAGTGCGCCGGCCATCGAACCGAACTTCAACAGACTGCGACGTTTCATCGGGTTCCCCTTGACGTGTTGGATATGCGTGCGCCGCGAAGGCGTCGGCCAAGGAGTAACGCAAGGCATGTGCCAGTCGTGCGGATGCACGTCCGGCGTGCCTGCGCGGGGTGGTGCGTGGCGTCGGGACGGTGCGCATGACGCGTCGTGCAGCATGCCCGGTCCGTCGCGGTGCAGGTTCACGGGCGTAAATGGTGCACGGTCTGGGTTCCCCGTTCCGGTGCCTGCACCTGCACATGGTGCGGGAACGGCCGTGCGCCATGACTTCGCGCCACGATCGACGACGCCGAGGCAAACCGGAGCGGGAAAGAGAAACGGGCGCGCCATGCGCGCCCGTTCGGCGGATCAGTGTGACCGGCGGCAGGGGGCCGGCCGGTGCGGCGGCGCGTGATGCGCCGCCGGCAGGATCAGTAACTCAGTAACGCGGCACGGACGGATCGACGTCGCGCGACCACGCGTCGATCCCGCCTTGCAGGTTGTACAGCTTCGTGAAGCCGCGCGATTCGAGGAACATGGCGACCTGCGCGCTGCGCATCCCGTGATGGCACACGCAGACGATTTCCGCTTCATCGTCGAGCTCTTCGCTGCGCGCGGGAATCTGCTGCATCGGGATCGACACGCTGCCGGCGATGTGCGCGGTCGCGATTTCCCACGGTTCGCGCACGTCGAGCACGACCGGCGCGGGGCGCGCCTTGTCGCCGAGCCATTCCGCGAGCATCGCGGCCGTCAGGATCTGCATGGTGGCTCCGTCGCTCAGAACTTGAAGCGCGACGGCTCGATCGCGTTGACGAGGTGGTCGATGTACGTTTCGAACACGTCCGCGACGCGGTACTGCTTGTCGTCGATGCGCGTGATGATCTGCGCCTTCATCACCGGACGGCCGCCGACGAATGCCGCGAGGCGGCCGCCGACCTTCAGTTGTTCGAGCATTTCCTGCGGCACGGCGGGCAGGCCGCCCGCGACGCAGATCACGTCATACGGCGCCTTGCCGGCCCAGCCGCGCGAACCGTCGCCGAGCACGACTTCCGCGTTGGTCACGGCGTCGTTGCGCAGGTTGTCTTCCGCGAACTTCGCGTTGGTCGGATCGATCTCGACGGCCGTCACGTGCTGCGCGCGGTGCGCGAACAGCGCAGCCAGGTAGCCCGAGCCGGCGCCGATGATGAGCACGTTCTCGTGTTTCTTGACCGTCAGCTCCTGCAGCACGCGCGCTTCGACGCGCGGGAACAGCATCTTGCTGCCGCCCGGCAGCGGGAGTTCGAGGTCGGCGAACGCGAGATCGCGGTATTCGGCCGGAACATAGTTTTCACGCTTGACGATCGACAGCAGGCCCAGGACGTCGAGATCCAGCACGTCCCACGGCCGGATCTGTTGTTCGATCATGTTGAAACGCGCGTTTTCGATATTCATGGTGTGGTCACGCAGCCGAGTCGGCCATCAGCGGGGATAGAGAAACTTCGTGATTGTACCAAACGGGGCGGCCGGGAAGCCTTCAGGCGGCCTGCAACAGACCTTTACCCCTTGCTCTTCTTGATCTGCGCCTCGAACGCGAGGTCGAGCTTGCTCGCCTTGCGCGGCTTTTGGGGGCCGAATTGGTCGACGAACTTGACGAACTCGTCGAGTGGCAGCGGCTCGCAGCGCTTTTCGGAGGCGCCGCCGGAGCGGTCGACGAGATAGAACAGGCCGCCCGCCGTCGCGACGGCCGCGAATTGCGGGTTGCCGGAGCGGGTCTTCAGACGTTCGACCGCGTGGGTCGCTTTGGTGGTGCGCATCGTGCGGATTCTGGCGGGGCGTAAGCCCCACACTGTATCAAACCGGCCGCCCGCGTGCGGCCGGCCGGGGCCGCCGAATTCAGACCGTGCGCGAATAGCGCTGCTGCTGCGCCTGGCCGAGATACGCGTCGAATGCCATCGCGATGTTGCGCACGACCATCCGGCCGGCCGGATGGATCGTCAGGCGGTCGGCCGCGATCGTCAGCAGCCCGTCGCGCTCGAACGGGCTCAATGCGTCGAGTTCGCGCGCGAAATGATCGGCGAAGCGGATGCCGTGCGCGGCCTCGACGTGCGAGAACGGCAGGTCAAGGTTGCACATCAGTTGCGTGATCACGTCGCGGCGCAGCCGGTCGTCGGGCGTGAGCCGTACGCCGCGCGCGATCGGCAGCCGGCCCGCGTCGAGCGCGGCGCCGTACGCGGGCAGGTCTTTCGCGTTCTGCGCGTAGACGTCGCCGACCTTGCCGATCGACGACACGCCGAACCCGACGAGGTCGGTATCCGCACGCGTGCTGTAGCCCTGGAAATTGCGCTGCAGCGTGCCGTTGCGCTGCGCGCGCACGAGCTCGTCGGACGGCCGCGCGAAGTGGTCCATCCCGATGTACACGTAGCCGGCCGACGTCAGCATGTCGATCGCGAGGCCGAGCAGCGCGATGCGCGTCTCCGGCGGCGGCAGTGTCGCGTCGTCGATCTGACGCTGCATCTTGAACAGGTGCGGCATGTGCGCGTAGCCGAACACCGACAGACGGTCTGGCGCGAGTTCGATGATCGTTTCCAGCGTGCGTGCGAACACGGAGACGGTCTGGTGCGGTAGCCCGTAGATCAGGTCGACGCTCACCGAATGAAAGCCCGTCGTGCGCGCGGTGGAGAGCAGGTCGGCCGTCATCGCGAGCGGCTGGATGCGGTTGATCGCCTGCTGCACGACCGGATCGAAATCCTGCACGCCGAGGCTCAGCCGGTTGAAGCCGATGTTGCGCAGGTGGACGAGCGTCGCGGGCGTGGCCGTGCGCGGGTCGATCTCGATCGAGAATTCGGCGTCGGCGTCCGGCGCGAGCGCGAAGTGCTCACGGGTGGCCGCCATCAGCTCGGCCGTTTCGTCGTCCGACAGGAAGGTCGGCGTGCCGCCTCCCCAGTGCAGCTGCGTGACCGGGCGCGCGGGATCGAACAGCGCGGCCTGCAGCGCCATCTCGCGCTTGAGCTGGTCGAGATACGGGCGCGCGCGGCGGCGGTTGTTGGTCGCGATTTTGTTGCAGCCGCAGTAGAAGCACGCGGTGTTGCAGAACGGGATGTGGAAGTACAGCGACAGCTCGCTCGACGACGCGCCGGGGTCGCTGGCCGCGCGGACATAGTCGGCCGGGTCGAAATCGTCGCGGAACTGCAGCGCGGTGGGGTAGGACGTATAGCGCGGCCCGTTCGCGCCGTACTTCGCGAGCAAATCGGGACGGAACATTGTGTCGGCAGAACCGGAACGCATGGTGGTCTCGCGCTTTTTAGATGCTTTCGAGTATATAAACGCGCGATTGGACTGCATTGTGTAATAACGTCGCAGCCGGCGATGGCACAATGCGGGGTGGGGCTGCCGGCACCGCGTCCGGTTGCCGCACCGTTTTTTGTTGTTCGTTCGAGAGAGCCGCGTGTCCGTCGAAATGCCTGTCCGCCCGGCGCCCGCCGATGTCCCGCCGCCGCATGCGTGCCGCGAGGGCTGCGGCGCGTGCTGCATCGCGCCGTCGATTTCCAGCCCGATACCGGGCATGCCCGACGGCAAGCCGGCCGGCGTGCGCTGCGTGCAGCTCGGCGACGACCTGCGCTGCCGGATCTTCGGCCGCCCCGAGCGGCCCGCGTGCTGTTCCGGGTTGCAGCCGGCAGCGGACATGTGCGGCGCGTCGCGCGACGACGCGCTCGCGTGGCTTACGCGTCTCGAGGCCGCGACGCGGCCGTCGCAACCAGGAGAGTGTCCAGCATGACCGTACCTTGCGCGCCCGGCCGGCGCCGTTTTCTCGCCGCAACCGTCGGCGCCATCGGCGTGACGCTCTCGCTCGCCGCGTGCGCGTCGACGTTCCCGTTCATCCCCGATCACTACACGTTCTCGCGCGGCGACGTGCAGAAAGCCGTCGCGCGCAAGTTCCCGTACCAGAAGACGGTCGCGCAGGTCGTCGACGTGTCGCTCGCGAACCCGGCCGTCAACCTGCTGCCCGACCAGAACCGCGTGGCCGTGCAGCTCGACGCCCATTTCGCGAGCCCGTTCCTGCGTGCGCCCGTCAGCGGCAAGTTTACGGTGTCGGGCCAGCTGGCTTACGACGCGCCGAGCCGCTCGGTCGTGCTGAAGTCGCCGGCCGTCGACAGCCTCGCGCTCGACGGCGACGCGCAGATGTACGCGCAACAGGTCGGCGCGGCCGCCGGCCTGCTCGCGACGCAGTTGCTGACCAACTATCCGATCTACACGTTCAAGCCCGAGCAACTGCAATTTGCCGGGGTGAACTACGAACCCGGTACAATTACGATTCTTACAAACGGCATACGCGTGGCGATCGTCGAAAAATGACGACGAACCGCGCTCGGCCGTAGGGGGTCGCGCGCGAGTGAGTGGCCCATTCATTCGACCATTTCGGAGTTGGGCCACGGATGGACTGGATCCTGATCTGCAAGGCTTTGATCCTCGGCGTCGTCGAGGGGCTGACGGAATTCCTGCCGGTGTCGAGCACCGGCCACCTGATCGTCGCGGGCAGCTTCCTGAATTTCAACGATTCGCACGCGAAGACGTTCGACGTCGTGATCCAGTTCGGTGCGATCCTCGCGGTCTGCTGGGAATACCGGCAGCGGATCGCGTCCATCGTGTCCGGGCTGCCGAGCCGGCCCGACGCGCGGCGCTTCACGCTGAACGTCGTGATCGCGACGATTCCCGCGATCGCGCTCGGCCTCCTGTTCGAGAAGAAGATCAAGGCCGTGCTGTTCTCGCCGGTGCCTGTCGCGTTCGCGCTCGTCGTGGGCGGCGCGATCATCCTGTGGGCCGAGGCGCGGCAGCGCGAGCGCAGCGAACCGCCGCGCGTAGTGTCGGTCGATGCGCTGACGCCGCTCGATGCGCTGAAGGTCGGCATCGCGCAGTGTTTTGCGCTGATTCCCGGCATGTCGCGCTCGGGTTCGACGATCATCGGCGGGATGCTGTTCGGCCTCGACCGGCGCGTCGCCACCGAATTCTCGTTCTTCCTCGCGATTCCGATCATCTTCGGCGCAACGCTCTATGAAACCGTCAAGGACTGGCAGGCGTTCACCGTCGATTCGCTCGGCCTGTTCGCGCTCGGCCTCGTCGCGGCGTTCGTCAGCGCGTTCGTGTGCGTGCGCTGGTTGCTGCGCTATGTCGCGACGCACGATTTCACGGTGTTCGCGTGGTACCGGATCGGGTTCGGGCTGTTCGTGCTGCTGGTCGGGTACAGCGGCTGGCTGAACTGGGCGTGATGCGGGCGCCGGTGTCCGGCGCGCTTCTATAAGCAAACGGCCCGATCGGCAGATGCCGGTCGGGCCGTTTTGTCTTTCGGGGCGGTGCGACGTGCGCCGCCTCGGCGGAAGGGCTCAGCCTGCGCGCTTGCGGAACACCAGGTCCCACACGCCGTGGCCGAGCCGCAGCCCGCGCCGTTCGAACTTCGTCACCGGGCGGTAGTCGGGGCGCGGCGCATAGTCGGCGGCCGTGTTTTCGAGCGTCGGCTCCGCGCCGAGCACTTCGAGCATCTGTTCCGCGTAGTTCTGCCAGTCGGTCGCGCAGTGAATGTACGCACCGGGTTTCAGGCGCGACGCGAGATGCGCGACGAGCGGCGGCTGGATCAGGCGGCGTTTGTGGTGGCGCGCCTTGTGCCACGGATCGGGGAAGAAGATGTGCACGCCGTCGAGGCTTTCCGGCGCGAGCATGTGCTCGAGCACCTCCACCGCGTCGTGCTGGATGATGCGGATGTTCGTCAGATCCTGCTCGCCGATCAGCTTCAGCAGCGCGCCGACGCCCGGCTCGTGCACCTCGACGCCGAGGAAGTCGTCGCCTGGGCGGTTCGCGGCGATTTCCGCGGTCGATGCGCCCATCCCGAAGCCGATCTCGAGGATGCGCGGCGCGCTGCGGCCGAACACCGCGTTCCAGTCGGGCAACGCCGGCGCGTACGGCACCACGAAGCGCGGGCCGAGTTCGTCGAGCGCGCGGCGCTGGCCGGTCGACACGCGGCCGGCGCGCGTCACGAAGCTGCGGATGCGGCGGTGGTGCAGCGGATTGACCGCGTCGGTGCCTTCGGCGGCTTCGTCGGGAATGGTGTCGTCGTGCGGCGGCAGGCCGGCTTCGTTCGGATCGTCGTGCATCATCGGTGACAGAGAAAAGCTGTGTTGCGGGCGAGGGCCCGTTGCGCGCGGCAGTGCGCCGGGGGAACCGGCATATGGTACAAAAAAGCCGCCTTCGACGAGGCGGCTCATGCGCAGGCTGCGATGCAGCCGGAAAGTGGAGCGGGCGATGGGAATCGAACCCACGTCATCAGCTTGGGAAGCTGAGGTAATGGCCATTATACGACGCCCGCAGAACGCGCAATTCTACAGGGGTTGGGGTGGGGAAGGCAAGCGGGAGGTTTCGGGCGGTCGTAGCGAGACTGGCATGGCTCGATACTGGAGCGGTGGCGTCGCTGGCGGTGCCGGGTTTACGGGATCGGCCATCCACGCCGAGGGCACCCGCTTCGGCGCGCTGTAATCGGAGCGGAATTTCAACGGCCCAACGGATGGGTCGAATACGCTTCTCGAGCGATTCGCGTTTGAACGCCTGGTTCGATATATTGCTGGCCTCGGCGGCCGACATTCTCATGACTTGTCGGCCCCGCTACGATTTCGGCGATATAACCGGGGAGCCGTTCCATTGAGAGCGCGAGCCACCGTGGGCTTGCAATAAATACGATGACGCTGTGGATTCAGCAGGCGAACAAGTCTTATCTGCCAGTCAACGGATATATCCATACGGCGCGCAGGCTGGCCGAGCGCGAGCGATCGGCCAAGATCGGACACGAAGGTTATGCGCGGAGAGCGCTAGCCGATGGCGGCAAACAATCGACGGACGAACAGGTTCCATGATGTTGAATATTTTGACCATGACCCCCGAGCAGGAACGGGATGCGCGAGCAAAGGCGTTTTATCTGCTCAAGAAATGGACGAGTGTCACGTTCCTCGACTACGCGGTTGGACTATATCGGGACTTTCTCGGTGCGTATGCAAAACAACTGGACACACCGAGCCCAAATCAGGTGGAGCTCGAGGAAGCCTACTCACATGATTTCTCGGGGGCACTGGTGCGCATGGATCTGGGCATCGATGCATTGCGCCGAGGTCTTGACAAACGAGCAGCATACGACGCGTTGGTTACAGGAAGCCGGCAAGGTGGCGACCTGTTGTTTGGACGGAGTGCGCTTGAAATCGGTCGTAGATACGATCCGTTTTTTCATTCACTGGGACTGAAGGACACCAACTTTTCGGATCCGGTGTACGCCACCGGGTTCGCGGAGGGCGTGTGGATCGAGAGATTGATTTGCTACGCGCTCAAGTGCACGGTCGGATTCGATTTTTCCGAATACCTCACCTATGGCAAGCGTGCCGACGGCGGCACTCGCGTGTTCACGCATTGGACGTATGAATCGTTGTTCCAGGATCCGTTATTTCCTGCCTGGCGATATTGGCCGCCCGGTCGCAGCTATCCCGCAGAGCTTCCTCCCTGTCCGCCGAAGAACGAATCAGCAAGCGGCGAGATTGACAGCGATCAGGAGATTCCTGTCGAGGGTATCTGGGAGCCGTGGTTTCCGGCCGGCAAGGTGGGCTGTCCGAGCTACTTCCTCAAAGGCAGTATTGCCCACAAGTACCTATTGGAAGGTACCAACGACGAACATGTGGTGCGCTGGCGGCTTCTGTGGGAAGACAAGCGCTACCGGGATGGCAGCATTCCGGCGGAGGAGGAAACTTACCTCCCCAAGCCCGTCGTGTAACCGAGGCTACGGGGGGCTGCCCGGAGAGCCTTGTCCGCGCACCGGTTTCCGTTGTTCATGAGGGGACAAGTCGTGTCGATCCCATACGTGACCTCGGGCGGCTTGCGGAGGTCGAGATGGAGCCAGTTGCAGGGATGTGGAACGCTCGAACCGAGGGTTGCCTGGCCGTTGTGGGATGGCCTGTATCGCGGGGATAGTCGTCGCACGGACTACATCAAATGCCCCAACGATTTTCCACCACTGACCATTGATCAGATTCGCGACCTGGCTACGGCAGTTCGCGAAGATTTCGGCGGCAGGAGGATGCGGATAAAAGCGCGGTCCATCGACGCATTTTGCCCGATTGGTTGAACCCGCAAACCTGGGGCCATTCCACCCGAGCCAGAGGGAAGCGCGCTTGCAGACGAGCCGGTGTCGAAAATAGACGAGTCGGTGTCGGAAGCATACAAGCCCCAGCAACGCTTCCGAACTAACGTGACGGATCACTTACCCGATCGTTTGGAGCTGACATGTCCGATTTCATCACCGTTTTGCGCGAAACCTGTCCGACGCCGGTCCTTGATGCGACCAAGTGGAAGCGCATCGGCGGCGATCCGCACACCGTGAACCTCAACGCCTACGTCTCGAAGGACGGCAGCAAGATCATGGGTACCTGGATCTGTACGCCGGGGAAGTTCGAGGTGAACTACGAGAAATGGGAGTACTGCCATTTCCTCGATGGCTACTGCATCATCACGCCGGAAGGCGAGGAGTCGGTGCACCTGAAGGCCGGCGACGTATTCGTGATCGAGCCCGGCATGAAAGGGACGTGGGAAGTGGTGGAAACGGTGCGCAAGTACTTCGTTTTTGCCTGAGCGGGTTGATCGGTTCGGCCTGCGCAACAGGCGCCGGTCGTTCCGGCGCATTGAACCGCACCCTTCGGCCGATACCCCCGAATAGGGATCGCTGCCGGGATGACCCGCGAGGAATTTCGCGCTCAATAGCACTCGTTCCGGTCCGGAAGCAACGCGTCGAGCGTGGTCGCATGCTCGGCCGGGTCGGCCATCCCGCCGCTCGCGCCCTCGATCGACAGCATTGTGACGCGGCGTTGCTTGGGGCCTGCCGTCAGGCCCGTCTCGCGAACATTCATGCTCCAGTGCCGGGCGTGCTGTTCGACGAACCGCGCGTCGCAGGCAGCGATCGCATCCGTACGCCGATACGATGCGGCGCGATTCGGACGCCGCCGGTCGGATTGCAGGACGGTCGCGAGCCTGCGTGACTTCGCGCATGCGCCTATGATGCAGCGATCCGGCAGTCGCACCGGCCGCCATGCGAGCATGACCCGCGCACACCGAACGTTTCCCGGAACCCCGCCCATGCGCATCACCGCGATCCACGAACAAGCGATTCCCGTGTCCCGCTATGCCGATCCGGCGATCCCGTCCGGCGGGCTGACGACGAGTGTCGTCGCGGTCGTCACCGACGTCGTGCGCGATGGCCGCCCGGTGACGGGCTATGGCTACGCGTCGATCGGCCGTTTCGCGCAGGGCGGCCTGATCCGCGAACGGTTCGCGCCGCGCCTGCTGGCCGCCGCCGACACGCTCGCCGACGAAGCCGGCACGAACCTCGATCCGTTTCGCGCATGGCGCTCGATGATGGCCGGCGAGAAGCCCGGCGGACATGGCGAACGATGCGTCGCGGTTGGCACGCTCGACATGGCGATCTGGGATGCCGCCGCGAAAATCGCCGGCCTGCCGCTCCATCGCTTTCTCGCCGACCGGCTTGAACGCACGGCCGCACCACGCGTGCGCGTGTACGCGGGGGGCGGCTACCGCTATCCGCATGACGACCTCGCGCGTCTGTCGGACGAGATACGCCGCATCGCCGATCTGGGCTACACGCACGCGAAGATCAAGATTGGAGGCGCGGATCCTGATCAGGACCGCAGGCGCATCGAAGCGGCTGCCACGCAACTGGCTGGCAGTTCGCATCTCGCGGTCGACGCGATGAACACGTACGATGCGACGACCGTCGAAGCTGCCGCCGCGATGCTCGCGCCGTTCGATCTCTGGTGGTTCGAGGACATTTGCGATCCGCTCGACCTGCCGCTCCAGGCGGATCTCGCCGCGCGCTACGCACCGCCGATCGCGGCCGGCGAAGCGTTGTTCTCGCTCGCGGAAGCCAAGCTGCTCGACCGCTACGGCGGCCTGCGTCCCGAGCGCGACGTGCTCGTGTTCGATCCGGTGCATTGCTACGGGCTGCCGGGCTATCTGCAGATCGTGGATCACTTCGCATCGCGCGGCTGGCGGCGCGACGCATTCTGGCCGCACGGCGGCCACCTGTTCTCGCTGCACGTCGTCGCCGCGCTCGGGCTCGGCGGCGCGGAAGTCAGTCCGTTCGCGTTTCGTCCATTCAGCGGACTGGCCGATGGCGCAAGCGTCGACGCCGGATACACACGGGTACCGCAGGCACCGGGCATCGGCTTCGAACTGCATGCCGGCGCAAACGACCTGTTTCGCACGTTATCGAGCCGCTGATGCCTGAAGCGCGTCGATCGCGAAACGCACCGCGAAGCCGAGCATCATCGCCGCGACGAAGAAATCGAGCACGCGCCATGCGAGCGTCCGGGTGAACCACGCACGGCACGCACGTGCGCCATAGGCGAGCATCAGGAACCACACGAGCGAAGCCGCCATCGCACCGAACGCAAACGGTGCCCGTGCGGCCGGCATGCGGCTCACGATCATCGTGCCGAGCAGCAGCACGGTGTCGATCCACGCATACGGGTTGAGCAATGAGACGGCGGCGGTCGCGAGCACCGTGCGCGAGAGCGTGGGCTCCTTGCCCGTGTGTGGGCCATCGACGGGCCCGGGTTGTCGCCGCCAGATCGCCGAGCGCAGCGCGACCAGGCCATAGCCGGCGAGATACGCGATGCCGGCCCACAGCGCGGCCGACACCACGCCGGGATGTCGCGACAGCAGCGATGACAACCCATGCGCGCCGAGCGCGATCAGCAACGCGTCGCTGCCTGCGCAGACGAGGGCAATGGAAAGCAGATGGGGGCTCGAGAGCGAGCGCTTGATGACGAACGCGTCCTTGGGGCCGACCGACGTGAACAGTCCGGCGCCAAGCAGCAGGCCTTCGACGAAGGCAGAGGTGTCGAGCACGAGCGGGCCGACAACCTCTTAAGCTGAACCGGTGATGGTTACGATGCGAGCAACGTTAAGGGGTGTCGGGGGAGGTTGTCAATGCCCCCGGTGCCCGCGTGCCGGCAACCGGCGGGGATCACGGTCAGCGCGTCGCCGCTTCGCCGAGGTTGAGCGCGACGAGCGCACAAACGGTCAGCGCGATGCCGGCGAGCTTCAGCGACGACACCGATTCATCGAAGCAGACAATGTCGATCACGGCCGTGGCCGCGGTGCTGGCGGCGGCCCAGCTCGCATACGCGAGCCCCATTTCGAGCCGCTTCGTCGCGAGTGCCATCAGCCAGACCGCGCATGCGTAACAGACGACAGTGAGCGCGGAGGGGAGCGGGCGGGAAAAGCCGGCCGAATATTTCAGGCCGACGGAGCCAAGTACTTCGGCGAGGACACTGGCGCCCAGCAGAAGCCAGGCAGACTGGAACGGGGACACGAACGGCCTCCTTCCCCCGACGCTTATACCGAGCGGCGAGGAGGAGCGGAGGTGTCAGCGGTACCCAGGATGAACGGAGCTTAGTACGCGCGGCTTCGCAGCACAAGTCACGACGCACGCGGCGCTCCAGTCACGCACGGTCGGCCTGCCCGGCCGCCCACTCCGGCCGCTGCCCGAGCGTGTCGAACAGCCGGACGATCTCCGCCTTCACCTTCTGCACCGCGTTGCTGACGAGCGCCGTATCGTGCCAGCACAGCGACAGGTCGCGCGCGAACAGCCGGTGCGCGACCGTCGACAGCTTGAGCTTGCGCTCCTCGATCTCGACGTGTGCAGCCGTCCACGGCAGGATCGTCACGCCGAGCTGCGCCATCACGGCCGCGAACAGCAGCCCGGTCGAGCTTGCCTCGAAGCTGATTTCGTACGACAGCCCAGCCTCGCGCATCGCCCAGTCGACACGGTTGCGGATCGTGTTCGGCGCGCTCGGCAGCACGAGCGGCATCTGCGCGATCGCGTCGAGCGGCACGGGATCGTCCGGCACCTGGAACCCGGGCCACGTGATCAGGTACAGCGTTTCCGTCAGCAGGCGGTGGATCGCGATGCCGCGCGTGTCGACCGCGTCGACGACGATCGCGAGATCGAGCCGCGCGCGTTCGAGCAGCGTGTCGAGATCGGCGCTCGGCGCCTCGATCAGCTCCAGCATGATGCCCGGATAGCGGTCGCGCACGGCGCGGGCGAGCGGAATGGCCAGCACGCGCGCGGTGCTCGACGGCATGCCGACCGTCACGCGGCCCTGCGGCGTGTCGGCATCGCGGCGCAGCAGCTCGCGCGTGCCATCGGCCTGGCGCAGCAGTTCGAGCGCGTGCTGGTACAGCGTGCGGCCGGCGGCGGTCGGCGCGACGCCGCGCACGCTGCGTTCGAGCAGCTGCATCCCGAGATCCTGTTCGAGATTGCGCATCTGCTGGCTGACCGCCGGCTGCGCGACATGCAGCGCCTCGCTCGCATGCGTGACGTTGCCGTATTCGACGACCTTCACGAAATAGCGCAACTGCCTCAAGTCCATCGCCGCCCCTCCCGATTCGAGCCATAAGCGAATCCGATCGAGCGAGATGAATATCATATTTTTCTGTGATCGATGGTGTTTCTATACTCGTCTCACACAAGAGCCAGCGTGCCGGCCATTCCGGACCGGACGCGGCAAAAGCGCCGGTCCCGCCGGCAAGGAGACGAAGATGTTCAAGGCGATCGACGCGCCGGCGGCCGGCGCGAAGCCGCGGCGCACGCCGCTCACGCGCGAGCAGGTGAAGGGCTTCTGGGCCGTGTATGCGGGCTGGGTGCTCGACGGCGTGGATTCGGTGATCTACGCGCTGGTGCTGATTCCCGCGCTGACCGAGCTGCTGCCGGCGTCCGGCATCGCGGCGACGCCCGCGAATCTCGGGATGTACGGCTCGATCCTGTTCGCGCTGTTCCTGATCGGCTGGGGGCTGTCGTTCATCTGGGGGCCGCTCGCCGACCGCTTCGGCCGCGTCCGCACGCTCGCCGCGAGCATCCTGATCTACTCGGTGTTTACCGGCGCGGCCGCGTTCGTGCACGACGTGTGGGCGCTGGCCGCGTGCCGGCTGATCGCCGGGATCGGCGTCGGCGGCGAATGGGCGCTCGCGGGCACCTACGTCGCCGAGAGCTGGCCGGAGGACCGCCGCAAAATGGGCGCCGGCTATCTGCAGACGGGCTACTACTTCGGCTTCTTCATCGCGGCGTGCCTGAACTACACGATCGGCGCGACCTACGGCTGGCGCGCGATGTTCCTGTGCGGCCTCGCGCCGGCGCTGCTCGCGGTGTTCACCGTGATGCGCGTGAAGGAGCCCGGCCAGTGGCGCCGGCATGACGCCCGCGACGGCGACGCGGCCGACGCGCGCCGCGCACATCCGCTGCGCGAGATCTTCGCGCCGGCCTTCCTGCGCCGCACGCTGACGAGCGCGAGCCTCGTCGGCGTCGCGATCGTCGGGCTGTGGGCCGGCTCCGTCTACGAGGCGAGCGCGGTCAGCACGCTGGCGGCGCGCGCGGGCATCGATCACATCGGTGCAATGCGGCTCGCATCGATCGGCGCGGCGATCCTGTCGTGCGCGACGATCGCAGGCTGCCTGGTGGCGCCGTGGCTGTCCGAACGGCTCGGCCGGCGCACTGCGCTCGGCGTGTATTTCGCGGGCATGGCCGCATCGATCGTGTTCGCGTTCGGCTGGGCGTTCTACCAGCCGAACGGGCTCGCGGCATTCATGGTGTCGCTCGCGTTCCTCGGCTTCTTCGGCGGCAATTTCGCGATCTTCTCGCTATGGCTGCCCGAGCAGTACCCGACGCGCGTGCGTGCCACCGCGTTCGCGTTCAACGCGTCGGTCGGCCGCTTCATCGGCGCGGGCGTGAACTTCCTGCTCGGCGCCGCGATTCACGGTTACGGATCGCTCGGCGTGCCGGTTGCATGGACCGCGGCCGTGTTCGGGCTCGGCATCCTGATCCTGCCGTTCGCGGTCGAAACGCGCCACCAGACGCTGCCCGAATGAGCGGCACGCCGCGAACGCCCGGCAACCAGCCACACCCAGTCATCAATATCAGGAGTCCGGAATGCAGGCATTACAAGGAATCAGGGTCGTCGATCTGAGCCGCGCGCTGTCGGGGCCGTTCTGCTCGATGGTGCTCGCCGATCTCGGCGCCGACGTGATCAAGGTCGAATCGGGGCCGCACGGCGACATGAGCCGCGCATGGGGGCCGTTCGATCGCGGCGTGAGCACGTACTACCTGTCCTGCAACCGCAACAAGCGCGGCATCTGCGTGGATTTCCGGCAGCCGGCCGGACTCGACGTCGTGCGGCGGCTGATCGCGCAGGCCGACGTCGTGATCGAGAATTTCAAGGCCGGCACGATGGACGCGATGGGGCTCGGCTATTCGGCGCTGAGTGCACGCGACCCGCGGCTCGTGATGGGCAGCGTCACCGCGTTCGGCCCGCGCGGCCCGTTGCGCGACTGGCCGGGTTTCGACCAGATCGCGCAGGGCTATGCGGGGTTGATGAGCCTCACCGGTTTTCCCGACGGCGAGCCGACCCGCACGGGCACCGCGATCGGCGATCTCAGCTCGGGGATGTGGGTCGCGACCGGCGTGATGGCCGCGCTGTACGAGCGCGAGCGCACGGGGCGCGGCCAGCATGTCGGCACGTCGCTGCTCGAAAGCCTGGTTTCGCTGCTGAGCGTGCACGGGCAACGCTACCTCAGCCTCGGCGACGTGCCGCGCCGCACCGGCAATGCGCATGCGGTGATCGCGCCGTACGGCGTGTTCGAGACGGCAGACGGGCCGCTCAATCTCGCGCCGATCACGACCGACATGTGGCTGCGGCTGTGCCAGTTGCTGGATCTGCCCGAGCTGCCGAACGATCCGCGCTTCGCGACCAACGACGCGCGCGTCGCGCACCGCGACGAACTGAAAGCGTTGCTCGAAAGCCGGTTGCGCACGCGCGGCAAGCGCGAATGGACGCAGCGTTTCGTCGACGCCGGGCTGCCGGCCGGGCCGATCAACACGCTCGATGAAGTATTCGACGATCCGCAGCTCGCGCATTGCGGGCTGGTCGAGCCGGTTGCGCATCCGACGCTCGGCACGCTGCGCCAGGTCGTCACGCCGCTCGGCGGGATGGGTGACGCCGTGCCGGCGCCGCGCACGCGCCATGCGCCGCCGCTGCTGGGTGAGCATACGATCGACGTGCTGCGCGAAGCGGGCTATGGCGACGACGCGATCGACGCGCTGCTGGCCGAGCGCGCGATCTTCCAGGCGGAAGCAGTGACGGAGGCCGTGCAATGAACGACACGAAACACGACGGCGCGTCGCGCGTGACGGTCGATATGGCTGGCGAGCGGATCGCGCGGGTGCGGTTCGCGAATCCGGCGCGACGGCATGCGCTCGACGCGCCATTGCTCGATGCGCTCGTCGCGCGTCTCGACGCGCTGGCCGGACACCGTCCGCCACCCGTCGTGATCCTGTCGAACGACGGCAGCGGCGACGTGTGGAGCGCGGGGCACGACCTGCGTGAACTGGCCGACGATCGCGATCCGCTTGCGTACGGCAAGCCGCTCGAACGGGCGCTGCGGCGCGTGCGGACCTATCCGGGCGCGGTGATCGCGGCGGTGTCGGGCTCGGCGTGGGGCGGGGCGGTCGATCTCGTGATGAGCTGCGACCTGGTGGTCGCGGCGCGCGACGCGCGTTTCGCGATGACGCCCGCGAACATCGGTCTGCCGTATTCGACGAGCGGCCTGCTGCGCTTCTACGACAATCTGCCGATCCACGTGCTGAAGGAGATGTTCTTCTGCGCGCAGCCGCTCGATGCGGAGCGCGCCGCGCATCACGGGCTCGTGAACCGGCTGGTTGACGCGGGTGGGGTCGACGATGCGGCGCTCGACGTCGCACGTACGATTGTCGCGAAGGCGCCGCTCGCGGTGCACGCGGTGAAGGAGCAGTTGCGCGTGCTGCAGGACGCGCGGCCATTGCCGGCCGACGCGTTCGAACGGATTGCCGAGCTGCGCCGGCAAGCGTGCGAAGGCGCGGATTTCGACGAAGGGCTGCGTGCGTTCGCGGAACGGCGCGCGCCGGTGTTTCGCGGCGTCTAGTCGATGGGGTGCACGAGCCGGGCGAACCGGCGGCGAGAAGTGCGCGGACGTGCTCGCGTCGCCGCGCGGGTATCGGATGCTTGGTTCGCCGCCGCCTTCGCGAACGCGTCGCCGCGTCTCACATGCCGAGCGCGTGCACGCCGACGAGCAGCAGCGCGCCGATCGCGATCAGCAGCAGCGCGTGAACGCGCGTATACATCACGCACAGCGTCGACGCGACCGCGATCGCGCGCGCGGCCCAGCCGCCGTCGAGCGCCTGCAGCAGCACCCACACCGACGCGAGGATCATGCCGGCCGCGACCGGGCGCAGGCCGGCTTCGAGCGCGATCTGCCAGCGCGCGCCCTGGTGCCGCCGCCACAGATGCGCGACGCCGTAGATCAGGAACGCGGTCGGGCCGAACAGCGCGAGCGTCGCGATCACCGCCCCCCAGAAGCCGGCCACCTGCCAGCCGATCAGCGTCGCCAGCAGCGAGCCGGGGCCCGGCGCCATCCGCGCGATCGCGAAATCGTTCACGAATTGCGTGGCGGTCATCCAGTGATGCACGTCGACCACTTGCCGCTGGATGTCGGCGATGATCGCCTGTCCGCCGCCGATCGTCGCAATCGACAGCGGCGCGAACACACCGAACAGCGCGGCATAGCGTTGCGATGCGGTCATGGCGAGTCGCTCCCGGCCGGCGTCGCGGCCGCGCGGCGATATTCGAGCGCGACGCTCAGCGTGCCGCCGGCCAGCACGGTCCATACGAGCGGCCAGTGCAGTACCGCAACCGACACGAAGGTGAGCGCCATCACCGCGAACGGCAGCGCGCGGCGCGGCAACCGGCGCACGGCGGTGATCGCCATCGAGATCGACAGCCCGATCGCCGCGGCCGCTGCGCCGGCGAGCGCGACATGCGTGAGCGCAAAGCGCGTGAGGGTCGAGAACGCGATGCCGAACAGCACGATCAGCACGGCCGGCGGCGCGATGATGCCGGTGAAGCCGGCCACCGCGCCGCGCCATCCGGCGAGCCGGTAGCCGATCCAGATCGCGAGGTTCTTCACGTTGACGCCCGGCAGCGCCTGCGACAGCGCGAGGCCGTTGAGGAACGCTTCCTCGTCGAGCCAGCGCCGCTCGTACACGAAGTCGCGCATCATCCGCCCGCTGAGCCCGCCGCCGAAGCTGGTCAGGCCGATCTGCGAGAACGCTATGAACAGCGCGAGGACGCCGGGCGGCGGTGCGTCGCCTGCTGGCGGTGCAGGTGAGGTGGCGGCGGAGGGCGGGGGCATCGGGTGGGCGGCGCGTGGCGGTTGGGCGATCGCCCATGTTAGCAAGCGGACCCTGTCAGCACGCTGACATGGGCGCGGCGGCGACGCGATGAAAGGGCGCGGCCGAGTCGACGGACGCGTTCCGGCGCATCCGCGCATCCGGCACATCCGGCGCATCCGGCGCATCCGGCACATCCGGCACATCCGGCACATCCGGCACATCCGGCACATCCGGCACATCCGGCACATCCGGCACATCCGCGCATCCGCACATCCGCACATCCGCACATCCCTCGTGAGCGCACCCCGTCGCCGCTATGCGCGCACGACCGTCACCCCTGCCGCCTCGATCGGCTTCGTCAACGCGGCGTCGGTTTCCTTTTCGACCACCACGGTATGCGCCAGCGTGATTTCGCCGATCACGAACTGCGACGCCGCGCGCAGCTTCGACTGCGACGCGAGCACGACCGTCTCGGCCGCGCGTTCGGCCAGCGCGCGCTTGATCGCCGCTTCCTCGAAATCGCCGGTGCTGAGCCCCGCGACCGGATGCACGCCCGTGACACCCATGAAGTACAGGTCCGCATGGATGCGCGCAATGCCTTCCATCGCCGCTGCGCCGACGGCGACGATCGAATGCTTGTAAAGCCGCCCGCCGATCAGGATCACGTCGATCGACGGATGTGCGGCGAGCGCCACCGCGACACTCGGGCTGTGCGTGACGATGGTCGCGCGCAGGTCGGCCGGCAACTGGCTGACGAGCAGTGCGGAAGTCGTGCCGCCGTCGACGATCGCCACCTGCCCGGGCGCGATCATTTCCGCGGCCCGCCGTGCGATGCGCCGTTTTTCGGCCGGCTCGAGCGCCTCGCGCTGCGCGAACGGCGCAACGGCCGGCGACGCCGGCAGCGCGCCGCCATGCACGCGCTGCAGCAGGCCTTCGGCCGCGAGCTCGCGCAGGTCGCGGCGGACCGTGTCTTCGGACACGCCGAATTGCGCGCTCAGCTCGACCGCCAGCACCTGGCCGTCGCGCGCGAGTGCGTCGAGGATCGCTTTCTTGCGTTGTGTCGTCAGCATCGTGATTGCACGAATCTTCTTGAAGTTGCACGAATATGCACGTTACCATGGGCGCCGTCTTTTGTCGAACGGGAGGCTGGGATGGCTGCAACGCGGGACCGTGTCCGCATCGTCGATACGACGGTGCTGTCCGATGACTGGTATGTGCTGAAGAAGGTGACGTTCGATTTCCTGCGCCGCGACGGAACATGGCAGCGCCTGAGCCGCGAGACCTACGATCGCGGCAATGGCGCGACGATCCTGCTGCGCAAGGCCGGGACGGGCGATGTGCTGCTGACGCGGCAGTTCCGGATGCCGGCGTTCGTCAGCGGGCACGACGGCATGCTGATCGAGGCCGCTGCCGGCCTGCTCGACGACGCGACGCCCGAAGCGCGCATCCGCGCCGAGGCCGAGGAGGAAACCGGTTTTCGCGTGCGCGGCGTGCGCAAGGTGTTCGAGGCGTTCATGAGCCCGGGCTCGGTGACGGAGAAGCTGCATTTCTTCGTCGGCGAATACGATGCGTCGCTGCGCACCGGCGACGGCGGCGGCGTCGCGGAAGAGGGCGAGGATCTCGAGGTCGTCGAGATGCCGCTGCAGGCGGCGCTGGACGCGGTCGAGCGCGGCGAGATCGTCGATGCGAAGACGATCATGCTGCTCCAGTACGTCGCGCTGCGGGAAACCGCCGGCGTGGGCCCGGCATGACGCCGCTGCTCGTGCTGGTCGCCGGCCCCTATCGCAGCGGCACGGACGGCGACCCCGCGCGCATCGCTGCGAACCTGCGCCGGCTGGAGGAGACGGCGCTCGCCGTGTATCGCCGCGGGCACGTGCCGATGATCGGCGAGTGGGTGTCGCTGCCGCTCGCGGTCGCGGCCGGGTCGCGACAGGTCGGCGACGCGATCAGCGAGGCGTTCCTGTACCCGGCCGCGCACCGGCTGCTGTGCCGCTGCGACGCGGTGCTGCGTATCGACGGCGCGTCGCGCGGGGCGGACGCGGATGTCGCCCTCGCGCGGCAGCTTGGCAAGGCGGTCTATTTCGCGGTCGACGACATTCCGGTCGCACCGCACGATTCGGATAGCTGAGCAGACGGGGGGCGCCCGGTCGCGGCGCCTCAGGCTGCATCCTGCATCGCCCGGCCGCCTGTATCGCCCACGGCCGGGCGAGCTCGCGTCGTGCCGTTGCATCGCGCACGCCGCGCTGCACGCGATCCGGCGTATGATCGCGACGCCACCCGCGCACCGCTCGACACTACCGCCGCCGCATCATGCCGTTTTCCGATTCCGCTGACTCCACTGCTGCTGCTGCCGCGCAACTGCCCGACGATCTCGTCGCCTCCGCCGTTGGCGCGCTCGCGCGCGCCGACGCGTTGCTCGTGACGGCCGGCGCCGGTATCGGCGTCGATTCCGGGCTACCCGATTTTCGCGGCACGGACGGGTTCTGGCGCGCGTATCCGGCGCTGCGCCACGAGCGTTTCGAATTCCACGAGATCGCATCGCCGCACGCGTTCCGTGCGCGCGCGCCGCTTGCGTGGGGCTTCTACGGGCACCGTCTCGCGCTCTACCGTGCGACGGTGCCGCATGAGGGCTTCGCGATCCTGCGCCGCTGGATCGACGCGATGCCGAACGGCGGCTTCGTCCTGACGAGCAACGTCGACGGCCAGTTCCAGAAAGCCGGCTTCGATCCGGCGCGGATCGTCGAGATCCACGGCTCGATCCACGCGATGCAGTGCCTGCGCCCCTGTTCGGACGACACGTGGGACGCGGCGCCGTTCGTGCCGGACGTCGACGAAGCCACCTGCCGCCTCGTCGGCGACATGCCGCGCTGTCCGCACTGCGGCGGCCTCGCGCGGCCGAACATCTTGATGTTCGGCGACACCGGCTGGCTCGGTGCGCGCTACGACGCGCAGCAGCGCGCGCTGGAAGACTGGATCGCGCAAGCCGGGCGGGTCGCGGTGGTCGAGATCGGCGCGGGCACCGCGATTCCGACCGTCCGCCTGCTGAGCGAACGGCTCGGCGCCGACGTGATCCGCATCAACGCGCGCGAAGCGCATGCGCGCCGTGCGGACGTGATCGGCTTGAAGGGCGGCGCGCTGGCGACGCTGAGCGCACTCGACGCAGCCTGGCAATGCGCGTGAGCCTGCGGACGGGCGAGGCGACCTGAGCCTGCGGGCATCCCGCCGGCGGTTGCCGTTGCGGGGTCGCGGCGAATCCGCATACAGTTCAGCGTATGCCGCCCGCGCCCGCGCAGTAAGCGTCCGGGATCGGACATCGCCCGGGCAACCGGGGGCCGGCGGCTGACTCCAGCCGCCTCATCGATCGGGAGTGGCCTTGTTCTATTCGATCGTCGCGATTTTCGTCGGCGCCGGGCTCGGCGCGTTGCTGCGCTGGTTCCTGAGCCTCGCGCTCAACGACTTCTTTCCCGCCGTGCCGCTCGGCACGCTTGCCGCGAACCTGATCGGCGGCTACGTGATCGGCATCGCCGCCGTCGTGTTCACGACCCGTGTCGGCCTGCCGCCCGAGTGGCGGCTGTTCGTGATCACGGGCTTTCTCGGCGGCCTCACGACGTTCTCGACCTATTCGGTCGAAGTGATGACGCATGCGGTGCAGGGCGAATTCGGATGGGCGTTTGCGTTGGCTGCCCTACACTTGACTGGATCGTTCGCGCTGACGGCGCTCGGCATGTGGACCGCGCGCGTATGGCTCGCGGCGGCCTGAGCGTGCCGCCATCGGAGGGTGCGATGGACAAGATCTTCCTGCGCTTCTATGTGCACGAGAAGCATCGGCTGCACTGGAAACCGCTATGGGAATGGCTGTTGGAGGAGGCGAACCGGATGGGCGTCGCGGGCGGTTCCGCGTTTCGCGCGATGGCCGGGTTCGGCCAGCATCGCGTGCTGCACGAGGATCGCTTCTTCGAACTGCAGGGATCGCTCGCGATCGAGATCGAATTCATCGTCACCGAGGACGAGGCGCAGCGCTTGCTCGACCGGCTGTCGCACGAGAAGGTGCGCGTGTGCTACGCGATGATGCCGGCGCGCTTCGGCGTGATCGACACGCTCGGCGCACCGCCGGCGCAAGAGCCGGCGGCGTAGGGGGGGCGTCAGATGCCGAATATCGTCAGCGACACGGCGGCGCGCGTGACGATCATCAGCAGCACCTGCACGATCACGAACAGCAGGATCGGCGACAGGTCGATGCCGCCGAGGTTCGGGATGATGCGGCGCAGCGGGTTCAGGAACGGCGCGGTGAGCTGGTAGAGGATCGGCATCGCCGGCGAGCGCGGGTTGAGCCACGACAGCAGCGCCATCAGGATCGTCATCCAGATCACGAGATTGAGCGCCCACTTCACGACGGTGAGCAGCGCGACCACGACGAGCGTCGCGATCACCGACGCCGGGTCGAAGCCGGCCATCACGACCATCAGCACGACGTAGACGAGCGCGGTGAGCAGCGCGGCGACGACGCTGGCCCAGTCGATGCCGCGCACGCTCGAGATCACGCGGCGCAGCGGCAGCACGAGCCAGTTGGTCGCCTGCAGCACGGCCTGCGTGACGGGGTTGTACGGTGGCACGCGGACGGCCTGCATCCAGACGCGCAGGATCAGCGCGGCGCCGAACAGCGTGAAGACGGTATTGAGCAGAAAACGGGCGATCTCGCCGAACATCGTTGGCATCCTTTTTATACAGTCGGTAGCGTGCGGCCGCCAACGCCGGATGGCGGCGCATCGGCCGACACCTTATCACGCCTCGTCTCGCGACGGGGAGGGGGGCGCGGCGGTGCGCGCGAGCGACGTTTCGACGGCGTCGGCGAGCGCCGCCAGCGACGCCGGCGGCGTGGCCCGCTGCGCCGCGAGCGCGACCGCGCGGCGCGTCAGCAGCGCGTACAGCGTCGCGTGATCGCCGCCGCGCGCTTCGAGCAGTGCCAACTGGCGTTCGACGATACCCGTATCGCCGCGCGACACCGGGCCGGAGAGCGCGTTCGCGAGCCCCTTGTCGCGTGCGGTCTCGATCGTGCCGGCGAGCATCGGCAGCAGCGCGCGCAGCGCGGCGTCCTCGTCGAAGCCGAGGCCGCGCCACAGCTCGACCGCTTCCGCCAGCCCGCACAGCGCGAAGCTCGCCGCATAGTGCGCGGCCGCGTGATAGAGCATCCGGCCGCCGGCCGGAATCGACAGCGGATGGCAGCCGAGTGCGGCAGCAAGTCGCATCAGCGTCGCGTGCAACGCGCCGTCGGCTTCGATCGTGACCGAGCAGCCGTCGATGCGGGCGAGGTCGGCGTCGGCGCCGCCGAACAGGTAGAGCGGATGGAAGCCGCCGGTGGCCGCGCCTTGCTGCTTCGCCGGATCGAGCAGTGCGACCGCCGACGCGCCGCTGCAGTGAACGACGGCCTGCCGCGCCGCGCGCGAAGCATCGAAGTGCAGCGCCGCGGCGGTCGACGCGAGATGATCGTCGGGCACCGTCAGGAAGATCAGGTCGGCGGCGTCGGCGACCTGCTGCGGCGTGTCGACCGCCTGGCAGCCGTCGATGCGCGCGGCGAGCGCCGCGGCAGACGCGGGCGTGCGGCTCGCGAGCGCGACGACCGGAAAGCCGGCCCGCGCGAAGCGCTGCGCGACGCAGCGCGCGAGACGGCCGGCGCCGATGAAGCCGAGGCGGGGTGTGTCGGGGAGGGACATGGCAGCGGGCGTAAGCGAAAACGAAGCAAGCGCCAGTATCGCAGGAATGACGGCGGGGCCGCGCAACGGCTGGTTCCATGCAGGCAGGTGCCTGACTGACCGGTACGCGGCGCGATATCGTGCGTGTATCGGCGCCGGGCGTCGCGGTCGATGCACGATTCTATAATCCGACCCCAAAACATATCGCACCCGTATCCGGCTTGAAATGTCGGCATCTTGTCTCAAATTTGTAATCGTTCATTACGGTTGCGTGCCTGTTGTGCGCGCCGTATCCGGTAAGACTGACCGGCCATGACGTTGCGACCCGACTCCTCGGACGGAATCGCGCGGCCCGCAAGGGTCGCCGCAGGCGCTGCAAGCCGCGCCGCACGGCGGCGCCGGCCGCTTGCAATTGCAATTTGCAACAAATGCACGACACGTGAGGGGCGGGTTTTCGCTACATTGCTTCCATGCGACGTGCATGCCCGCCGTTGCCGACAGGGGCGCATAAAATACCGCTCCAGCAGGAGAATCGAAGTGAAAAAGCTCATTCCGTTCATTGCCGCCGCCGCGCTGGGCCTGGGTGCCGCAAGCGCTGCGCAAGCTCACGTGTCGATCGGGGTCGGCATCGGTATTCCGGTCGCGCCCGCGTATCCCGTCTATGCACCGCCGCCGCCCGTGTACTACGCGCCGCCGCCCCCGCCCGTCTATTACGCACCGGCGCCGGCCTACTACGCGCCGCCGCCCGCCGTGGTCGTCGGGGGCTACTATGGCCGTCCGTACTGGCGTCATGGTTACGGCGGCTGGGGCCATCACGGCTACTGGCGTCGCTGATTCGCGCCGCGCGGCCAGACCGCGCATGGCAAAACGGCGCAACGTCCCGAATGGGGCGCTGCGCCGTTTTTCTTTTGGGGCCGCCGCCTGACACCGTCGCGCGGCCCATGCAGGCCGGCCTCGATTACACCGCGCGCACGATCAGGTCACGGTAGCCGCCGACGATCACGCTGTACGAGAAATACGCGAACAGCAGCGCCGACGCGATGTGACACGCGCGCATCAGCCCGGCGCCCGCGCGCTTGCGGCCCTGGCTCGCGAGCGTGCACATGAAGAGCGTCCACGCGAGGCCGCCGAGAAAAAAGCCCGACAGGAATACCGACGCGGTGGCCGGTGTGGTCGCGCCGGCTTTCGCGATCAGCGCGCCGCCGACCGCCGCGAACCACAGGATCGCGCTCGGCGACGACATCGCGAGCAACATTCCGCGCAGGAAACTGCGCCGTGCGCTGGCGCGCGGCAGCGGCGCGTCGTCGGCATCGTCGCCGGTCGCCTTGGCGGGCGTGAGCGCTTCGCGCGCCATCTTCCACGTGAGGAACAGCAGTACCGCACCGCCGCCGATCCACACGATCCAGCGCACCGGTTCGAACTGCAGCAGCACGGCCATCCCCGCGAGTGCGAGCGCCGCGTAGACGAGGTCGCCGACGCACGAGCCGAGGCCGAGCCAGAAGCCCGGCCGGAAGCCGTGCGACAGCGTCAGCGACAGCATCGCGACGTTCACGAGGCCGATGTCGAGACACAGCGACAGCGACAGAAAGAAACCGTCGGACAGCATGGAGGCGGGCGGAAAGATCATCTGCGTTGTTCTTGTGGCGATTTGTGGCAGTGGCACGCCATGGGCCGGCAGGCGCCGGCCGCATGGCGTCAGAGGCCGATCTCCTGCCAGAGCCGGTCGACGCGCGCCTTCACGGCCGTATCCATCTCGATCGGGCGGCCCCATTCGCGGCTGGTCTCGCCGGGCCACTTGTTGGTCGCGTCGAGCCCCATCTTCGAGCCGAGGCCGGCAACCGGCGACGCGAAGTCGAGATAGTCGATCGGCGTGCTGTCGACCATCACGGTGTCGCGCACGGGGTCGACGCGCGTCGTGATCGCCCAGATCACTTCCTTCCAGTCGCGGATGTTCACGTCCTCGTCGACGACCACGATGAACTTCGTATACATGAACTGCCGCAGGAAGCTCCACACGCCGAACATCACGCGCTTCGCGTGGCCCGCGTAGCTCTTCTTCATCTGGACGATGGCCATCCGGTAGCTGCAGCCTTCGGGCGGCAGGTAGAAGTCGGTGATCTCGGCGAACTGCTTCTGCAGCAGCGGCACGAACACTTCGTTGAGCGCGACGCCGAGCACCGCGGGCTCATCGGGCGGCTTGCCCGTGTAAGTCGAGTGGTAGATCGCGTCGCGCCGCATCGTGATGCGCTCGACGGTGAACACCGGGAACCACTCCTGCTCGTTGTAATAGCCGGTGTGGTCGCCGTACGGGCCTTCGAGCGCGTGCTCGTAAGCGGCGGACGCGTTGCCGGCCGGGCGCGGCGGTGCGCCGGCCGGAGCGGGGGCGGGCGCGCCTTCCTGCGGATAAATGAAGCCTTCGAGCACGATCTCCGCGCGCGCCGGCACCTGCAGCGTGTCGACGCCGGGCGTCAGGCACTTCGCGAGCTCCGTGCGGCTGCCCCGCAGCAGGCCGGCGAACTGGTACTCGGACAGCGAATCGGGAACGGGCGTCACCGCGCCGAGCGTCGTGGCCGGATCGGCGCCGAGCACGACCGCGACCGGATACGGCTTGCCGGGGTTTTGCAGCGCGAATTCGCGGAAGTCGAGTGCGCCGCCGCGATGCGCGAGCCAGCGCATGATCAGCTTGTTGCGGCCGATCAGCTGCTGGCGGTAGATCCCGAGGTTCTGCCGCGGCTTGTTCGGCCCGCGCGTGACCGTCAGGCCCCACGTGACGAGCGGCCCCGCGTCGCCGGGCCAGCAGGTCTGGATCGGCAGCCTGTTCAGGTCGACGTCGGCGCCTTCCCAGACGATCTCCTGGCACGGCGGCGACGACACCGACTTCGGCGCCATGTCCCACACGGCCTTCGCGAGCGACAGCAGCTTGCCGGCGTCCTTCAGGCTCTTCGGCGGATCGGGTTCCTTCAATGCGGACAGCAGGCGCCCGAGATCGCGCAGCGAATCGAGCGCGGCGTCGTCGCCCGCATCGACGCCCATCCCGAGCGCGACGCGGCGCGGCGTGCCGAACAGGTTGCCGAGCACCGGGAAGTCGTAGCCGGTCGGTGCATTGAACAGCAGCGCGGGGCCGCCGGCGCGCAGCACGCGGTCGCACAGCTCGGTCATTTCGAGCACGGGCGACACGGGCTGCGTGACGCGCCGCAGCTCGCCGAGCGCCTCGAGGCGCTGGATGAAATCGCGTAAGTCTTTGTATTTCATGAAGAAGGTCCGGGCCACCCGCAAAGCGGGCAGCGATGGGCGGGCGCAGCGGCCGGCTGCGACCCCGAATCGACCGACGATTTTACCCGCGCCGCCGCATGCCCGCCCGGCGGAGAAAAAAGTCGACTGCGCGCAAACCCCCTACGGCACGGGGATTGCGATCTGAAGAGTGCTGGTAAATTACTTTTTGTTATGATTTCAATGTTTTATAGTGTTGACGATCTATAAAACCCTGCTAGAATCCGCTCACATTGGCTGCAGGGTAAAAGGCTTCGAGCCGCCAATCACCGATCTTTGACGCAGCGCGTCACCGTCCGCCGAATCCTGCACGGCGTATCCGACGGCCTTAGTCGTAGTCTCAGCCAGCGCCACCAGACGCTGGTTTTTTGCGTGGGTGCCACCGCGTATGCCCGCCTCGCCCAGTGTGCGAAGGTGCCGGCCCTCTTACACCGTGGCCTCGAACGGTACTTATACCGTTTCCCCGATGCCTGCACGCCCCAACCAAAGCGTGCGGCGTCGTGATTCCGCGGCGCGTTACCTGTCTCGCCTTCGAGCTGAGCGAGCCGCACGAGTCATGTTCATGGGAGATGATCTGAATGAACGCTTGGTTATCGTGGCGTCCTAGCGAGCAGCATGCGCAATTCGTGCGCAGCATGCTGCGTCGCGGGACGCGTGTCAGTCACCATCTATTCAGCGTTGTCGGCTGTCTCGCTGTCGCAGTTGCGCTCGCACTGTGGCTGCTGCCAACCGTCCGCGGCACGCTCGCCGCGAAGCTGATGCCGGTCGTATCCGCGGCCGTGCAAGCCGGTCCGGCCCGTCTGCTGACCGGCCATCCGCTGCCGAACTTCGCGCCCGCCGGCGCGCGGCCGCAGCAGGAAGACAGCCCCGAAACGGACGCGCTTGCGGTCGGCCTCGACGTCGCACCGGAAGCCACCGCGCAGCAGGGCGATGCCTCCGATCCGGCCCGCAACGGCCCGTCGCCCGTCGCGCTCGCCAAACTGATTCCGACCCAGCGCGTGGCGGCCGATGCGCGTGACGACCGTGCGCTCGCATCGAATCGCGAACAGGCGCTCGTCGCGACCTACCTGTCGCGCCGTTACCGCGTCGCACAGGAGCCGCTCGGCCAGCTCGTCAAGGCGGCGTTCCAGACCGGCCGTGACGTCGGCCTCGATCCGCTGCTGCTGCTGTCGGTGATGGCGATCGAGTCGGGCTTCAACCCGTACGCCGAGAGCGGCGTCGGCGCGAAGGGCCTGATGCAGGTCATGTCGAAGGTCCATTCCGACAAGTTCGAGTATTTCGGCGGCACCGATACCGCACTGCAGCCGCTCGCGAACCTCCAGGTCGGCGCACTCGTCCTGAAGGACTGCATCGCACGTGGCGGTTCGCTTGCGAACGGCCTGCGCTTGTACAACGGCTCGACGAACCCCGACGACAACGGCTACGGTTCGAAGGTGATGGCCGAGCGCGGCCGCCTGCGCGACGTCGCGCGTGGCCGCAGCGTGTCGATCAATGCGCCGCAGGCGCCGGCGAAGCCGATCGTCACGGCTGTTGCGGTGACGGCAGCCTCAGGCGGCGCAAAGCGCGTACATGCGACGCTGGAAACCTCGACGTCGGCGAAATCGACGGCATCGAAGGAAGCCACGCCGCAGGACGACGCGAGCGTCGATACCGCGAACAAGTCGCACGGCGACCATTCGGAGCTTGGCGCGTAACGTGCGGCGGTAACGTACCGCACGGCTGCAGCCGGCAGGAGATGAAAAAGGCACCCGGTCCGGGTGCCTTTTTGTTTCTGCCGTGCGCGGAATGGCCGCCGCACCGGCCGCGTGTCAGTGCTGCCCGAACAGTGTCGCGAGCCGGTCGACCGCCTCCTCGAGCCGAGAGTAGGCCGTCGCATAGGACAGGCGGATATAGTCACGCGGTGCATGGACACCGAAGTCCATGCCGGGCACCAGCACGACCCCCGCGTCGTGCAGCATCGCCGTCGTGAGCGCGGCGCTGTCGCCGGCCGCCGGGTGGGCGACGCCGCCGCAGTGCGCATACACGTAGAACGCGCCGTCCGGCATCACGGGCACCGTGAAGCCGAGCCGTTCGAGCGCCGGCGCGATGAAGTCGCGGCGGCGCTTGAATTCGAGCCGGCGTGCTTCGTAGATGTCGAGCGCGGCCGGCTCGAAGCACGCGAGCGCCGCGTGCTGCGCGAGCGCGGACGGGCAGATGAACAGGTTCTGCGCCAGCTTTTCGAACGTGCCGACCAGCGCGGGCGGCACGACCAGCCAGCCGAGCCGCCAGCCCGTCATGCTGAAATACTTGGAGAAGCTGTTCACGGTGACGACGTCGTCGCCGAACGACAGCGCCGACACGGGCGCCGCGTCGTAGCTGAGCCCCTGGTAGATCTCGTCGACGATCGTGAAGCCGCCGCGTGCGCGCACGGCCTCGACGATCCGCTTCAGCTCGTCGGGTTCGAGCGACGTGCCGGTCGGGTTCGACGGCGACGCGAGCAGCACGCCGCGGGTGCGATCGCCCCAGCGCGTGCGGACGTCGTCCTCGGTGAGCTGGAAGCGCGCGTCCGGGCCGCTCGGCACGAGCACCGCGCGGCCCTCGGCCGCCGCGACGAAGTGTCGGTTGCACGGATACGACGGGTCGGGCATCAGCACCTCGTCGTCACGCCCGACGAGCGCGAGGCACGCGAGCAGCAGCGCGGCCGATGCGCCGGCCGTCACGACGATCCGTTCCGGACTGATCGTGAGGCCGTAGGCGCGCGCGTAGTGCGCGGCGATCGCCTCGCGCAGCGGTGCAATGCCGAGCGCGCTCGTATATTGCGTGACGCCGCGGCGCAGCGCGGCCGCGGCCGCTTCGACGACCGGCTCCGGCGCAGTGAAATCCGGCTCGCCGATGCCCATGTGGATAACATCGCGCCCGGACGACTCCAGACGCTGTGCCTCCTTCATCAGTTCCATCACGTAGAAGGGCTGGATCGCGTCGACGCGTGCGGCGAGTCTGACGAGCGAATCGGTGGCGGTATTCATCGGGAGGGCAGGGCGAGGGGGCGGGGCAAAAGAAAAAACGGGCGCATGCGCGCCCGTTCCGGATCAACGGTATCAGCCGTTGCGGCGCGCCTGCGTTTCGGCGGGGCGCAGCTTCGCGGCGAGCTTGTCGAGCACGCCGTTCACGTACTTGTAGCCGTCGGAGCCGCCGAACGTCTTCGCGAGTTCGACAGCTTCGTTGATGATCACGCGGTACGGCGTTTCGACGTGGTGCGTGAGCTCGAACGTCGCGATCAGCAGCACGGCGCGTTCGACCGGCGACAACTGGTCGATCGGACGGTCGAGCGACGGCGTCAGCGCTTCGACGAGCGTGGCGTGCTCGCGGATCACGCCGTGCAGGATCGCGTCGAGCAGCTCCTTGTCAGCCTTGTCGTAACCGAGCGCGCCGCGCAGTTGCGCGTCGATCTCGCCGGAGGACGCGTTCGACAGCAGCCACTGGTACAGCCCCTGCGTCGCCAGCTCGCGCGATTGTCGGCGGGCGCTCTTCTTCATGCGCGCTCCTCTTCGTCGTCTTCGTCTTCCTCTTCGTCCTCGTCGTCGTCGCCGAGCTGGTCGAGGGCCATCGTCAGGTTCGCCATCTCGACGGCGACGCGTGCGGCGTCACGACCCTTTTCGGTCATGCGCGCGACGGCCTGCTCGTCGTTTTCGGTCGTCAGGACCGCGTTCGCGATCGGCAGGTTGAAGTCGAGGCCGATGCGGGTGATGCCCGCGCCGCTCTCGTTCGACACGAGTTCGAAGTGGTAGGTCTCGCCGCGGATCACCGCGCCGAGTGCGATCAGCGCGTCGAACTGGCCGCTTTCCGCGAGCTTCTGCAGCGCAAGCGGGATTTCCAGCGCGCCGGGCACCGACACGAGCAGCACGTCTTCACCGGTGACGCCGAGGCGTTCCAGTTCCTCGACGCACGCGTCGGCGAGGCCGTTGCACACCGGCTCGTTGAAGCGCGATTGCACGATGCCGATACGCAGGCCGTCGCCTTCGAGATTCGGTTGGTATTGTCCGATTTCCATGATCTTGTCCGTGGTGTGGATGAACGGTTATAGGGCGAAAGCGCCGTGGCGGGTTACGCGTGGGACGCCGGGCAGGACTTGGCTTCGGCGCCGGGCATCGGGATGAAGCCCGTGACTTCCAGGCCGTAGCCGGACATGCTGCCCAGCTTGCGCGGGTTCGACAGCACCTGCATCTTGCCGACGCCGACATCGCGCAGGATCTGCGCGCCGATGCCGAACGTCTTGAAATCGACCGGCCGGCGCTTGAGCGCAGCGGCCTTTTCTTCCTCGTCGAACGCCTTGAAGACGTCGATCAGGTGTTCCTTCGTGTCGCCGCAGTTGAGCAGCACGATCACGCCGAGGTCGCGCTCCGCGATCTCGCGCATCGCGGCGTCGAGCGTCCACGAGTGCGTCGACACGCCCGTTTCGAGCAGGTCGAGCACCGACAGCGGCTCGTGCACGCGCACCGGCGTATCGACGTCGGGCGACGGCGCACCGCGCACCAGCGCGATGTGCGGCGAGCCGCTCGGCTGGTCGCGGTACAGCACCGCGCGGAACGTGCCGTGCGCGGTCTGCATCGTGCGCTCGGCGATCCGCTCGATGATCGATTCGGTGCGGCTGCGGTACTGGATCAGGTCGGCGATCGTGCCGATCTTCAGGTTGTGTTCCTGCGCGAATTCGATCAGGTCGGGCAGGCGCGCCATCGTGCCGTCGTCCTTGATGATCTCGCAGATCACCGCGGCCGGCGTGAGGCCCGCGAGCGCGGTGAAGTCGCAACCGGCCTCGGTGTGGCCCGCGCGCACGAGCACGCCGCCGGGCTGCGCCATGATCGGGAACACGTGACCCGGCTGCACGATGTGCTCGGGGCGTACGTCGTGCGCGACCGCCGTGGCGATCGTGTGCGCACGGTCGGCAGCCGAGATGCCGGTCGTCACGCCTTCTGCCGCTTCGATGCTGACCGTGAAGGCGGTGCCGTACTGCGTGCCGTTGCGGTAGGTCATCAGCGGCAGGTGCAACTGCTTGCAGCGTTCCTGCGTCAACGTCAGACAAACCAGGCCGCGGCCGTACCTGGCCATGAAGTTGATCGCTTCCGGCGTGACGAATTCGGCGGCGATCACGAGGTCGCCCTCGTTTTCGCGGTCTTCTTCGTCGACCAGGATCACCATCCGGCCGGCTTTCAGCTCGGCGATGATGTCGAGCGTGGAGGCGAGCGTCATAAGGGGGCGAGAAAGAGGAAAGTGCGTATTTTACGCCAGCCGGGCGGCGTTTCGGCTGGCATGGGCCGCGCGCCGCCGGCAGGCGCTCCGGAAAGCGCTCCGGCCGGCTTGCGCGGCAGGCCCGGCGCCGCCGCCGCGCGTTGCCTGCACGCGGGTGCCGGCGGCGGCGGGCAGGGCATTGCCCCGCCGCGCGTCAGGCGTGCTGGTCGCGCCCGCCCAGGTAGTCGAGCTTGCCGAGCTCGACGCCGTTGTGGCGCAGGATGTCGTACGCGGTCGTCACGTGGAAGAAGAAATTGGGCAGCACGAAATTCAGCAGGTACGACTGGCCGCTGAACTCGATCGGGCCGACACGCATCTTCAGCACGATCTGGCGCGCCTCGCTGCCGTCGATCTGCGCGGCGTCGAAGCTTTTCAGGTAGTCGATCGTCTTCTGGATGCGCGCGTGCAGTTCGTCGAAGGTCTGCTCGACGTCCGGGAAGCTCGGGATCTCGACATCGGCGAGGCGCGCGGCGCAGCCCTTGGCCGTGTCCGTCGCGATGTAGACCTGGCGGACGAGCGGCAGCATGTCCGGGTACAGGCGGGCGCCGACGAACACCGACGGATCGATCTGCTTTTCGGCCGCGTGCGCCTGCGCCTTGCCGAGGATGTGCTGCAGGTTGGTCAGGCCACGGATCAGGACAGGCACGGAGGCCTGGTACATCGAAATGGACATGGGTTGCTTCCTCGAAAGGGGACAGTGTGCACGACGGCGCGTGCGGCAATGGCGCGGCGTGATCGCCGTTGCAACATCATAGCGCGGGCGCGCCGCGCGGTGCGCGACCGGCGGCTATACCGTTCGGCCAGTCCCCGGCCGGACGCGTGGGCCGGTCAGGCGCTGCACCACATGTGCCGGTACGCCGCCTCCATCTCGCGTGCGAAGCGCGCGCCGTCCATCAGCGGCGAGCGCGCGACGCGCGCACGCAGTTCGCCGCGCAGTGCGGCCAGCGCGGGCAGGTCGCGGGCGAGGCCGGCGGCGATGTCGACGAACGCGGCGTCGCTGCCGGCGGCAAGCGCCTGGAGCCCGAGGTTCGCGAGCTGGGACAGCCCGCCCCGGCCGACGGCGGTGCGCCCGACGCGCGACACGACCGGCACGCCCATCCACAGTGCATCGAGCGTCGTCGTGTGGCCGTTGTAAGGGAACGTGTCGAGTGCGATGTCGATGCCGCGATAGGTGGCGAGATAGTCGGCGCGTGGCCGGTACGGCACGCAGTCGACGCGTGCCGGCTCGATGCCGTGCGCGCGCAGCCGCTCGACCAGCCGGATCTGCCCCGCGCCCTGCGGCGCCATCACGACCAGCCGTGCATCTGGCAGGCGTGCGAACAGCCCGGCCCACAGGCGCAACGTGCGGTCGGTCAGCTTGCACGGATTGTTCAGGCAGCCGAACGTCACGTGGCCGGTGGCGAGCGCGGGCGGCGGCCCGACCGCCGGCGTGTCGGTCAGCGGGTCGTAGCACCAGAAGGTATCCGCGAGCCGGATCGAGCGTTCGCGATAGAAATCGTCATGCCCGGGAGGATCGAGATGGGGATCGGTCAGCCGGAAGTCGATCGACGCCAGGCCGCTCGTGCCCGGGTAGGCGAGCCAGATCGCCTGGATCGGCGCGGGCCGGTGCGCGAACAGGCCCGGCCGGCCTTCCGCCATGTGCATGGTCAGGTCGACGAGGATGTCGATGCCGTCGTCGCGGATGCGCTGCGCGAGGGCGTCGTCGTCGAGCCCATGCACGTCGCGCCAGCGATCCGCGTAGCCGGCGAGCCGCGCGGTGAGCGCGTCCGGCCGCGCGACGCTCGCGTAGCAGGTGATCTCGAACGAGCGGCGGTCGTGATGCGACAGCAGCGGCACGAGGAACAGCGCCTGGCAGTGCTCGCGGAAATCCGCGCCGACATAACCGATCCGCAGCCGCGCGTCCGGCGCCCGTGCGCGCGCCGGGGGTGTCGCAACCGCGCCGCGGGGCGTCTCGTGCCGTGCAGACCAGTTCAGCGCTTCCGCGAGCACTGCCTCCGGGTGTTCCGATTGGAAATTCAGTGCATAGACGAGGTTGCTGTGCGCGACTGCGTTGCCCGGATCGTCGGCAAGCGCGCGCCGGTAGCTGTCGACGGCGGCGTCGAGCGCACCGTCGTCCTTCAGCACGTTGCCGAGGTGGTTGTGTGTGGCCGAGTGGCCGGGGACGCTGGCCAGTGCGGCGCGCAGGTGCGCAATCGCGTCGTCGTGCCGGCCCAGCCGCCGCAGCAGGTTCGCGGCGTTGTTGTGCGCCGAGACGAAGCCGGGCCGCGCGTGCAGTGCGGCGTCGAACGCGCGGGCGGCCGCCGCGGTATCGCCGAGGCGCTCGCACACGGTGCCGAGATTGTTCAGCGCGTCGGCGTGACCGGGCCGCAGCGCAATCGCGCGCCGGTACTGGTCGGCGGCCTGCGCGTGGCGGCCGAGCCCCAGCAGCGCGTTGCCGAGGTTGTAGGCCGCGTCGGCGTCGTGCGGCGCGAGCGCCGCCGCGTGCGCGAGATGCGTGGCCGCCGCGGCGAACGCGCGCTGGGCGCACAGCGCCGCGCCGAGGTTGATCAGGCCGGCGGGTGCGTCCGGCGCGGCGCGTACGGCTTCGTGCAGCAGCATGAGCGCGTCGTCGTGCAGGCCGCGCGCGTCAAGCAGCGTGCCGAGGTTGGTCAGCGCGAGCGCGTGGGCGGGCTGCGCGGCGAGCGCGGTGCGGTACGCGCGTTCGGCCGCGTCGGTCGCGCCGAGCTGCCGGTGGCTGTTGCCGAGGTTGTTCGCGACATCCGCGTTCGACGGGGCGAGCGCGAGCGTGTGACCGTATGCATCGATCGCACCCGCGTGATCGCCGAGCGCCTGCAGCGCGTTGCCGAGCGCGGCGTACGTGTCCGCGTTCAGGGGATCGATCGCGAGCGCGGCGCGCAGCGCATCCGCCGCGCCGGCATGCCGGCCGAGCGTGTGCAGGACGTGACCGCGCGCCACATGGTGGCGGGCGTCGTGCGGCGCAAGCGCGACCGCGCGGTCGAGCTGTGCGAGCGCACCGGCGGCGTTGCCGCATTGCAGCTCGAGGATGCCGAGCCGCATCCGGAGTTCGTCATTGCCGGGATCGTCGGCGAGCAGCGCTTCGTAGAGCGTGCGGGCGCCGGACAGGTTGCCGGCGAGATGCTGCTCCCTGGCGTGGGCGAGCGTCGGGGCGGGTGTCATGGCTGGCCGGGTGCCGGATGGGAAGGGGGCGTGCCACAGCGCGCGTCGAGCATGCGCACGAATGCGTGCGCGATCCGCTCGATGTGCGGGTTCTTGTGCGCGAGCGGCCCGTCGGCCGCTTCGCGGTGGACGAGCATCGTCGCGTTCGCTTCGAAGACGACCACCCGGCCGTCGTCGGTCAGTGCGAAGTCGACGCCGCCGTAGTCGAGATCCAGTCGCCGGCCGATCGCGGCGAGCGCGCGCAGTGCCGTATCGCCGAGCGCCGCACGCGGCTCGTCGAGGAAGCGGCGCTCCTCGTCGAGCTTCCACCGCGCCGAGGTCATGTCGGCCGAGAAGTAGTGGACGAGCCAGTGCGAAGAAATCGCGAGGTGGTACGGGTAAGGCACGCGATCGACGAAGATCGCGCGGTACTTGCGGAAGTAGCCGTCGGCGTTGCGGGTGTCGCGGTAGGCCGTCGCGTAGGCCGGGCCGTCAAGCCGCGCGAGCGCGGCGGCGAGCGTGTCGGGCGCCACGTGCCGGGTCACGCCGTCGCCGCCATGCGCGCCGGCGGGCCGCAGCAGCAGCGGAAACGCGACGCCTTCCCGCGCGAGGCGGCGCAGTAGCGCGTCGAGCGGCGTGCGTGGGTCCGCGATGCGCACGCACGGCGGCACCCGCACGTCCGGCAACGCCGCGAGGCGTGCGGCGATGCGGTCGCGATGGGTGTGCGCGATCGCGCCGGGCGGGTTCAGCACGGGCACCGCGCTGCGGCTCGCGAAACGGGCGAGACGAGCGGCGAGCGGCGCGGCGATGTCCGGATCGCCGATCGCGTTGAATGCGAGATCGTGGGGCGGCAACAGCGCATCCTCGGCATCGGCCGCATAGTCGATCGCGTACTTGATGCGGGTCGTCGTGCGGAACGGCAGCAGCGCATCGAGCGGGACGTTGCCCGTGCCGCCGCCGACGCCGACGATCAGCAACCGCCGCGTGTCGCCATCGCCGTCGAGCGCCGGTTCGACGAACACGCGCTGCAGCCGGTACGCGTGTTCGCGATGCGCGCGTGCTTCGGTCGCGCGCCCGAGCGTCGCGTACAGCGCGGCGAGGTTCTGGTGCGCGCTCGCGAGTGCCGGGTTCACGGCGAGCGTGTGCCGGTACCAGCGCACCGCGTCGTCGTGGCGGCCTTTCATCGCGTAGATGGTCGCGAGGTTGTACAGCGCGAGCGCCCGGGTGGCGGGCGGCGTGCCGTCGAGCACATCGAGCGCGGCGACCGCTAGCTGGTGCGCGGTGAAGCCGTCATGGTCGCCGGCCGTCTGCAGCGCGTCGCGCATCCGCGCGTGCAGCGCGACGTCGAGCGGCGCCGCGTCGAGTGCGCGTGCCAGCGGCGCCAGCCGGATCGGCACGCCGGGAAAGGGCGATGACATCGGCGTGGCGGGGCGGCCGGCAGCGCGGTTCATGCGTGCGCGACGGCGAATTCGGTCAGCGCGTCGCACAGCGTGTCCACGGCGGCGGGCGTGACGGCGTTGTAAAGCGACGCGCGCAGCCCGCCGAGCGAGCGATGGCCGTCGAGCCCGATGATTCCGCGCTGCGCGGCAGCGGTGGCGAACGCATGGTCGAGCCGTGCATCGCCGAACGTGAACGCGGCGTTCATCCGGGAGCGCCACGGCCGCTCCGCGTGCACGGTGACGGCATCGCTCAGCGCGTCGAGCGTGCCGTACAGGCGCTGTGCCTTGCGATCGTTGATGCGCTGCATCGCCGCGAGCCCGCCGATCTCGTCGCGCAGCCAGCGCGTGACCAGCGTCAGCACGTAGATCGCGAACACCGGCGGCGTGTTGTAGTTCGAGCCGTGCGCGACGTGCGTGCGGAAGTCGAGGATGCCGGGCAGGTTGTCCGGAATCCGCTCGAGCAGCGCGCGGTCGATCAGTGCAACCGTGACGCCGGCTGGCCCGAGGTTCTTCTGCGCGTGCGCGTAGATCATCGCGAAACGGCTCGCATCGAGCGGCCGCGACAGGAAATCGGACGACATGTCGACGACGAGCGGCACATCGTGCGGCGCGGCCGCCGGCGGCTCGAACTGCAGCCCCTCGACGGTTTCGTTAGACACATAGTGCAGGTACGCGGCGTCGGGCGCGAGGGCGAGCTGCTCGAGCGCGGGCAGCCGGCGAAAGCCGCCGTTCTGCCCGCTCCATGCCACGCGCGCGGCGCCGACGCGCGCCGCCTCGGCGCTTGCGCGACTGCTCCAGTAGCCGGAATTCACATACTCGGGCGGCGCATGGCGGCGCGTCGCGAAGTTCATCGGGATCGTCGCGAACAGCAGGCTGCTGCCACCCTGCAGGAAGATCAGCGCATGGCGATCCGACACGCCGAGCAACGCGCGCAGGTTGCGCTCGGCTTCGTCGAGCAGCGCCTGGAACCAGTCGGAGCGATGGCTCATGCCGAGCACCGACACGCCGGTTTCCGGCAACGCGACGATCGCTTCATGCGCGTGGCGCAGCACGGCCTCGGGCAGGGCGCCCGGGCCGCCCGAGAAGTTCAGGGCATTGGGTGTCATCGATGGCATTCCGTTGTCAGCAGGTTTCGGCGGCGTCCAGCAAGGCCCGCGCCGCCGGTTCGAGCGTGCGGATCCGCCATGCGTCGCCGGCGGTTTCGGCCGCGGCGAGGAAACCCGTCGCCCACAGGCCCGCATAGAAGTACATCGCGCGGCGCGCATCGCCGGACGGTGACCAGCAGTCGACCAGCGCATCTCCGTACGCGCGGCCTGCGTCGCCGACATCGGCAGCCAGGTACGCGAGCGTCGTGCCGACCTGCAGCAGCGGATCGCCGTAGCAGACGAAATCGAGGTCGATGAAGCCGCTCAATGCGCCGTTGTCGACGATCACGTTGCGGGTCGTGAGGTCGTCGAGAAAGCACACCGGCGTGCGGGCTGCGAAGTAGGGCTCGAGTGTCGACCGCATCGCGCGCAACCGCGCACGCAGGTGATTCAGCGGGGTGGCCTCGAAGGCGGCGGGCGCGCTGGCCGGTGCGCCGAACAGGTCGGTCCAGCGCGCATGCGCTGCATCCCGGCCGATCGGCGCCCAGCCGAAGCCGCGGCTCGCAGGCAGGCCGGCGACGCGTTGCTGGCAGTCGGTCACGCGTTCGGCGACGGCGGCCATCTGATCCGGGCGCATGGCCGGCAGCGCGAACTTCAGGTCGAACCCGTCGAGCCAGTTCAGGATCACGAACGATTGGCCCGGCGCGGCGGGGCCGGCTGCCAGCACCTGCTGGACCGGCAGGCCCAGCACGCGCAGCGCGTCGAGGTTGGACGCGGTGTGCGCGAACGCGGCGGGCTGCGGGCTGACGCGCAGCACCACCGTTCGACCGTCCGCGAGCTCGACACGATGAATCGTGTTGCCGCTTTGCGTCAGCAGTTGCGGCACGAGGGCGACGGGTTCGATTTGCAGTGCGCGCCAGACCAGCGCCGCGGCGGTGTCGGCGCCGTCGGCGCGCATGTGTGGCGACGCGTCGTCGTGCGCCGTCGTTGCTGTCTGAATGGCCATGCCCCGATTTCCCCGTGCGTTTCAAGTGTCGCACCCGCCCGGCATCGCACCGGCGAGTGGCGCTGCATCGTGACAGCGCGTGGCGTCGGACTATAGGTCGCGCGGCTTTGGATCACCTTTCTGCCTGGATTACACGTATTACCGGCGATGACACGATGCGGGCCGGCGCGGTCGTCCGCATGCACGGCGTGACGGTGCATCACGCCTGACGACGAGGTGTCCATGAAGGGCGCTCGGGCCCGCCCGATCTGGCTGGCCGGGTCGGGTACGCGTGCGGGCCGCCGGGCTCGCAGGGTGCCGGCCCCGGTCGTGCCCGCCGGCCGTGCGTGTTACGTCGGTAATACGTCCGTATCGGTTCGTTACGCAGCGCGCGGGGAATTTCCCGATACTGCGGCCCTTTGACGGCCCGCCGCCGTCGCAGCGAATGACGACGCGGCCGCGTACCGGATTGAAAGGGGATCCCACATGAACGCAACCACAGTCTGGCGCGCCGGCGCACACGATGGCCCGCGCGCGCGGGCGATGCGCAAGCGCGGCCGCGCATGAGCGCGTCGGCCGATTCGCGCGATGCCGCGCGTGCCGCTGCGCTCGCGAGTGCGCAGGCGGCGCTGGCGCAGACGCCGGATGATGCGCAGGCATGGCATCGGCTCGGGATGGCGTGGGAAGAAGATCACGCGTTCGCCGAGGCGGTGGATTGCTACCGCCGCGCGACCGAGCTCGATCCGCACGCCGACGGTTCGTACAACAATCTCGGCAACTGCCTGAACGTGCTCGGCGAGCTCGGCGGCGCGCTGGCCGCGTGGCGCACCGCGATCGAACTGATGCCGGACAGCGCGGCGTACTACCGCAATCTGGTCCAGTTCACGACGCTCGCGGCCGACGATCCCTGTTTCGTGCTGCTCGAGCAGCAGGTCGCGCAGTCGGAGCAATGGCCGGCCGCCCGGCAGGCCGACCTGCATTTTGCATACGGGCAAGCGCTCACGGGAATCGGCGAGCCGGTGCGCGGCTTTACGTTCCTGTCGCGCGCGAATGCGCTCTACCGGTCGCTGACCCACTACGACGAAGCGGCGATGCTCGGCCTGCTCAAGCAGGTGAGCGGCGCGTTTGGTGCGGAACTGTTGCGTGCGAAAGGCGGCCTGGGCGATCCATCGGCGTCGCCGGTGTTCGTGTTCGGCATGCCGCGTTCGGGCACGACACTGGTCGAGCAGATTCTCGCGAGCCATCCGCGCGTATTCGGCGCGGGCGAAAGCGACGCGTTCGCGCAATGTCTCGTGCAGGCGGTGACGTCGGGCGCGGGCGCGCTGGCGCTCGATGCGCTCGACGCTGCGACGCCGGCGTCGCTGCGCGCGCTCGGCGCGGCGTATCTGCAGCGTGTCGCGCGCAACGCGCAGGGTGGCCCGTATGCGCGGATCGTCGACAAGTATCTGTTCAACTACATCAGCGCCGGCTACATTCATCTCGCGCTGCCGAACGCGCGCCTCATCCATGTGCGGCGCGACCCGGTCGACACCTGCCTGTCGGTCTTCGCGCGGCGTTTTCACGACGTGCCGTTCAGCTATGACCTCGGCGAGCTCGGCCGTTTCTATCGCGCCTATGACGCCTTGGTCGCGCACTGGCGCGCGGTATTGCCGCCAGGGGTGTTGCTGGAGGTTCGGTACGAGGATCTGGTCGAGGATTTCGAGGTCCAGGTGCGGCGGATGCTCGCGCATTGCGGGCTGGACTGGAGCGACCGGTGCATGGCGTTTCACGAGACCCGGCGACAGGTGACGACGGCGAGTGCTGCCCAGGTGCGCCGGCCGCTCTACCGTGACGCGCTGCACCCCTGGCGTCCCGATGCGGATACGTTGCGGCCGCTGCTCGACGCGTTGGGGCCGGCGCTGGCCGGCGGCGGCTGACCGGACGCGCCGTGCGCCGGCGAGCCTGCGGTGCATCGGCCGTGACGCCGGGTCGGCCGCACCGGGGCCGGTCAGAAGTCTATTGGAAAGCGGCTTTGAGAAACGCCGCGACCTCGGCCGGGGATTTCGCCTGCGCGTCGGGATCGCCGCCGAGCGTGACGCCCGTGGACAGGCAACGCTTCGACTCCGCCACGGCTGAAGCGCCCGAGAGCGTCTGGCCATTTTGAATCATCGTGAACGTCCGGCTGTCGAGATCATACGAGCCGTGACAATCTCGCGCGCTCGTCGCAAGCGGTATCGTGTGCACCCGTGTCGGTCGGTCGAATCCGTGCCAGGCATCCGGATATTCCTTCACGGCGACCCGGGCGCCTTCCGACCGGAGCTTGTCGGCATAGGCAATGCAGGGGGCCGCCGGCGTATAGTCGTCCTTGCCGCCTACCAGCATCAGGACGGGAGAACCGTCGAGATGCGCCGACTCGTAGGAGATGCCGCAGGACGGATAGAAAGCGACATGGGCGGCGAAGCGCAGGTTGCCTTCCATCGCGGCCAGGCGGAACGGCTCCAACACCGAGTACAGCGCCGCGACGCCGCCGCGCGAGAAGCCCATGACCGCGATTCGGTTCTGGTCGATACGCGGATCGGTCGCCAGCAGACGCAAGGCGGCGTACGCATCGGCGATATCGGCGGTCATCGCAAGCTGCGTCTGATCCTTTTCGGTGTTCCTGATACCGCGTCCGGTAAAGCTGTCCACGACGAAGCTCGCATAACCGAGCGCATTCATGCGCCGGGCCCAGACCCGTTCACCCTGATTCACGCCGCTGCTTCCGTGCAGGATGATCACGGCGGGCACGATGTGCGGCCCGTCGGCGGGCATGCTCAGCTCTCCGGTGACGACGACCTTTTCACTCGTGGCATGGTGCGAGAGATAGTCGCCGGTACTTCTGGGCGTGACCGACGCGAACGTGACGAGGCCGCTGCGACCGTCATCGAGGGACGTCGTGATCGCGGAGTCGACCGTAGCAGACGAACTGCACGCCGCCATCATGCCCGCGGCGAAAGCGGGCAGCAGGCGCAGCGCGGCGCGATGAACAGTCGTTGTATGCATGCGTGGCGCGTTGGCCGCAGATAGGGTTGGCGGGACGACAGTCGATAGTCGAGTCGTGAAAATAGCGCTATTTCAACGGCTTGTGGTCGTCCCTGGGTGAAGTGGTCATCCGCTCCACATACCGCGCAATCATGCCGACTTCGAGATTGACCTTGTCGACTCGATGCAACCGACAGCCGCGACAATCCCGGCAAACATCGTGACGATCCCGTTCAGTGAGTGCCGTCGGGCGGCGTGAAGCGCGCGAGGATCCGCAGATCGTCGCCGACCCGCTCGAACCCGTGGAACGACAGCCGCGTACGCGCCGCGAGGTTCGCCGGCGCGGCGAGGTCGAACATGCCGGCCGCATTGGCGCCCAGCAGGCTCGGCGCGAGGTAGACGAGCAATTCGTCGACGCACTGCTCGCGCAGCAGCGAGCCGTTCAGCTTGTGGCCGGCCTCGACGTGCAGCTCGTTGACGCCGCGCGCGCCGAGCGCCGCCAGCATCGCGGGCAGGTCGACCTTGCCTTGCGCATTCGCGATCGGCACGATTTCCGCGCCACGCGCCTTCAGCACGTTCGCGCGCACTTCGCCGGCGGCGTCGAGCCGGCCGCAGAAGATCAGCAGCGGCGCGCCTTCGAGCAGCCGTGCGTCGAGCGGCAGGTCGAGGCGGCTGTCCACCAGGATGCGCTGCGGCTGGCGCGGCGTGTCGATGCCGCGCACGGTCAGCAGCGGATTGTCTTCGCGTACGGTGCCGATGCCGGTCAGTATCGCGCAGGCGCGGGCGCGCCACGCGTGCCCGTCGAGGCGCGCGGCCTCGCCGGTGATCCACTGGCTTTCGCCGGACGGCAGCGCGGTGCGGCCGTCGAGCGACGCGGCGGTCTTCATCCGCACCCACGGGCGGCCGCGCGTCATCCGCGACACGAAGCCGATGTTCAGTTCGCCCGCTTCATGCGCGAGCAGCCCGCAGCGCACGTCGACGCCAGCATCGCGCAGCATGCCGAGGCCGCGCCCCGACACCTGCGGGTTCGGGTCTTCCATCGCGGCGACGACCTTCGCGACGCGCGCGTCGATCAGCGCGTTCGCGCACGGCGGCGTGCGGCCGAAATGGCTGCACGGTTCGAGCGTCACGTAGACGGTCGAGCCCGCGACCTCGTAGCCGCGCGAGCGCGCGTCCTTCAGCGCCTGCACTTCCGCGTGGTCCTGGCCGGCCGGCTGCGTGAAGCCTTCGCCGATCACGTCGCCGTCCTTGACGATCACGCAACCGACACGCGGGTTCGGTGCCGTCGTATACATGCCGCGCGCGGCGAGCGCGAGCGCACGCTGCATGTGGGCGAAATCGATATCGGAAAACATGCGCGCGGACCCGGGTCAGGCAGCGAGTGCCGTGAATGCGCGGCGCGCGGCCGCGAGCGTCGCGTCGATCACCGTGTCGTCGTGCGTGCTCGACACGAAGCCGGCCTCGTACGCGGACGGCGCGAAGTACACGCCTTCGTCGAGCATCAGGTGGAAGAAGCGGTTGAAGCGCTCGGTATCGCTCTTCGTGACTTCCGCGAAGCTGGTCGGCACGCGCTCGGCGAAGTAGAGGCCGAACATCGCGCCGATCGAGTCGGCCGCGAACGGCACGCCGGCCGCGCGCGCTTCGGCCGCGAGGCCGTCGGCGAGGCGCTTCGTCTGCGCGGTGAGCGCGTCGTAGAAGCCGGGCGCCTGGATCAGTTGCAGCGTCTTCAGGCCCGCGGCGACCGCGATCGGGTTGCCCGACAGCGTGCCGGCCTGGTAGACGCCGCCGAGCGGCGCGAGGTGGGCCATGATGTCGCGGCGGCCGCCGAACGCGGCAGCCGGCATCCCGCCGCCGATCACCTTGCCGAGGCAGGTGAGGTCGGCCGTGATCCCGTAGTAAGCCTGCGCGCCGCCGAGCGCGACGCGGAACCCGCACATCACTTCGTCGAAGATCAGCACGGCGCCGTGCTTCGTGCACAACGCGCGCAGCGCGTTCAGGAATTCGGGCGTGCCGCGCACGAGGTTCATGTTGCCCGCGACCGGCTCGACGATCACGGCGGCGATCTCGTCGCCGAACGCGCCGAACGCTTCTTCGAGCGCGGCGACGTTGTTGTATTCGAGGACGGTCGTGTGCTTCGCGATGTCGGCAGGCACGCCGGCCGACGTCGGGTTGCCGAACGTCAGCAGGCCCGAGCCGGCCTTCACGAGCAGGCTGTCCGCGTGGCCGTGGTAGCAGCCTTCGAACTTGACGATGCGGCTACGGCCCGTGAAGCCGCGCGCGAGACGCAGCGCGCTCATCGTGGCCTCGGTGCCGCTCGACACCATCCGCACCTGCTCGATCGACGGCACGAGCTTGCAGATTTCCTCGGCGATCTCGATCTCGGCTTCGGTCGGCGCGCCGAACGAGAAGCCGTCGGCGAGCACGTTCTGCACGGCCGACAGGACTTCCGGATGGACGTGGCCGACGATCATCGGGCCCCACGAGCCGATGTAGTCGATGTACTGCTTGCCGTCGGCATCCCAGAAATACGGGCCTTGCGCGCGCGCGACGAAGCGCGGCGTGCCGCCGACCGAACGGAATGCGCGCACCGGCGAGTTGACGCCGCCGGGAATGGTCTTCTGGGCGCGTTCGAAGAGGATCTGATTGTTGGACATGGACGAAACCTGCGAGAGAAGGGCGCGGGGGCCTGTGCACGGGCCGCGGCGCCTGGGCGGAACGATCCGTCCGATTGTACCGGAGACGCGCGCGGCGGGCCCGCGGCGCGGTCTGCGGCCTTTCGGCGCGTGAAGGATCGCGCAGTCCGGGACGGAAGACGGCGTGATTCGGCCCCGTTACCGACCCGGCAACGGTGGCGGCTTGCGCTTGCCGGTCAGCTCGGCCCAGCGCTTCTCGAGCGGGCCTTCGACCATCGGCTTGATCACCGTGCCGGAGCTCTGCGCATCCCAGGTCTGCACCGAGTACGGATGGACGCGCAGAGCGTCGCGCGCGATCACCACGTCCTGGTGCGCATCGACCAGCCAGTCGTACACGAAGTCGATGCACAGCCGGTAGCCGCGCTTCGTCGACGGATCGGGCACCTCGTACGGCGCGCGCGTCACGTAGCCGGAGCCGAATACGCCCTTGGGCGCTTTCGCGACGCGATGCAGGAACACGCGGTCGCCGGGCAGGATGCCGCGCGCGAAGCCGCAGCCCCACACGTCATGCACGGCCTCGCCGGCCTTCACGCGCGCAGCGACGTCGGGCAGCTCGGGCCATGGCCATTTCTTGGGGCTCCAGATCAACAGGAAAGCGGTCATCGGGTCGGTCGTGCGTCGAAGTGGTCAGACAAGAGGCGGGAAGAACTGCAAGCTTAATCGAATCCCGGCGCGCGATTCCGCGCGGCGGCCGTCGCACCGGTGTTTTCCCACCTGCCGCGCACTTGGCCACCGGCGCGTAAAAAAGTTGCGCGTACAATCATGGGCCTGGGCGCGCCGTTCGCGGCGCGGCTTCCCGTCTTCACCGCCACGCGCGCCCCGATGCGCGCGGGCTCCAATCCGGATACCCATGTCTCACGTCATCCGACGCCGGCCCGATGCCCGGCTGATCCTGTTGCTCGGCGCGCTCGCCGCCTGCGGGCCGATCGCTACCGACATGTACCTGCCGAGCCTGCCGTCGATCGCCGACGGCTTCTCCGTCAGCCCCGGCGCCGCGCAGCGCACGCTGACGAGCTTCATGGCCGGTTTCTCGGTCGGCATGCTGCTGTACGGCCCGCTGTCCGACACGTGGGGCCGACGCCCCGTGCTGCTCGGCGGCATCGCGCTGTTCACGCTTGCGAGCATCGGCTGCTTCGTGTCGACTTCGATCGACATGCTGATCCTCGTGCGCTTCCTGCAGGCGCTCGGCGCCGGCGCGGCGTCGGTGCTGTCGCGTGCGATCGCGCGTGATGCGCACGAGCCGACCGACGCGGCAAAGGTGCTGTCGATGGTCGCGATCGTCACCGCGGTCGGGCCGCTGCTCGCGCCGCTGATCGGCGGACAGATCCTGCGCTTCTCCGGTTGGCGCGGCGTGTTCGTCGTGCTGGCCGTGTTCGGCGCGGTGTGCGCGGCGACCGCGTACCTGCGCGTGCCCGAAACCTGGCCGAAGGAGCGGCGCAAGAGCGCGGCCGTGCTCGCGTCGTTTGCGTCGTACGGGCGCATCCTGTCCGATCCCGTTGCCTGGGGACACATGCTGTGCGGCGGGATGGCGTTCGCGTCGATGTTTTCGTACATCACCGCCACACCATTCGTGTACATCGAGTATTTCCACGTGTCGCCGCAGCACTACGGGCTGCTGTTCGGCCTGAACGTCGTCGGGATCATGATCGGCAACTTCACGAACACGCGGCTCGTCGGCCGCATCGGTTCGCTGCGCATCATCTCGGCCGCGTCGCTCGTGAGCTGCATCGCGTCGCTCGCGGTCGCGCTCGTCGCGCTGACCGGGTGGGGCGGGCTGTGGTCGATCGTCGTGTGCCTGTTCTTCGTGGTCGGCGTGGTCGGGATCCTGTCCGCGAACTGCACGACCGACCTCATGCATCGCTATCCGCACAACGCGGGCGCGTCGGCCGCCGTGTTCGGCGCGATGCAGCTCGCGCTCGGCGCGCTCGCGAGCGTCGCGATCGGCGCACTCGCGGACGGCACGCCGTTCGCGATGGGCGTGACGATCGGCGTCACGGGCGTGCTGTGTTTCGCCGGGCGCTACCTCGTGCTGCGCTGGCACGGGCGGCCCGTCAAAGCGGGCGCGTGAACCTTGGCCTGACGGCAGAATGAAAAACGCCACCGCGCGCTGCGCCGGTGGCGTTTTTGTTTCGAGCGGCGGAAAGCGGCTGCCGCCGAGCGGTGTCAGTCGCGCGCGACGTCCTTCGCCGCCGGCGATGCGCCGTGGCTCAGCCAGTCGAGCACGTCGGCCGTTTCGTCGTCGCTCGCGCGTGCCTTCGCCTGCGCGACGGCCTCGGGCAGTTCGCCGTTCGTCGACGCACGGCGGATCGCGACGCCGACCGCGAGGATGTCGATCATCAGCAGATGCAGGATCCGCGAGATCATCGACAGCTGCGATTCGCGCATCTCGATGTGGTCGGTTTCGAGCGCGACGGTCGCACGCTTGGCGAGCGGCGTGTTGCTCGACGTGATCGCGATCACCTTCGCGCCGGCCTGCATCGCGACGTCGAGCACGCGCAGCAGCTCGGGCGCGCGCCCCGACTTCGACACCGCGACGATCACGTCGCCCTTGCCGAGCAGCGCGGCCGACGCGGCCTGCATGTACAGGTCGCCGTACGCGATCGTCGGGATCCCGAAGCGGAAGAACTTGTAATGCGCGTCCTGCGCGACGATGTTCGAGTTGCCGAGCCCGTAGAACTCGATGCGCCGTGCGCCGTTCAGGATCTCGATCGCGTTCTCGACGTGCTCGAAATTCAGGTGCTCGCGCAGTTGCAGGATCGCGGACACGGTGTTGTCGAGCACCTTCGCGCCGAAGTCGGTGGCCGTGTCGCCGAGATGCACCTGGCTGTGGCTCATCGGGATCGTGCCGGTGAGGCCGGTGGCGAGCTTCAGCTTGAAGTCGGACAGCCCCTGGCAGCCGAGCGAGCGGCAGAAGCGGATCACCGTCGGCTGGCTCACGTCGGCCTTGCGCGCGATGTCGACGATCGGATCGTTGATGATCGAGCGCGGATGGTTCAGCGCGAGGTCGGCGACGCGGCGCTCGGCCGGCGTCAGTGCGTCGCGCATCTGGCGGATTCGCTCGAACACGGCCGACGACGCACCGCCCGAGCGGTTCGACAGCTGCTCCGCGAGGATTGCCGACACGCCGAGGAACGCCGGGTATTCGGCGGTGATCAGGTAGGTCGGGATGTTCTCGAGATAGTGCGTGAAACGGCCCTTCGCCTCGAAGCGCGCGCGGAACGACGAGCGCGTGAACAGTTCGCCGAGCTTCAGCGCGACACCGCCGCCGATGTACACGCCACCGAGTGCGCCGAGCGTCAGCGCGACGCTGCCCGCGAACGCGCCGAGAATCCCGCAGAAGCATTCGACCGTCTCGAGCGCGAGCGCGTCGCCCGCATGCGCGCGTTCGACGATCTCGACCGTGTCGACGGTCGCGGCGACGCGCTTCTTGTCGCGCGCGGCGAGCGCGCGATAGATGATCTCCATGCCGGGGCCCGCGCACACGCGTTCGAACGACACGTGCGGGAACTTCTTGCGCGCGTACTGCAGCACCAGGTCCTCGCGCTCATCCTGCGGCGCGAACGATGCGTGGCCGCCTTCGCTGCCGAGCGCGATCCAGCGGTCGTCGGCCGGAATCAGCCCCGACACGCCGAGCCCGGTGCCGGGCCCGAGCAGCCCGATCACGCTGTTCTGGCGGCGCGTGCCGCCGCCGACCTGCACGCGCTGCGCGTCGGTCAGGCCCGGCAGCGCCATGGCCAGCGCGGTGAAATCGTTGACGACGAGCAGCGTGTCGAAGCCGAGCGCGCGGCGCGTCGCCTCGATCGAGAAGCTCCAGTCGTGGTTGGTCATCGTGACCTGGTCGCCGTCGACCGGATTGGCGATCGCGATCGCCGCGTGGTTCACGCGGCTGATCTTCACGTCCTTCAGGTATTTGCGGATCGCGTCGGTGATCGTCGGATAGTCGGCGCCGGGATACACGCGGATCTGCGTGATCTCGCCCGGGCCGGTTTCCAGCGCGAAGCGCGCGTTGGTGCCGCCGACGTCCGCGAGCAGGCGCGGGCCGTCGGCATGCTGACCCGCGACGACCGCCTTACTTTGCGCACCAGTAGACATCGAGCTGGGTCCCCTTGTCGTTGGCCAGTTGGGAAATCGCGTTCTTCTGCAGCGATGCGGCCGCGGCGTCGAGCACCGCGCGCTTGCGTTCGCCCGCGATCAGCAAAAACAGCCGGTCGACGCGCTTGAGCGCATCGAGCGAAAAGCTTACGCGCGCGTGCGGCGCGGCGCCCGGATGCACGGCGACGAAACGCTCGGGCGTCGTGATCGCATGATCCCATTCGGGCGCATCGGCGAAGATCGACGCGGTATGGCCGTCCTCGCCCATGCCGAGCACCGCGACATTCGGCACGCGGTAGTCGGCGTTCGCGTTCAGCGCGGCGACGTGCGCGTCGAGCGCGGCGCGCGTGTCGACGAGCGGCAGGAAGCGGGCAGGGGCGGCTGCATGCAGCAGCAGCGTGTCGCGCACGAGGTGCGCGTTGCTGGCTGCGTCGTCCTCCGGCACCCAGCGGTCGTCGACCAGCGTCACGTCGACGCCGGCCCAGTCGAGCGCCGCGTGCGACAGCGTTTGCAGGAACGGGCGCGGGCTCGTGCCGCCGGACACCGCGAGCGTCGGGCGCGCGGGGCCGGCGAGCGCGGCGCGCAGCGCATCGCCGACGGCGCGCGCGAGCGCTTCGCTTTGCGCTTCCTGGGTGTCGAAAGCGTGGATCTCGATCACATCTCCTCCGGACTGCTTTGTCTGTTCAAATCGTACGAATCGTGGGGCACGTTGCCGCGGACGGTGGCGCGCGCGGCAACGGCTTGCATCAGTTTTCTTCTTCGAGCCAGCAGGTGTCGTGCTGCGCGAGCATCGCGCTCGCCGCGGCCGGCCCCCAGGTGCCCGCCGCGTACGGCTTCGGCGGTTTCAGCGAGCGCGCCCATTCGTTCAGGATCGGCTCGACCCAGCGCCATGCGGCTTCCTGTTCGTCGCGACGCACGAACAGCGCGAGCCGGCCGTTGATCACGTCGAGCAGCAGGCGCTGGTACGCCTCCATCTGCCCTTCCTTGAAGAACCGGTCGAACGCGAGGTCGAGGTGCACGCTCGCGAGGTTCATCCCTTCGCCGGGCTGCTTCGCGAGGCAGTACAGGCGGATCGTCTCGTTCGGCTGCAGCCGGATCACGAGGCGGTTCGAGCCGGGACGCAGCGCGGTGGGGCCGAGCGCCGAATGCGGCACCGGGCGGAAATTGACGACGATCTCCGCGACGCGGTCGGCAAGCCGCTTGCCGGTGCGCAGGAAGAACGGCACGCCGGCCCAGCGCCAGTTCTCGATCTCGACCTTCAGCGCGACGAAGGTTTCGGTCTGGCTGTCGGACTTCACGCCCGGCTCGGTCGCGTAGGCCGGCACCTGCGCGCCCTTGATCACGCCCGCATGATACTGGCCGCGCACGGCAACCTTGCCGATGTCGCGCGGATCGACCGGCTTCAGCGCGCGCAGCACGCGCAGCTTCTCGTCGCGCACCGAATCCGAATCCATCGAATGCGGCGGCTCCATTGCGACGATCGACAGCAGTTGCAGCAGGTGGTTCTGCACCATGTCGCGCAGTGCGCCGGTATTGTCGTAGAAATCGCCGCGCGCCTCGACGCCGAGCTCCTCGGCGATCGTGATCTGGATGCTCTCGACCCATTCGCGGCGCCACAGCGGCTCGAACAGCGCATTGCCGAAGCGCAGCGCGAGCAGGTTCTGCACGGGTTCCTTGCCGAGGTAGTGGTCGATCCGGTAGATCTGGCCTTCCGCGAAGATCTCGCCGACCGCGTCGTTGATCGCGTTCGACGACTTCAGGTCGTAGCCGAGCGGCTTCTCGAGCACGATGCGCGAGCCTTCGCTCAGGCCGACCGACGCGAGCGCGTTGCAGATCGGCACGAACAGCGACGGGCCCGTCGCGAGATAGAACACGCGGATGCCGGGCAGCGATGCGATCGCGTCACGCAGCACGGCGTAGTCTTCCGCGCGGCCGAGGTCGAGCTTCACGTACTGGATGCGCTGGAGAAAGGACTTCCACGCGGCTTCGTCGAAGGCCTTGCCGGCCGCCTTGACCGCATGCGGCTTCACATGCGTGTCGACCCACTCGAGATAACCCGCCTGATCCGATTCGTGCCGCGCCACGGCGACGATCCGGCCGCTCTCCGCCAGCATGTTCGCACGATGCGCCTCGAACAGCGCGGGCAGGATCTTGCGCATCGACAGATCGCCGGTGCCGCCGAAAAGTACGAAGGTAAAGCTGGAATCGGTATGCATGTGTCTCCGCCGGTTTTGGGGTGCTGGGAAGCGATCCGTAGTGCGATAAAAATATTTTTGACACTGAATTGTAGTTTAACTACAATCCGCCGCAAGGGGTAGCACCTGGGTGAAGAAAAAAAGAAGTGTGGTCGATGAACTGCGCGAGCTTCGCCTTCGGGAACGCCATGTGCCGAATGTTATCGGACATTGACGGCGCGCATCGTCAGCGCGACGTCGACCCCGGGCTCGCGCCGCATCATCGCGGCGGGCCAGAAACACAAAGAGGAGACACGCCGTTGAATCTCGATTCACGCTTTCTGTAAGAGCCCGGCCGGTCATCGGCCCCGTACGCTGCATGCGTCCCGCGGCTCGATTTCCCCGTCGTTATCAAGAAGCCGGTTCCCCGTCAGGGAACCTCACGAGTTGATTCAGTCTGGAGGAGATAAGTAATGAAAGTTCGCTCGATCATGGGCGCGCTCTGCGCCGCAGGCCTGATGGCTGGCGCCGTGGCGGCGCAGGCAGCCGAGAATGTGACGGTGCTGCACTGGTGGACCTCGGGCGGCGAGTCGAAGGCCGTCGGCGTGCTGAAAGACGACTTGCAGAAGCAGGGCTACGTGTGGAAGGATTTCGCGGTCGCGGGCGGCGCCGGCGCCGCGGCGATGACCGCACTGAAGACCAAGGTGATCAGCGGCGACGCACCATCGGCCGCGCAGATCAAGGGCCCGCTGATCCAGGACTGGGCCGACCAGGGCGTGCTCGTCAACATCGATTCCGCTGCCGGCGACTGGAAGCAGAACCTGCCGCCGGAAATCGACAAGATCATCAAGTACAAGGGCCATACCGTCGCGGCGCCGTTCTCGGTGCACCGCGTGAACTGGCTGTACATCAACAAGGCCGCGCTCGACAAGGTCGGCGCGAAGGTGCCGACCACCTGGCCTGAATTCTTCGCGGTGGCCGACAAGCTGAAGGCCGCGGGCATCCAGCCGGTCGCGATGGGCGGCCAGCCGTGGCAGGACCTGACGCTGTGGGAAGACGTCGTGCTGTCGCAAGGCCCGGCGTTCTACAAGAAGGCGCTGGTCGACCTCGACCAGGCGACGCTGACGTCGCCGCAGATGCTGTCCGTGTTCGACACGGTGCGCAAGATCCAGGGTTACTTCGATACCGGCCGTAACGGCCGCGACTGGAACCTCGCGACCGCGATGGTGATCAACGGCAAGGCCGGCATGCAGTTCATGGGCGACTGGGCGAAGGGCGAGTTCGAGAACGCCGGCAAGAAGGCGGGCAAGGACTACATCTGCGCGGCGGTGCCGGGCACGGCGAATTCGTACACGTTCAACGTCGATTCGTTCGTGTTCTTCCAGCAGAAGGGCCAGAAGGCCGCGACGCCGGGCCAGCTCGCGCTCGCGAAGACGATCATGACGCCGGACTTCCAGGAGCAGTTCAGCCTGCTGAAGGGGTCGGTGCCGGTACGTCTCGGCGTGAAGATGGACAAGTTCGACGACTGCGCGAAGAAGTCGTATGCCGACGAGCAGACCGCGATCAAGTCGGGCGGCTTCGTGCCGTCGCTCGCGCACGGGATGGCGCAGAGCGATGCGACCGCCGGCGCGATCACGGACGTCGTGACGAAGTTCATGAACTCGCAGCAGGATTCGAAGAGCGCGGTCGCCGCGCTCGCGAAGGCCGCGAAGGTCAAGTAACGCGCGGCAGGCGCCCGGCCGGACACGCTTCATCGGCCGGGCGTTTTCGCATGTGCAGCAAACGGGCTCGCCCGCGGGCTCGCGCCGTACCCGGCGCCGGCCCGGCCCGCGCCGCCCTCGTTCCAGGAGTCGAATCAAGTGGCTGCCCCTCTTAGCGGAAACGGATCCGGCGCTGCCGCCGCACGGCGCACGTCGCCGATGTCGGCCTTCGCCGATCGCTGGATCCCGAAGCTCGTGCTTGCGCCGAGCGTCGCGATCGCCGTGGTGTTCATCTACGGCTTCATCCTGATTACCGGCTATCTGTCGCTGACCAATTCGCGACTGTTGCCGAACTACGAATTCGACGGCTTCGGCCGTTACACGGACCTGTTCCAGAACGACGTGTGGTGGACTTCCGCCGCGAACCTCGGCTGGTTCGGGATTCCGTTCATCGCGATCTGCGTCGCGCTCGGGCTGTTCCTCGCGATCCTGCTTGACCAGCGGATCCGCAACGAAGGCGCGCTGCGCGCGGTCTTCCTGTATCCGATGGCGCTGTCGTTCATCGTGACCGGCACCGCGTGGCAGTGGATCCTGAACCCGGGCCTCGGCCTCGAGAAGGTGATGCACGACTGGGGCTGGACGAGTTTCTCGTTCGGCTGGCTCGACGATCCGGACAAGGCGATCTTCTGCGTGGTGATCGCGGCCGTGTGGCAGTCGACCGGCTTCGTGATGGCGCTGTTCCTGGCAGGGCTGCGCGGTGTCGACGCCGAGATCTTCAAGGCCGCGCAGGTGGACGGCGCGACGCTGCCGACCATCTACCGCAAGATCGTGATCCCGAGCATGCGCCCGGTGTTCTTCTCGGTGCTGCTGATCCTCTGCCACATCACGATCAAGACCTTCGACCTCGTCGTCGCGCTGACGGCAGGCGGCCCGGGCACGTCGTCGTCGCTGCCGGCCATGTTCATGTACACGTTTTCGTTCAACCGCGGCCAGCTCGGGCTCGGCGCGGCGTCGTCGGTGATGATGCTCGCGACCGTGGTCGCGGTGCTGGTGCCGCTGATGTATATGGAATCGAGGAGCACCCGCAATGCAGCCTAAGATGACGATCAGCCGGGCAGTGATCTATGCGGCGCTGATCCTGTTCGCGCTGTATTTCCTGTTCCCGATCTACGTGATGCTGTCGACGTCGTTCAAGGATCTCGACCAGCTGCGCACCGGCAACCTGCTGACGCCGCCCACCACATGGACCGTCGACCCGTGGGTGAAGGCCTGGAGCGGGGCATGCACCGGCGTGCGCTGCGACGGCATGAAGCCGTTCTTCCTGAACTCGCTGCAGATGGTGATCCCGGCCGTGCTGATCTCGTCGCTGATCGGTGCGTTCAACGGCTACGTGCTCACGCACTGGCGCTTTCGCGGCGCCGACGCGCTGTTCACGATGATGCTGGTCGGCTGCTTCATCCCGTTCCAGGTGATCCTGCTGCCGATGGCGCGCCTGCAGGGGATGCTCGGCCTCGCCAATACGATTCCGGGCCTCGTGTTCGTGCACGTCGTGTACGGCATCGCGTTCACGACGATGTTCTTCCGCAACTTCTACGTGAGCGTGCCGGCCGAACTGGTGAAGGCCGCGCGCATCGACGGCGCGGGCTTCTTCACGATCTTCACGAAGATCCTGCTGCCGGTGTCGCTGCCGATCTTCATGGTGTGCCTGATCTGGCAGTTCACGCAGATCTGGAACGACTTCCTGTTCGGGATCGTGTTCTCCGGCGTCGATTCGATGCCGATCACGGTTGCGCTGAACAACCTCGTCAACACGTCGACGGGCGTGAAGGAATACAACGTCGACATGGCCGGCGCGATCATCGCCGCGCTGCCGACGCTGCTCGTCTACATCGTCGCCGGCCGCTACTTCGTGCGCGGGCTGACGGCGGGCGCGGTGAAGGGGTAAGCGCGGCTTCATCCGATACGACGAACCGGCCGCGCTTCGCGCGCGGCGCATCGAAACGAACCCGACGCGGCGCCGGAGTGCGCCGCGCGAGACGAGACAGAGGATTCACAGCATGGCAAGCCTTTCCATCCGTGACGTGTACAAGACCTACCCGAACGGGGTGCCGGTCCTGAAGGGTGTCGACATCGAGATCGAGGACGGACAGTTCCTGATCCTGGTCGGCGGGTCGGGCTGCGGGAAGTCGACGTTGCTCAACATGATTGCCGGGCTCGAAACCGTGACGAGCGGCGAGATCTGCATCGACGGCAAGGTCGTCAACGACCTGTCGCCGAAGGATCGCGACATCGCGATGGTGTTCCAGTCGTACGCGCTGTATCCGTCGATGACGGTGCGCGAGAACATCTCGTTCGGCCTGAACATCCGCAAGGTGCCGAAGAGCGAACAGCAGCAGATCGTCGACCGCGTGTCGCAGATGCTGCAGATCCAGCACCTGCTCGACCGCAAGCCGGGCCAGCTGTCGGGCGGCCAGCGCCAGCGCGTCGCGATGGGCCGTGCGCTCGCGCGCGATCCGTCGCTGTTCCTGTTCGACGAGCCGCTGTCGAACCTCGACGCGAAGCTGCGCATCGAGATGCGCGCGGAAATCAAGCTGCTGCACCAGCGCCTCGGCACGACGATCGTCTACGTGACGCACGACCAGATCGAGGCGATGACGCTCGGCGACCGGATCGCGGTGATGAAGGACGGCGTGGTTCAGCAGTTCGGCGCGCCGCAGGACATCTACGATTCGCCGTCGAACCTGTTCGTCGCGGGCTTCATCGGCGCGCCGCCGATGAACTTCATCAACGGCAAGCTGGTCGAGCAGGGCAGCGGGATCGCGCTCGAAGTCGACACGGGCGTCAAGCGCGGCGCGCTGAACCTGCCGTTCGATGCGGCGAAGCTGAAGTCGCACGTCGGCCGCGAGGTGATCCTCGGCCTGCGCCCGGAGCGCATCACCGACGTGCGCCACGCGCACAACGGCGACGCGTCGCACCTGCAGCCGTTCGACGTGCGCGTCGACGTGACCGAGCCGACCGGGCCGGACACGCACGTGTTCGCGCAGGTGAACGGCAAGCGCATCGTGAGCCGAGTGCATCCGGCCGCGAACCCGCAGCCCGAACAGACGCTGTCGCTGCTGTTCGACGTATCGAAGGCGGTGCTGTTCGATCCGGCGTCGGAAGAGCGGATCGCGTAACGGTGCGCGCGCGCTGAATGAAGCAAGGAGGGGCCGTCTTCGGACGGCCCCTTTGTTTTTGCGCTGCGCTGTCGCTGGGTTGGCCGTCAGTGCGGCAGCCGCACGTCGAACTTGAACGTCGCGAGCCGTGCGACGAGGATGAAGCCGGTCGCGAGCAGCACGCTGTACACCGAGTCGAACTGCAGCCACGCGAGCAGCAGGTAGAACCAGCAGCCGACGAACGCGCAGGTCGCGTACGGCCGCGAATCGCGCAGGATCAGCGGGATGTCGTTGCACAGCACGTCGCGGACGATCCCGCCGACCACGCCCGTGATCACGCCCATCATCACCGCGATGAAGCGCGGCATCTCGGCATCGAGTGCGATCGCCGTACCCGAAATGCTGAAGATCCCGAGCCCGATCGCATCGGCGACGAGCAGCAACCGTTCGGCCGACAGCCGCGACAACATTCGCAGCACGAACGGCGCGAACAGCGCGAGCACGAAGATCGCGATCACGTAGTCGTCGTGCACGACCCAGTAGAACGGCCGGCGCTCGAGCAGGATGTCGCGCAGCGTGCCGCCGCCGAACGCGGTGGCGAGCGCGACGACGAACGTGCCGACCGAGTCGAGGCGGTTCTTGCGCGCCTCGATGAAGCCCGAGATCGCAAAGGCCAGCGTGGCGATCGCCTCCAGTATCGCGATCGCGAGCGTCAGCCTAGGATGCGGCACGCGGCCCCCGGTCGCCAGGCGCCGCGAACGGCTGCAGCAGCACCAGCACCGCGCCCGCGCCGCCGTCGTGACCGCGCGCCTCGCAGAATGCGATCACTTCTTCCTTCTGCACGAGCCACGCGCGCACCTTGCCTTTCAGCACGGGTTCCTTGCCGATCGAGCCGAGCCCCTTGCCGTGGATCACGCGCAGGCAGCGCAGCCCTTTCTTGCCGGCTTCGCGGATGAATTCGGCGAGCGCATCGCGCGCCTCGTCGCGCCGCATCCCGTGCAGGTCGATCTGGGCCTGCACGATCCAGGCGCCGCTGCGCAGCTTGCGCACGACGTCGCGGCTGATGCCCGGACGGTGGTAGTACAGCGAGTCGTCGCTGTCGAGTAGCGTCTCGGGATCGAATTCGTCGGACAGCGTCGCGTTCAGCACGGCTTCCTCGTCGCGCTGCGTCTGCTTCGGCACCGGGTCGGGCGGCGTGCGGCCGGCCGCCGCGCGCGGCGGCGCCTTCAGCGGCTGGATCGCGCCGATCTCGTTGCGGAACAGGTTCGCATCGGCTTCCGCCTTGCGTTCGGCCTTGGCCGTTTCGATGCGCTCGCGGTCGCGGCGATCGGCTTCGCCCTGCAGCGACTTGCGCAGCGCGCCGAGGCCGGCGAGCCCCTGGCCGCGCAACGCGGCGGGATCGGGCGCGGGCGGCGGTGCGTCGGGCGCGGGGTTTGCGGGACGGGCGGCGATCTGCCGCTTCGCGGGATCGCTCGGATGGGGCTGGTTCTTCGCCATGATTCGGTACGCAGGGCAGGCGCGTTCGGGCGCGCGGGCAAAAAAAAGCCGCTGCACGGCGGCAGCGGCTTGTCCGGCCAGACCCGCTTCGCGGCAGCGGACGCCATTGTAGCGCCCGGCGCGACAGGTCTCGCGGCTTACTTCTTGTCGTGCAGGCTTTCGAGGTAGCGCTGCGCGTCGAGCGCGGCCATGCAGCCCGTGCCGGCGCTGGTGATCGCCTGGCGGTACACGTTGTCCTGCACGTCGCCCGCGGCGAACACGCCCGCGACGCTCGTCGACGTCGCGTTGCCGTGCAGGCCGCTCTTCGTCAGGATGTAGCCGTCCTTCATCTCGAGCTGGCCCTGGAACAGGTCGGTGTTCGGCTTGTGGCCGATCGCGACGAACACGCCCTGCACGTTGAGGTCTTCCGTTGCGCCGGTCTTCACGTTCTTGATGCGCAGGCCGGTGACGCCCGAATCCTCGCCGGTCACTTCGTCGAGCACGTGATCCCACTTGATCACGACGGCGCCTTCCTTTTCCTTCTCCAGCAGGCGGTCGATCAGGATCGGTTCCGCGCGGAACTTGTCGCGGCGGTGGATCACCGTGACCTTCTTCGCGATGCCCGTCAGGTAGAGCGCTTCCTCGACGGCCGTATTGCCGCCGCCGATCACCGCGACTTCCTGGCCGCGATAGAAGAAGCCGTCGCAGGTCGCGCAGGCCGAGACGCCCTTGCCCATGAACGCTTCCTCGGACGGCAGGCCGAGATACTGCGCGGACGCGCCGGTCGCGATGATCAGCGAATCGCACGTGTATTCGCCCGAGTCGCCGATCAGGCGGATCGGCTTTTCGTGCAGCTTCGCGGTGTGGATGTGGTCGAACACGATTTCGGTGTTGAAGCGCTCGGCGTGCTCGAGGAAGCGCGCCATCAGCTCCGGACCCTGCACGCCTTTCGCGTCTGCCGGCCAGTTTTCGACGTCGGTCGTGGTCATCAGCTGGCCGCCCTGCGCGATGCCGGTGATCAGCACCGGGGACAGGTTGGCGCGGGCCGCGTAGACGGCAGCCGTGTAGCCGGCGGGGCCGGAACCGAGAATCAGGACTTTGGCGTGTTTGGGCGTGGACATGTGCGAATCCGTAAAAGGCGGCCGCGGCGGGCGGGGTAGGGCTCGCCGTACGATCCGGGTTGACCGGGATGCCGTCATAGATGGGTATCAGACGCGCATTATAAAGGTCCCGTTGCTGCGTTGCCGAACGAGAGTTTCAATCGAGGCGATAGTGTCGCGCGGCGCAACGGCCGCGCACGCGGGGCGGGCGGGGCGCGCGGCGGCGCGTCGCCGCACGGGGGCTGCGGGGCGGGACGCCGGCTCGAGGCGGTACGGCAGCGGTGCCCGGCGGGGAGCCGGACCGGCGCAAAAGGGCCGCTGCGGCGCACTTGCGCCGGGCCGGCCGTACCCCGGCCCCGTTATGTAACCGTCATTTACACTTGGCGGCCCGGTGCAGCGTTTACAATAAGCGGGATCGAACGACAGGCGGGCGCACGGCCCGTCCTCTTTATACGGATTCATGGCAAAAGCTCCTTATTCCGCCCAGGCACAGGCGTTGCCGCACCGGATGTCGAAGCTCCTCACGGAGATCCGCTGGATTCTCCAGGTCGCGCTCTGCGCATTTCTGGTGATGGCCCTGCTGAGCTACAGCCGGCGCGATCCGAGCTGGACGCACGCGGCCCAGGTGGACCACATCACGAACTGGGCCGGCCGCGTCGGCGCCTGGACGGCCGACATCATCCTGCTGCTGTTCGGCCTGTCGGCCTACTGGCTGATCGTGCCGCTCGCGCGGCGCATCGCCGTCAACTATCGCCGCATCACGCGTCACGAGGCGGTCTCGGACGAAGCCGAGCGGCCGATCGGCTGGCTCACCGAAATCCTTGCGTTCATGCTCGTCGTGCTGGCGTGCGACGGCATCGAGGCGCTGCGCATGTGGTCGCTGAAGGTGCAGTTGCCGCGGGCGCCCGGCGGCGTCGTCGGCGAGGCCGTGGCGGGTGCGATGTCGCATGCGTTCGGCTTCACGGGCGGCACGCTGCTGCTGCTGATCGCGCTGGCGATCGGCCTGTCGCTGTATTTCCGCTTCTCGTGGCTGTCGGTGGCCGAGCGTGTCGGCGGCGCGATCCTGTCCGCCGTCAACGTCGCGAAGCTGCGCCGCGAGGCCGAGCTCGACCGCAAGCTCGGCGAGGCCGCGGCGGTGCGCCGCGAAGGCAAGGTCGAAGAGGAGCGTGTGCGCATCGAGGATCACGAGCCGGTGACCATCGTGCCGCCGGTCGTCACGCCCGTGAAGTCCGAGCGCGTCGAGCGCGAGCGTCAGGTGCCGCTGTTCACCGACCTGCCGGGCGATTCGACGCTGCCGGCGGTGTCGCTGCTCGATCCCGCGCCGAAGGCCCAGGAGGCGATCTCGGCCGACACGCTGGAATTCACGTCGCGCCTGATCGAGAAGAAGTTGAAGGACTTCGGCGTCGAGGCGAGCGTCGTCGCCGCGTATCCGGGCCCGGTCGTCACGCGCTACGAGATCGAGCCGGCCACCGGCGTGAAGGGCAGCCAGATCGTCAACCTCGCGAAGGATCTCGCGCGCTCGCTGTCGCTCGTGTCGATCCGCGTCGTCGAGACGATTCCCGGCAAGAACTACATGGCGCTCGAGCTGCCGAACCAGCGCCGCCAGACGGTGCACCTGTCCGAGATCATCGGTTCCGAGGTGTACGCGGCCGCGTCGTCGGCGCTGACGCTGAGCCTCGGCAAGGACATCGGCGGCAAGCCGGTGTGCGCGGATCTCGCGAAGATGCCGCACCTTCTGGTCGCCGGCACCACCGGTTCCGGCAAGTCGGTCGGGATCAACGCGATGATCCTGTCGCTGCTGTACAAGGCGACGGCTGACCAGGTGCGCCTGATCCTGATCGATCCGAAGATGCTCGAAATGAGCGTCTACGAAGGCATTCCGCACCTGCTGTGCCCGGTCGTCACCGACATGCGCCAGGCCGGCCACGCACTGAACTGGACGGTCGCGGAAATGGAGCGCCGCTACAAGCTGATGAGCAAGCTCGGCGTGCGCAACCTCGCGGGCTACAACAACAAGATCGACGAAGCCGCGAAGCGCGAGGAGAAGATTCCGAACCCGTTCAGCCTGACGCCGGAGGATCCGGAGCCGCTCGGCCGCCTGCCGAACATCGTCGTGGTGATCGACGAATTGGCCGACCTGATGATGGTCGTCGGCAAGAAGGTCGAGGAACTGATTGCACGGATCGCGCAGAAGGCGCGCGCGGCCGGCATCCACCTGATCCTCGCGACGCAGCGTCCGTCGGTCGACGTGATCACCGGCCTCATCAAGGCGAACGTGCCGACCCGGATCGCGTTCCAGGTGTCGTCGAAGATCGACTCACGCACGATCCTCGACCAGATGGGCGCCGAATCGCTGCTCGGGATGGGCGACATGCTGTACCTGCCGCCGGGCTCCGGGCTGCCGGTGCGCGTGCACGGCGCGTTCGTCGGCGACGATGAAGTCCATCGCGTCGTCGAGAAGCTCAAGGAGCACGGCGAGCCGAACTACGTCGAGGGCCTGCTCGAAGGCGGCACCGCCGACGGCGACGAGGGCTCGGCCGGCGCGGGAACCGGCGAAGGCGGCGGCGAGTCTGATCCGCTGTACGACCAGGCGGTCGAGATCGTCATCAAGAACCGCCGCGCGTCGATCTCGCTCGTGCAGCGCCACCTGCGCATCGGCTACAACCGCGCGGCGCGGCTGCTCGAGCAGATGGAGCAGTCGGGGCTCGTGTCGGCGATGTCGTCGAGCGGCAACCGCGAAATTCTTGTGCCGGCGCGCGACGCGGAATGAGTCCGCGGCGTTCGCAGCGCCGGCCACCCAGGGAGAAAACCGCAATATGCAGCAACATTCGTTCGCAATGTCCCTTCGTTCGACGCGGCGCTGGCTCGGCGCGGCGCTCGCCGGCGCATCGCTGATGCTCGCGGCGACGCACGCGTTCGCGGGCGGCACCGAGCAACTGAAGGCGTTCGTGTCGCAGGTGCGTTCGGCGAAGGGCGACTTCACGCAGCAGATCGTCAAGGCGCCGGCCAAGGGGGCCAGCGCCGCGCAAGCCGTACCGAAGCCCACCGACAATTCCAGCGGCACGTTCGTGTTCGCGCGCCCGGGCAAGTTCATCTGGACGTACCAGAAGCCGTACCAGCAGGTGCTGCAGGCCGACGGCGAGAAGCTCTACGTGTACGACCGCGACCTGAACCAGGTCACCGAGCGCAAGCTGAACGGCGCGCTGGGCGCGAGCCCGGCCGCGATCCTGTTCGGCAGCAACGATCTCGACAAGAACTACACGCTGCGCGATGCCGGCGAGAAGGGCGGCATCGAGTGGCTCGAGATGCTGCCGAAGGCGCAGGACACGCAGTTCCAGCGGATCGGCATCGGCTTCAAGAACGGCACGCTCGCCGCGATGGAGCTGCACGACGTGTTCGGCAACGTCACGCTGCTGACGTTTACGAACATTCAGACGAATCCGCCGCTGAAGGGCGATACGTTCAAGTTCGTCGTGCCGAAGGGCGCCGACGTGATTACCGGCTGACCGGCGCCGCGCGCTGCTGTGTCCCCGACGGGCCTGCCGGCGACGGCAGGCCCGTGTTGTTTCCGGGGTTTGCGGGCACGGGCACCCGGTGCGGCGGTGCTTTCGCGCGGCTGTCATAATGTCGGGTCCGGCGGCCGGTTCGGCCGCCATTGTTAGATGTGGAGCGAGGGTTCATGTCCGACCTGTTTCAAGTCGAGCCGCGCCGCCCGCTCGCCGAGGCGCTGCGGCCGAAGACGCTCGCCGAGGTGATCGGCCAGACGCATTTGCTGGGCGAAGGCAAGCCGTTGCGGCTCGCGTTCGAATCGGGCAAGCCGCATTCGATGATCCTGTGGGGGCCGCCCGGCGTCGGCAAGACGACGCTCGCGCGGCTCACCGCGCTCGCGTTCGACTGCGAGTTCATCGCGCTGTCCGCGGTGCTCGGCGGCGTGAAGGACATCCGCGAGTCGATGGAGCAGGCGAAGGACACGCTGAACCGCACCGGCCGCCACACGATCCTGTTCGTCGACGAGATCCACCGTTTCAACAAGGGGCAGCAGGACGCGTTGCTGCCGTTCGTCGAGTCGGGGCTCGTGACCTTCATTGGCGCGACGACCGAGAATCCGAGCTTCGAGGTCAACTCGGCCTTGCTGTCGCGTGCGCAGGTGTACGTGCTGAAGTCGCTGGACGACGACGAGATGCGCCAGTTGCTGAAGCGCGCGCAGGAAATCGCGCTCGACGGCCTTTCGTTCGACGACAAGGCGATCGACACGCTGGTCGGCTATGCGGACGGCGACGCGCGGCGTTTCCTGAACCTGCTCGAGCAGGCGCAGACGGCGGCCACCTCGGCCGGCACCGCGACGATCGACGCCGAGTTCGTCAGCAGCGCGATGACGCTGAACGCGCGGCGCTTCGACAAGGGCGGCGACAACTTCTACGACCAGATCTCGGCGCTGCACAAGTCGGTGCGAGGTTCGAGCCCGGACGGCGCGCTGTACTGGTTCTGCCGGATGATCGACGGCGGCGCGGATCCGAAATATCTCGCGCGGCGGATCGTGCGGATGGCGTGGGAAGACATCGGCCTCGCCGATCCGCGCGCGCTGCAGATGGCGAACGACGCGGCCGAAACCTACGAGCGGCTCGGCTCGCCTGAAGGCGAGCTTGCGCTCGGGCAGGCGGTGATCTATCTCGCATGCGCGGCGAAGAGCAACGCGGGCTACAACGCATTCAACCAGGCGATGGCGTTCGTGAAGCAGGACAAGTCTCGCGAGGTGCCCGTGCATCTGCGCAACGCGCCGACCAAGCTGATGAAGGAACTCGGCTACGGTCACGCTTACCGTTACGCTCACGACGAGCCGAATGCGTATGCGGCCGGCGAGACGTACCTGCCGGACGGGATGCGCGAACCGCGCTGGTACAAGCCGGTGCCGCGCGGGCTCGAATCGAAGATCGCCGACAAGCTCGCGTGGCTGCGCGAACTCGACCGCGAGGCCGGCAAGAAGGACTGACGGGCGGGTGCGCGGTGCGGTCCGGCCGGCGCCGTCGCGAACGCGTCAGCGCTTGCGGCCCGGCTGCTTCTTCCAGTAGTCGAACGGCTCCTCGTGGCATTCGATGTCGAGCTCGGCGACCCGCGCATGCAGGCGCTCCTGCGCATCGGCGATCGCGAGGTTGTAGATCGCGGGTGCGATCTCCTCGACGAAGAAGTGCAGCAGCGCGCCGGCCTGGATATTGCCGATCGGCTCGTCCATGTTTTCTGTGAAATAGCGTTGCAGCGACGCGATCGCGCGGTCGCGTACGTCCTTGTCCAGTTCGATGGCCATCGGGTTCCTTGAGTAGCGGTGACGTGTGGCGGGTGTCTCGTTCGATGCGCTGCCGCGGGCGCGCACGGGTGTTTCGCGATCCGCTGCGCGTCGATGCCGCGCGATTTCGCGGGGGCTGGCGGGCGGAGCGGCAATGCGATACTGCCATGGCCGTCGCACCACGGTCATCGCCCGTTTGCAGCATTGTCCGTCCGGCCAGTGCCGTGGCGGCCCCGCGGTGCGTTAGAATTCCCGTCTTACACAACGATTCTCCAAGTCCTCCCATGCTCGACATCCAGTTGCTGCGCAAAGACCTCGACGGCGTCGCCCAGCGCCTCGCCGATCGCGGCTACACCCTCGACATCGCCGCGTTCTCCGCCCTCGAAGCGGAACGCCGCGCGATCCAGACCCGCACCGAAGAGCTCCAGGCGCGCCGCAACAGCCTGTCGAAGCAGATCGGCGCGATGAAGGGGAAGGGCGAGGACACGTCGGCCGTGATGGCCGAGGTCGGCGGGATCGGCGACGAAATGAAGGCGTCGGAAGCCAAGCTCGGCGAGATCCAGGCGCGCCTGTCCGACCTGATGCTGGGCATGCCGAACATCGCGCATGAAAGCGTGCCGGTCGGCAAGGACGAAGCCGACAACGTCGAGGTGCGCCGCTGGGGCACGCCGCGCCAGTTCGATTTCGAGGTGAAGGATCACGTCGACGTCGGCACGCCGCTCGGCCTCGATTTCGAGACCGGCGCGAAGCTCGCCGGCGCGCGCTTCACGATGCTGCGCGGCTCGATCGCGCGCCTGCACCGCGCGCTCGCGCAGTTCATGATCGACACGCACACGCAGCAGCACGGCTACACCGAGACGTATACGCCGTACATCGTGAATCCCGAGATCCTGTACGGCACGGGCCAGTTGCCGAAGTTCGCGGACGACATGTTCCGCGTCGAGAAGGGCGGCGAGGAGAACAAGGTCACGCAATACCTGATCTCCACGTCGGAAATTTCGCTGACGAACACCGTGCGCGAGTCGATCGTCGACGCGTCCGCGCTGCCGATCAAGCTGACCGCGCATTCCCCGTGCTTCCGCTCGGAAGCCGGTTCGTACGGCCGCGACACGCGCGGGATGATCCGCCAGCACCAGTTCGACAAGGTCGAGATGGTGCAGGTCGTCGCGCCGGAAGTGTCGTACGCGGCGCTCGACGAGATGGTCGGTCATGCGGAAGCGATCCTGCAGAAGCTCGGCCTGCCGTACCGCGTGATCACGCTGTGCACGGGCGACATGGGCTTCTCGGCCGCGAAGACGTTCGACCTCGAGGTGTGGCTGCCCGCGCAGAACACCTATCGCGAGATCTCGAGCTGCTCGAACACCGAAGCGTTCCAGGCGCGCCGGATGCAGGCGCGTTTCCGCAACGCGCAGGGCAAGCCGGAGCTCGTGCATACGCTGAACGGCTCGGGTCTCGCAGTCGGCCGCACGCTCGTCGCGGTGCTGGAGAACTACCAGAACGCGGACGGCTCGGTCACCGTGCCGGAAGTGCTGCGTCCGTACATGGGCGGCATCGAGCGCATCGACGCGCCGGCACAGGCGTCGTAAGCGCGCGCTTCGGCAAGCGCTTGGAGTCCTCGCAAGAAATTTTGCAAAAAGGGCTTGTGCGTTTCGAAGAGATCGTTCTATAATCTTTTCTTTCGCGGAAACGACCAAACGCGAAATGCAGTAAAGCAGCAAGGAAGGAGAGGTGGCAGAGTGGTCGAATGTACCTGACTCGAAATCAGGCGTACGGTTTCCCCGTACCGTGGGTTCGAATCCCACCCTCTCCGCCAGAATACGAAGCCCCTTGATCCGGAAGGATCAAGGGGTTTTTCGTTTGGGGCTTGCGGTGCGTGTGTCGTGTCGCAAGCCATTGCAGCGAGCAACAGCTCGACCGTCGACACATCGTATCGTGCTGATACGATGCGACTCACTGCGTGCATGATCGTGCCGCGTCCTCGATGCAGTTGCGCTGAACGGCATCCACCCCAATCCGATGACGAACCGAGTGTCGAAAGTCCTGATGGGCATTGTGCTGCTGACTGCCGTCATTGCCGTCGTGGACATCTGCGGCGCGCACGGCATCGGCATGGCGCTGGCGCTGGCGCTCGGTAACGCGGCGTATTTCGCGGGGCTGGCAGGATGCGTGGCCATCGCAGTTGCGGCGGCATTGATCGTGCTGTCGCACACATCGCGCTACCGCGAGCGCGCGCTTGCCTGGCGATGGCGTGAGTTGGCGCTCGCGTTGCTTTGCATCGTGACGATCGCCGCCTTCAGCCAGGCGATCGTGGTACTCGACTACTTGTGCGTGGCCCTCGCCCCGCCGTCGATCGAAGCCGATCTCGTCCGGTTCGATGCGTTGCTCGGCTTTCACTGGCCCGACCTGTATCGCTGGGTGAGGGCCCATGCCGAGTGGCAGAGCGTGCTTGCGTTCGCGTATCACGGCAGCATCGTGCAGCTGATCGCCGTCCCGTTCATTCTCTCGACCGCACGGCGACATGACGACCTCGCCGAATTCATGGCGCTGTTCGCATTTGCGTTGCTCGTCGTTGTCGTCGTCTCGACGCCGTTTCCCGCGCAAAGCGCATTCGTCCATTTCGGTATCGCGGATGCCAACACCGCGTCGACCGTGTCTCACTACGACCTGCTGCGCAGCGGGCAGCTTCGGCGGTTCAACCTGTCCGAATCGCAGGGGCTCGTGTCGTTGCCGTCGTTCCACGTGATGCTGGCGCTGCTGTTCGCGTATGCGGTCCGGCACGTCCGTTACGTGTTTCCCGCATCGATCGTGCTGAATGCCGCGATGATCGTGTCGACGCCGACGCAGGGCGGCCATTACCTGGCCGACGTGATCGCCGGGATCGCATTCGGCGTGCTGTCGATCGTTGTCGTGCGCCGCTGGATGGCGGGCCCGCGCAGGGCCGCGACCACCGGGCCGCGCGCGACGCATCCGACCTGATGACCTGATGCGCGGCCGGCCTTTTCGCACGCGTCCGGTCTTTACCGTTTTCTTCAGCTTTAAGCGCGCGCTTCCGGCGCCGTTAACACGGTGCGGCGGCCGGCGCTCGTGCCGAGCCGCATCGCTCCCCGTCGATTCAAGGTCCCATGAAGCTGAGCTACAAGATTCCCCTCGCATTCGCCGTCGCGCTGCTGCTGATGTTCTGTGGCGCGCTGTACGGTATCCATATTCTCAATCGGTCGATCGATACGTTCGCCGAAGACGTGCAGACGAACGTCGGCGACGAACGGCTCGTGTCGGCCACGCTCGTGCAGTTCAAGCTGCAAGTGCAGGAGTGGAAGGACACGTTGTTGCGCGGCAAGCAGCCGGACAAGCTCGACCAGTATTGGCAGGCGTTCCAGACGCGCGAGCGGACGGTCGCTACGCTCGCCGCGCAACTCGTTCACCAGTTGCCGCCCGGCGAGAGCCGCTCGCTCGTCGAGCAGTTCATGCGCGCACACACGGCGATGGGTGAAGGTTATCGGCGCGGGTTCGACGCGTTCAAGGCCGCAGGCTTCGAGCCGTCGGCCGGCGATGCCGCGGTGGCGGGCGTGGACCGCGAACCGGCGGCGCTGCTGGAGCGGGCCGCGAAGTCGATCGCCGACGAGAGTGCCGCCGTGTCGGAGCAGGCGAGCCGCGACGCGCAGCACGCAACCATCGCGAGCCTCTTGCTGATGCTGGTCGTGCTCGGCGTCGCGATGGTCGGCGCATTCCTGTTCAGCCGCGCGATCCTGCGTCCGCTCGACCGTGCGGTGGCGTGCGCGCAGGCCGTCGCCGAAGGCGACCTGACCCGTGACGTCGAAGCGGCCGGCCGCGATGAGATCGCCGATCTGCTGCGCGCGTTGCAGACGATGCAGGCGAGCCTGTCGGGCGTCGTGCTCGAAGTGCGTACGCACGCCGAAGCCGTCGCGACGGCGAGCGCACAGATCGCATCGGGCAATCATGACCTGTCGGCGCGTACCGAGGCGCAGGCTGCGTCGCTCGAGGAGACGGCGGCCAGCATGACCGAACTGACGGGCATCGTCCGCCAGTCGGCCGAGCACGCGCAGCACGCGGCGCAGTTGGCGCACGACGCGTCGAACATCGCGGCGGCGGGCGGCGGCGTGATGACGGATGCCGTCGGCACGATGAACGGCATCGCCGACAGCTCGGCCAAGGTCGGCGAGATCATCGCGGTGATCGACGGCATCGCGTTCCAGACCAACATCCTCGCGCTGAACGCGGCGGTCGAGGCGGCGCGCGCGGGCGAACAGGGGCGTGGCTTCGCGGTCGTCGCGGCGGAAGTGCGTACGCTCGCGCAGCGCAGCGCCGCCGCCGCCAAGGAGATCAAGGGGCTCATCGAGCAGTCGACGAAGCGGATCGACGAGGGTGCCGTGCTGATCGGCCGGGCGGGCGAATCGATTCACGAGATCGTCGGTGCCGTGCAGCGCGTCACGACGATCGTCGGTGAGATCTCGTCCGCATCGCAGGAGCAGAGTGGCGGCATCCAGCAGGTGAACATCGCGGTGACGCAGATGGACGAAGCAACGCAGCGCAACGCGGCACTCGTCGAGCAGGCCTCCGCCGCGACGCAGGCGCTGGCCGAGCAGGCGAGCGCGCTGCGGCATGCGGTGGCGGTGTTCAGGCTGCCGGAAATGGCGTGACGGCTGCGCCGCCGCGCCGGACTTCGACGGAACCGGGGTGCGCCGCGCCGCCGGCTTTCAGCGGTGCGTCGGCGCCAGTCTCCACCGGTCCGTCCCCCGCGATCACGCCGCGGCCGGATATTGCGCGAGCACCCGGGCGCGGATCGACGGCTTGATGTTCGATTGCGCCATGTTGCCGCCGTAGTGCGCGACGACGCGCGGATTCATCACGCGATACCAGAGCGGCGGCACATAGGCGAACAGGATCATCGTCGCGTAGCCGGCCGGCAGTTGCGGCGCATCGTCGAAGTGGCGCAGCGCCTGATACGAGCGCGTCGGATTCGCGTGATGGTCGGCGTGCCGCTGCAACTGGTACAGGAACAGGTTGGTGACGACGTGATTGCTGTTCCACGAATGCTGAGGCGTGCAGCGTTCGTAGCGGCCGCTCGGCAGCTTGCGGCGGCCGAGCCCGTAATGTTCGACGTAGTTCACGACTTCGAGCAGCGACGCGCCGTAGACGGCCTGGATCATGAGGAACGGAATCACGACCTTGCCAGCCATCGCGATCGCGATGCCCCACACGACGACGGTCATCGCCCACGCGTGCAGCACCTCGTTGCGCCAGGTCCACGGCGAATGCCCGAGCCGTTCGAGGCGGGCCTTCTCCAGCCGCCACGCCGAGCGGATGCTGCCGGTCACGGTGCGCGGCAGGAATGCCCAGAACGATTCGCCGTAGCGCGCGCTCGCCGGATCCTCGGCCGTCGCGACGCGCACGTGGTGCCCTCGGTTGTGCTCGACGTAGAAGTGGCCGTATGCGACCGGCGCGAGCGTGATCTTCGCGAGCCAGCGCTCGAAGCGGTTGGTCTTGTGCCCGAGTTCGTGCGCGGTATTGATCGAGATGCCCGTCGCGGCGCCGAGCGACAGCGCGAAGCCGACGTAGTCGTACCATGCGAGCGCGTGCGTGCCGACGATCCACACGCACACGAAGAACGCGACGTATTCGACGAGGGTCGCGAGATAGACGATCAACCGGTAGTAGCGCTCCTGTTCGAGGTGCGGCACGACGTCCTCGGGCGGATTGTCGCGATCGTCGCCGATCAGCGTGTCGAGGACTGGTATCACGCCGAACGCGAACAGCGGGCCGAACCACCAGAACACGTGCAGGCCCGTCGACAGCGCGAGCTGGGCGGCGAGGATCGGCAGCGTGATCGTCAGCGCGCCGAGCAGCCACAGGTAACGCTTGCCATCCGACCAGCCCGAAGCCGATCCGTCGGTGATTGCCATTGTCTCCCTCCTGTCGGCCGGCCCGAGGGCGGCTGCCTGTACGGTTGTTTGAATTCTCGTCGATCCGCGACGCACGCGCGGTAGTGCCGGATCGTCACCCGCTTCTGCCTGTTATACGACCCATGTGCACGCTTGCCAAATTCCGGCGCTAGGCGCATGGCTCCAAACGGAGGGGCGCGTGCGGCGCGGGCAGGGAAGGCCCCGTGCAAGCTGATTGAAACATGCCGGAATCGCCGGATCGACCCGCACGGGCGGCCGGTTCGTCAGACGGATGGCGCGCCGTGACGGGGGCGGGTGCCGATGCCGCCGGTTCGCAACAAATGGTGCGACGCAATATAAGGAAGGCGGCAGGCTCCCGTGACACATGTTTTCGGGGTGCCAATCTTACGGATCGTGACGACTTCCGCGCTGAATTCAGGAGGGAACTGCCTCATGTCGCAAGGCGGCAGGCACCACGCGTCGAATGAAGCCGCCGCGACCGTCATTCGGCGGCAGGCACCGACATGGCGATGCTGCACCTGCACATCAACTGGGCGCATGGCCGCGGGCGGTGCATGCTGCCTTTCGATTCGCGCCGCCATTTGAAAATAACGATTTGACTCATGCCCCGCTTTCGGTTGAAGCTAGTAGCTTGCTGTCCGAAGGGGGCTGTGCCTGCATGAGTTCGACCTTGACCGTTCGTCGTATCGTTGCCGACCAGGGCGGCGTGTATCGCGAACTCCGCGCCGCATCGCTGCGTGAGCCCTACGCGCCCGGCGAAGCGCCGGAAGCCGAATTGCTGAACGTCGAAACGGACGCAGCGTCGGCGATTGCCGCGCAGCGCGCCGTGTCCGACGAGTCGACGACTTTCCTGCTGTATACCGAAGGCCATCCGGCCGGCATGATCGGCGCGTATTTCGACAATACGCCCGATCGGCGCGCGTTCGTCAGCGAGCTGTGGGTGGCGCACGCGGTGCGTCATCTGCGCGGCGGCGTGCTGCTGCTGGAGACGGCCACTGCGTGGCTCGCCGAGCGCGGCGCCCAGGACGTCTACGCCTGGATTGCCGATGCGAACCGCAACGCGATCCGCTTCTACGAGCGCGCGGGTTTCGGCAACACCGGCGAACACGCGCCGATCGCGCGGATGCCCGGCGCGATGAAATCGCTGTACGTGTCGCAGATGAAGCACTAACGTGATGTCAGCGCGCGGATTGCGTGGCGCGATGAAGATCCGGCCGCCCGCTTGTCTGCCCGCCTGCCGGTAGCGCGCCCGCCCGGGCCGCCGCCACCCGGTTTCCCAAAAATAATGGCCGCGCGCGTGGACGCCTGTAAAATACGCAAAAAATTTTTGCAGAGTGTCCATGTCGCTTAAAAAATCGCCATTCTTCGAGCTGCGCAGCGGATCGGTCGATACGTTGCTGTTCACCGTGAAGACGACCGATCTCGATGCGTTGCGTACCGAACTGGTCAAGCGCTTCGAAGCGACTCCCGAGTTTTTCGCCGACGATGTCGTCGTGATCGACGTCCGCCGCCTGGCAGACGGCGAACGCGTCGCGCTGGCGGACATCCGCCAGATGCTGAACGACGTGCGGATGCGCCCGGTGGGCGTCGTCGCGCTGGCAACGCAGGGCTGGGCGGGGGAAGCCGGCCTGCCGTTGCTCGAGGCGCGCGATCGCCGCGCGCCGGCCGCGAAGCACGCCGACGAAGCGGAACCGGTGCCGGCGCCCGTCGTCGAAGCTGCCGCCGCTCCGGCAGCCGAACCGGCGCAGGAGCCCGCACCGACGCTGTTGCACTCAGGTGGCCAGACGCTCGTGATCGACCGGCCGTTGCGCTCGGGGCAGCAGATTTACGCGAAAGGAGACCTCGTGGTGCTCGCGCCGGTCAGTCACGGCGCGGAGATCATCGCGGAAGGCAATATCCACATCTACGCGCCGCTGCGCGGCCGCGCACTCGCGGGCGTGCACGGCAATCACGACGCGCGCATTTTCTGCACGTGTCTCGAGCCGGAACTGATTTCGATCGCGGGTATCTATCGAACAACCGAGAACCCGTTGCCCGCCGAAGTACTGGGCAAATCGGTGCAGATCCGGCTCGAAGAGGAAAAACTGATGATCGAACCGCTGCGGCTGACGTAATACACGCGGCGCGCTCCGGATCGATCGGCTCTCATTGACGAACACAGGGTATTGGGTAAATGGCAAAAATCATCGTGGTGACCTCGGGCAAGGGCGGCGTGGGCAAGACGACGACGAGCGCGAGCTTTGCGTCCGGTCTCGCGCTGCGCGGCCACAAGACGGCTGTCATCGACTTCGACGTCGGCCTGCGCAACCTCGATCTCATCATGGGCTGCGAGCGCCGCGTGGTGTACGACCTCGTGAACGTGATCCAGGGCGAAGCGAACCTGAACCAGGCGCTGATCAAGGACAAGAAGTGCGAGAACCTGTTCATCCTGCCGGCATCGCAGACGCGCGACAAGGATGCGCTGACGCGCGAAGGCGTCGAGAAGGTGCTGAACGACCTCGCCGCGATGGATTTCGAATACATCGTCTGCGATTCGCCGGCCGGTATCGAGGCAGGTGCGCTGCACGCGATGTACTTCGCGGATGAAGCGCTGATCGTCACGAACCCGGAAGTGTCGTCGGTGCGTGACTCGGATCGCATTCTCGGCATCCTGTCGTCGAAGACGAAGCGCGCGACCGAAGGCAAGGATCCGATCAAGGAACACCTGCTGATCACGCGCTACAGCCCGAAGCGCGTCAGCGAAGGCGAGATGCTGTCGCTCGAGGACATCAGCGAGATCCTGCGCATCAAGCTGATCGGCGTGGTGCCCGAGTCGGAAGCCGTGCTGCATGCATCGAACCAGGGTCTGCCGGCCGTGCATATCGACGGCACCGACGTGGCGGAAGCGTACAAGGACGTCGTCGCGCGTTTCCTCGGCGAAGACAAGCCGCTGCGCTTCACCGATTACCAGAAGCCGGGCCTGCTGCAGCGCCTCTTCGGCAGCAAGTAACGGAGGCCGCCCATGTCCATCCTTTCGTTTCTCCTCGGCGAGAAGAAGAAGTCCGCATCGGTCGCGAAGGAGCGCCTGCAGCTCATCATCGCGCACGAGCGCGTCGGCGGCCGGCCGCCGGCCGATTACCTGCCGGCGCTGCAGAAGGAGCTGGTCGCGGTCATCTCGAAGTACGTTCAAATTTCGAACGATGACATCCGCGTGAGCCTCGAGCGCCAGGACGATCTCGAAGTCCTCGAAGTGAAGATCGAGATCCCGCAAGCCTGACCATTGCAGGTATCCCACCGCACGGCGGCACGCGCCGCCGTGCGCGTCTTACGCCCTGTTGCACTTTCGGGCATGCCGTAACACGGTGTCTGTCGGCCGTTACCGCTCCTCCCGCATTGAACGAATACGCTCGCGTAACTTGTTCAACCAGGAGGTTGTGATGGCTGTCTCTACTGCTCAACGTCGTATCGTTTCGCTCGCATTGATTGCTGCGAGCCTGTCAGCCATCGTCGCGCCGTTTGCCGCGCACGCAGACGAGATTCTCGTCGGCGCGCCCATGATCGCGCCGCAGGGCCGCGTGGTCGTCGCCGAGCCGGTCGCCGTGCGCACCGGGGAAATCGTCGTCGTCGCGCCGAATGCGCCGCCGCCGGTGCGCTACGAGGTCGTGCCGGCCTCGCGCGTCGGCTACGTGTGGGATCGCGGGCACTGGCACTGGGATCATGGCCGCTACGTGTGGATCGGCGGCCACTGGGAAGCCGAGCGCGTGGGCATGCAATGGGTGCCGGGCCATTGGGACCAGCGCGGTCCGAACTGGTTCTGGACCCGTGGCCATTGGGCCTGATGGAGGCGGGCGATGAAAAGAACCGCAATCGCCGTCGCGCTTGTCGCGATCACGCTGGCCGGGTGCATCGTCGTGCCGGCGCGGCCCGTGTACTACCGGCCGGCACCCGTCGTGATCTACTGAGCGTCGCGCGGGCCGGGCTGTGCCGGGCCGTTCGTCCCGGCTGCGGCCGGCTCGTCGTCGTGCCGTGCCGGTGCATGCGCTGCGCCTTCGACCGGCGCGGCGGCGGCCGGCGCTTCGCTGCTTTCGTCGCGCAGCGTGTCGAGCGGATCGGCGGGCGCTGCGGCCGCATCCTGCGGCTCGGTGACGCCGGTTGCCGCCGCCGCGCTCGCCGCGGTTGCAGCGGCCGGTTCCGCGGCCGCGACGGGCGGCGCGAGATAGCGCAGGGCGAGTGTTTCGTAGAGCGGCGGCGCGAAGAAGCGCGAGACGCGGCTCGACACCAACGCGGTGGCCATCAGCGAAATCACGAGCGCGTGACCGTTGATCATCTCCATCACGATCACGAACGACGTGATCGGCGACTGCGTGACGGCCGCCATGTAGCCGACCATCGCGAGCGCGATCAGCATCGGCAGGCTCATGTTGCTGAACACGACGTGCAGCAGGTTGCCGAACCCGGCGCCGATCGACAGCGACGGCGCGAAGATCCCGCCCGGGATGCCCGGCAGGTACGACGCGACCATCGATATCATTTTCAGGAACGGGTAGAACACCGACAGATGCTGGCTGCCGTCGAGCAGGCCGCGCGCCTCGGCATAGCCGCTGCCGAAGGTCGTGCCGCCCGACACGAGGCCGACGACGGCGATCGCGAAGCCGCACAGCGCGGCGAACGTGATCGGCCGCTCGCGGTACAGGCCGAGCAGTTGCGCGGGCAGCCAGCGTCCCGTGTTGAGCAGCAGCCAGCAGAACAGGCCGCCTGCGATTCCCGTCACGATCGCGGTGACCAGCACGGCGAGCGCGAGCAGTTTCGGGAAATGGGGGCCGGCATCGATCGTGCCGAAATACGTGTAGTTGCCGTTCAGGCCGAGCGCGACGACGCCGGCGAGGATGATCGCGGTGATCAGCACGCCGCTGGCGCGGGCGGAGAAGCTGCGCGTCAGCTCCTCGATCGCGAAGACGATCCCGGCGAGCGGCGTATTGAACGCGGCCGACAGCCCGGCCGCCGCGCCGGCGAGCACCAGTTGGCGTTCGATCTGCGCGTTCGAGCGCGGGTAGAAGCGTCGCAGGTTGAACATCAGCGCCGCGCCGACCTGCACGGTCGGCCCTTCGCGGCCGATCGTGAAGCCGCCCAGGATGCCGAGGAACGAGACCAGCACCTTGCCGAACAGGATGCGCAGCGTCAGCAGCCGGGAGCCGAACGCACTCGGGCGCGCATGCAGCGTCGCGATGACCTGCGGGATGCCGCTGCCCTCGGCGCCGCGGAAGAAGCGGCGCGTGATCCATACCGACACCGCGGCGATGGCCGGCGTCAGCAGCAGCGGCAGCCACGCGGCGTGATCGCGCATCGTGCGGAAGGTTTCGTAGCCCCAGTCGATCAGTCGCGCGTAGAGTACGGCCGTGAGGCCGACGACGATCGCGCCGAGCCAGAAAACGCCGTACTGGCGCCAGATCCTCATCGAACGACGGGTGAGGGCGGGAAACAGGGCGGGAAGGGCGTGGCGTGGCATTGGCAGGGGCTGGAAGGCAACGACACGATTACAACAGAGAACCCGGGCGACAATACGCTCTACAATTCTCGACTGACTCCAACGTTTTGTTACAAATGTAATTCAGCCGTAATTCTAAAGTGCACCCAGTCTTATTAGCATGCCGAAATGCACCGCTCTATGTACGTCCCCGCAAACGTGAAACGCATTCTGATCGTGAAAGTGACATCGCTCGGCGATGTCATCCAGACGCTGCCTGTTGTTGCGGATCTCCACCGCGCCTTTCCGGGCGTCAAGGTCGACTGGGCGGTAGACGAGTCGTGTGCCGAGATCGTGCGCTGGCATCCGGGCGTCAGCGCCGTGTTGTGCGCGCCGCTACGCCGCTTCAAGAAAATGAGAAATGCCGGCGACCTGAGGGCGATATCGGCATCGATCGGCGCGTTGCGCCGGCATCGCTATGATGCGGTGATCGACCTGCACGGCGTCTACAAGAGCGCGATCATTGCGGCGCTGGCACGTGCCCGACGCCGGGTCGGTTACCGCACACCGGATCTCGGCGAAACGGGCGCACGCTTCGCGTATTCGCACCGCTTCGGCCCGAAGCCGGTCTGCAATGCGTGGCACGGCATGCGTATCAGCGCGGGCGAGGCGCTCGACTACGCGCCCGAAGGCATGCCGTCGTACGGGATCGTTGTGCCAGACGTACCGTTGCCGCCGATTGTTACCGAAGGCGCGCCATTCATGTTGTTGTTCCATGCAACGTCGAATCCCGACAAGAAATGGCCGGTCGATCACTGGGCCGAGCTCGCGACCCGAATGGCGGCGCGCGGCTTGCGCGTGCTGTTGCCGTGGGGTTCTCCCTCCGAGCATCTCGACGCGCAGGACATCGCTGCGCGCGTGCCTGGTGCGGTCGTGCTGCCGGCGATGTCGCTGGGCGAACTCGCTGCGACGATCAGCCGGGCTGCGCTGGTCGTTGGTGTCGACACGGGGCTGGTGCACCTGGCGCATGCGCTGGGGCGCCCGACCGTGATGATGTTCGTGGCCACGTCGCGGGTCCATTTCGGTATCGATGGCGTGCCGCATTCGTTGTCGATCGGCGAAGCCGGCGTGCCGCCGAGCATGGCCGACGCACTCAATGCAATCGATGCCGTGACCCCGGTCTGCAATGTGTTGCCGGTGCAGGCCGTCGCCTGACGGTTGCTGACGGGCTTACGCCAGCATCGCTTCAATGGTGATCACGGCGGCAATCGCCGCCAGGTTCGCCAGCAGCGCCTCGAACACGAGGCCGCGCCACGTCTTCGGCCGAAAGCGCAGCGCGAGCAGCAGCGCGCCACCCAGCGCGAGCGCGAGGATCAGGACGAGATCGGCATTGCCGAGGCGGATGTTCATGGCGGCGGCTCCTTCGGGGCGGGATCCCGGGGGCGCGCAGCGGCGCACCCGGGATCGAGTATAGGCAGCGCGGGCCACCGCACAACCCGGGGCGCCCCGGAGTCTCAGACGAGCGATGTGTCGCGCGTTTCGCGCATCAGCAGCACACCGATCAGGCTGATTGCCGCCGCAACCGATACATAACCGCCGACCCACGACAGCCCGCCGCGCGCTGCCAGCAGTTGCGCGATATACGGCGCGATCGACGCGCCCAGGATCCCGCCGAGGTTGTACGCGACGCCCGCGCCCGTATAGCGGACGTTGGTCGGGAACAGTTCCGGCAGCAGCGCGCCCATCGGCGCGAACGTCACGCCCATCAGGAACAGCTCGATCGTCAGGAACAGCGCGACGAGCGGCATGGAGCCGCTGCCGAGCAGCGGCTCCATCGCAAAACCTGACAGCAGCGCGGCGATCGCACCCACGACGAGTACCGGTTTGCGGCCGAAGCGGTCGGATGCCCACGCGGACAGCGGCGTCGCGAGTCCCATGAACACGACCGCGAAACACAGCAGGCCGAGGAAACTCTGGCGCGGAATATGCAGCGCCGATACGCCATACGACAGCGAGAACACCGTCGAGATGTAGAACAGCGTGTAGCAGACGACCATTGCAAGCGCACCGAGCAGCGTCGGCTGCCAGTGTTGCGTGATCAGTGTCGCGACCGGCACGCGCACGCGCTCGTTGCGATCGAGTGCGGCCTGGAACGCGGGCGTTTCGGTGATCTTGAGCCGCACGTACAGGCCGAGCGCGACGAGCACCGCACTGACCAGGAACGGGATGCGCCAGCCCCAACTGCGGAACTGCTCGTCCGACAGCGACAGCGCGAGCGCGAAGAACAGGCCGTTCGACATCAGGAAGCCGACCGACGGTCCGAGCTGCGGGAACATCCCGAACCAGCCGCGCTTGCCCTGCGGCGCGTGCTCGGTCGCGAGCAGCGCTGCGCCGCCCCATTCGCCGCCGAGGCCGATCCCCTGGCCGAAGCGCAACACGCACAGCAGCACCGGCGCGAGCGTGCCGATCGCGTCGTAGCCGGGCACGAAGCCGATCGCGGTGGTGGACACGCCCATCACGAGCAGCGACGCGACGAGCGTCGATTTGCGGCCGATGCGGTCGCCGAAGTGCCCGAACAGGAACGACCCGATCGGGCGTGCGATGAACGCGATGCCGAACGTCACGAACGCGGACAGCGCCTGTGCGGTCGCGGAGCCGTGCGGGAAGAACACGGGGCCGATGACGAGCGCGGCGGCCGTTGCGTACACGTAGAAATCGTAGAACTCGATCGCGGTGCCGATGAAGCTCGCGAACACGATGCGCCGGTGGCTGACGGCGCCGGCCGAACCGGTTGCATGTGCAACGGCCGGGGGGGATGCGGACATGGATGTCTCCGTTTTGTCGTTGGGGCGGTCGGCTGGGCGTGCGGTCGGGCAGGCGGACGCCTGCCGGGGGCAGCCGAGCGGATGATGCGGTGGCGGCGTGGACGCGCGCCGTGGCGCGGACGTCACCCGCCGGTCGACGATGGAGACGGGTGCGTCGCCGCCGCCCGGTGCCGGCGTGGTCGGCTCGCATGCCGGGTGGGGCGCGCGAACGCGCGCGCGGCGTGGTGGTCGCGCGATTGCGGAAAATTATAGCCAGCGCCGCCGCGCACCGGCAATCGCGGTGCGGCGACCGGTCAGTCGATCGATTGCGCCTGCGCCGACGCGGTGCTTTGCAACTGGAAGTGGCCGTCGTCGTTGAAGAGCCAGCCTTCCATCAATTCGAGCCGGCCGTTGCCGTCGAGCAGTCGCGACGGTGGTGGCGGCAGCGGCGCCGAGCGGCGCAGCGACGCGAGCGCGAGTGCTTCCGCTTCGCTGTCGCCATTGCTGCGATAGACGGACGCGTTGACGAGCCGGCCGCTGCCATCGACGGTGAAGGCCACGACGACGAGCGAGCGGAGCATGGCTTGCGGTGTGCCGTGCAGCACGCCGGCGGGATTGCGTTCGGCGACACGCTGCGCGACCTCGACGCGGTACTGGTCGAGGCTGCCGCTGCGGGTGATCGACGGAATCGTCAGGACCGAGCGCAGCGATGGAGGCGGCGTGATCGTGCACGCCGCGAGCATGGCGACGACGGCCAGCGCAACGGCACGCAGCCGGTCGACGCGCGGACGGGGAAGGGGGCGCATGGGAGGCTGGCCAGAAGTGACTATAAAAAAATGATAGGCGCACGGACGCGAGCCGATATCGGGAGAAACGCATAATGCGCGATGCCGGATGATGCGATCGCTGATGACGAGAAGGCGTGCGCTCGCGCATCGCGATGTGACGCGACATGTGACAGCGCGCTCGCGAGGCTGCCGTACGTGTGCGGCCCTGCGTGCGTGTTGCAAGGTTGAAAGAAAGACGGGGAACGCGAGTGGCGCGCAGGCGTGTGACGATCGTCCGGCCGCCCGTGCACGCTTCAGCGATGCGTGCCGTCCGGTTCAGAAGCCGTGCGTGACGAGCGACAGGATCGACAGGTCGGGATGCGTGCCGTCGATGATGCTCTTGCCGATGTGCACGGCTTCGTGGACGGCTTCATCGAGGCTCGTGAAGCTTTCCTCGCCGTCCGCGTGGAACGGCACCGCGTGACCGGGCAATGCGGGATTCGCGCCCGGATGGCACACGTAGCCGGTGTAGGTGTAGCGCGTGTCGCTGCCGGGCACGACGGCCGGCACGACATGGACCTCGAAGCCTTCGTAATCGACGTGTTCCGCCGGTGTCGACAGTTCGGTCATGGCGATCTCCGTGTACCGCGCGCAGGGGTGGCGCGCGCGGCATCGAGTACGCGGCGGCGGTCGTGTCGCCGTGTTGATCGAATTCTAGGTGATCGAGCGGCCGGCCGGGAGGCTTCCAGCGCGGCGCTGCATCATTGCTTGCAGCGTGCGTCCTTGCGCTGCACGACGATGATCACCGGGTATTTCTGGCCGTGGTCGAGCTCCACGCGCGCCACGACGGTCAGCGTCGCCGGATCGGAATCGTCGTACACGCTGACCTGTTCGTTCCGGAGGTAGGTCACACCGGTGCAGTTCGACGTGCGTCCGTCATCTCCCACCTTGCACTGGAGGTCGTTGTCCTTCAGGTAGTTGTAGGGCGACGGACTTGCAAGGTATTCGCTCAGGCCGCGCGGCGAGCCGCCGACGCCGGTCACGTATGCGATCGCGCACGACGCTTGCGTATCGCTGCCGGAGGCGGTGTCCGCTGTCGCCTGCGTGCTGACGGCAACCAGCAGCGCGGCGAGCGACGAGACGATGAAGGGCTTCATGACGTGGTTTTCCCGTTTCGCGAATCGGAGCGCCGGATTGTAACGGCATCCGGCGCGACGCGTCGGAACGTTAGGGAAGGATGCGCGCGGGCCAACAAAAAACCCCGTCATTCGGTGAATGGACGGGGTTTGGCGAATTTCCTGGCGGAAGCGGTGAGATTCGAACTCACGGACAGTTTCCCGTCGCCGGTTTTCAAGACCGGTGCCTTAAACCGCTCGGCCACGCTTCCACACGAGGCGGCATTGTAACCGAAATGCCGCGAGGTTCATTCCTTCAATCGTCGCGCAGGAACAATTCCTGCAGGTCGTTGAGGAAACGCTGGCCGAGCGGTGTCGGTGCGATCTGCGCGAAATCGCGTGCGATCAGGCCGCGTCGCTCCGCTTCCTGCAGCGCCGGTTCGATCGTGCTCATCGGCAGGCCCGTGCGTTCGGCGAAGCTGTGCACGGGGAAGCCCTCGACGAGCCGGAGCGTGTTCAGCATGAACTCGAACGGCAGGTCGCGCGCGCCGACTTCACGTTCTTCCTGTACGGCCGTGCCGGCCATCGCTTGCTCGATGAAGGTTGCCGGGTGCTTGTAGCGTGCCTGCCGCAGGATCCGGTTCGGGAACGACAGCTTCGTGTGGGCGCCCGCACCGATCCCGAGATAGTCGCCGAAGCGCCAGTAGTTCAGGTTGTGCCTGCACTGATGATTCGGCCTGGCATACGCGGAAACTTCGTAGCGTCCGTAACCGGCCTCGGCCGTGCGCGCGTGAATCCATTCCTGCATGTCGGCCGACGCGTCGTCGTCGGGCACGACCGGCGGGAACTTCGCGAACAGCGTATTCGGCTCGAGCGTCAGGTGATACAGCGACAGATGCGGCGGCGCGTACGACAGCGCGGTCTCGATGTCGGTACGACATTCGTCGAGCGTCTGGTTCGGCAGCGCGAACATCAGGTCGAGGTTGAAGTTGTCGAAGTTCTTCGCGGCGATCTCGACGGCCGCGCGTGCCTGCGTGGTGTCGTGAATCCGGCCGAGCGCCTTCAGGTGCGTTTCGTTGAAGCTCTGGATGCCGACCGACAGGCGATTCACGCCGCTCGCGCGGAACTGCGCGAACTTCGCGGCCTCGAACGTGCCCGGATTCGCCTCGAGCGTGATCTCGGCATCGGCGTCGAGCGGCAGCAGCGCCCGCACGTCGGACAGCATCCGGTCGAGGCCGGCCGCCGACAGCAGGCTCGGCGTGCCGCCGCCGATGAATACCGTATGCACCTGCCGGCCCCACACGAGCGGCAGCGCCTGCTCGAGATCGGCGCGCAGCGCGTCGAGATATTCGGTTTCCGGAAACCGTTCGCCCTTCCACTCGTGCGAATTGAAATCGCAGTACGGGCACTTGCGCACGCACCACGGGAAATGCACATACAGCGCGAGCGGCGGCAGCGACGTGAGCCGCACCTGGCCGGGCGACGTGAAGGTCGCGACGACGCGCGCGCCGGTTTCCGCGGCCTGGCTCATGCAACCTCCGTTGGCGAACGGGTATCGAGCGCGCTCATGCTTCCTCCGCGAGCCGCGCCAGCAGCGCCTTCAGCGCCAGCGCGCGATGGCTGTGCGTGTTCTTCACGGCCGGCTCGAGTTCGGCGGCCGTCGCGCCGAGCGACGGCAGGTAGAAATACGGGTCGTAGCCGAATCCGTGCTCGCCGCGCGGCGTATCGACGATCTCGCCCGCCCAGCGCCCTTCGGCGAACAGCGGTTCGGGGTCGTCCGCATGGCGTACGAGCGCGAGCACGCAGCAATAGTATGCGCGCCGGTCGTCGACGCCGCGCAGCTGCTCGACGAGATACGCGTTGTTCGCTGCGTCGCCCTTGTCGCGGCCCGCGCGCTGCGCGTAGCGCGCCGAATAGACGCCCGGTGCGCCGCGCAGCACGCGCACGCACAGCCCTGAATCGTCGGCGATCGCCGGCAGCCCGGTGAGCCGCGACGCGTGGCGCGCCTTCGTCAGCGCGTTTTCGATGAAGGTGCCGAACGGCTCTTCCGCTTCCGGCACGGCAAGGTCGCCCTGCGGGACGATCTCGATGCCGACCGTCGAGAACAGCGCGGTGAATTCGCGCAGCTTGCCGGCGTTGTTCGACGCGAGAACGATACGCGACAGCGGGGCGATGGTGTGGTCGTCCGGCATCTCAGGCGCCCAGCACGTCTTTCTGGAGCTGCACGAGCTCGGCGATCCCGCCTTGCGCGAGGTCGAGCAGCGCGTTCATCTCGGCGCGCGAGAACGGCACGCCTTCGGCCGTGCCCTGAACTTCGACGAAACCGCCGGCGCCCGTCATCACGACGTTCATGTCGGTATCGCACTGCGAATCTTCCGCGTAATCGAGGTCGAGCACGGGTGCGCCTTCGTACACGCCGACCGAGATCGCGGCGACGTGGTCGGTGATCGGCGAGCGCGTGAGCTTGCCGGCCGCGATCAGCGTCGACACGGCGTCGTGTGCGGCGACGAACGCGCCGGTGATGCTCGCCGTGCGCGTGCCGCCGTCGGCCTGGATCACGTCGCAGTCGATGTGGATCGTGCGCGGGCCGAGCGCCTCGAGATCGAACACCGCGCGCAGCGCGCGGCCGATCAGGCGCTGAATTTCCTGCGTGCGGCCGGTCTGCTTGCCGCGGGCGGCTTCGCGGTCGCTGCGCGTGTGCGTCGCGCGCGGCAGCATCCCGTATTCGGCGGTCAGCCAGCCTTGCCCGCGGTCGCGCAGGAAGTCGGGGACGCGTTCGGAGACGCTCGCGGTGCAGAGCACCTTGGTGTCGCCGAATTCGACCAGCACCGAGCCTTCGGCATGTTTCGTGTAGTGGCGCGTAAGGGCGACCTTGCGCAGTGCGTCGGCGCGGCGGCCGCTCGGGCGGGAAACGGAGGACGTCATGTGGGAATCGCGGAACGAGAGGAAACCCCGATTTTAGCGCCGAACGGCGGGCGTGCCCGGCGGGGTGGTCCGCAAAAATGGGATAATGCGCGCTTCCCGCCCCGCGCTTTCCGATGCGCCGGGCGCCTCGACATATCCCGCCCGCGAGGGCACCCAGACGGCGAGACGAACCATGATCTACAGCATGACGGGCTACGCGAGCGCGACGCGCGAACTCGCGACGGCCACCGGCAACGGCGGCACCAGCGTGTCGGTCGAACTGCGCACCGTGAACTCGCGCTTCCTCGACCTGAATTTCCGGATGCCGGACGACGTGCGCGCGTGCGAACCCGCGCTGCGCGAAATGCTGATGAACAAGCTGTCTCGCGGCAAGGTCGACATCCGCATCAACCTGCAGCGCGGTGAGCAGAGCATCGGCGCAGGCGCGCTGAACCAGTCCGCGCTCGGCCAGCTCGCCGAGCTCGAGCGCTCGGTGCTCGATACGTTTCCGGGCGTCGGCCGCCTGCGCGCGGGCGAGATCCTGCGCTGGCCTGGCGTGATCGCCGAGAGCGGCGTGTCGGCGGAAGCGATCCGCGACGCGGTGCTCGCGTGCGGCAAGGAAGCGATCGGCGAGCTCGTCGTCGTGCGCTCGCGCGAAGGCGCACAGCTGGCGACGATGCTGCTGACGAACGTCACCGAGATGGAGGCGATCGTCGCGCGCATCACGCCGCTCGTGCCGGAGCTGATCGCGAAGCACCAGCAGAAGATCGTCGAACGGCTGCAGGAGGCGCTCGGCATCGCGGCGCCCGAAGGCAGCTCGACGATCGTCACGCGCGAGGAAGCCGCGGAGCGCATTCGTCAGGAAGTGACGATGTACGGGATCCGGATCGACATCGCGGAAGAGCTGTCGCGGCTCACCGCGCACCTGAACGAAACGCGCCATGTGATCGAGAAGGGCGGCCGCGTCGGCAAGCGTCTCGACTTCATGATGCAGGAACTGAATCGCGAAGCGAACACGCTCGGCTCGAAGGCGGCGGCGAAGGAACTCGCCGACGCGTCGATGGCGCTCAAGCTGTTGATCGAGCAGATGCGCGAGCAAGTGCAAAACCTGGAGTAAAGCAACATGACGGAATCTACTCGCGACGCGCACGCGTCGCATTCGCTGCACGGCGGCGTCTATCCCGGCAACCTGTTCATGGTCGTCGCGCCGTCGGGTGCCGGCAAGTCGACGCTCGTGAATGCGCTGCTGTCGAAGGACAGCGACATCTGCCTGTCGATCTCGTACACGACGCGCAAGCCGCGCCCCGGCGAGCAGGACGGCCAGCACTATCACTTCACGACGGTCGAGGATTTCCGCGCGCGTCACGCGGCGCACGAATTCCTCGAGAGCGCGGAAGTGCACGGCAACTACTACGGCACGTCGCGCGTCTGGATCGAAGAGCAGATGAAGAACGGCCACGACGTGCTGCTCGAGATCGACTGGCAGGGCGCGCTGCAGGTGAAGAAGCAGTTCCGCAACGCGGTCGGCATCTTCATCCTGCCGCCGTCGCTCGACGCGCTCGAGGAGCGCCTGAAGAAGCGCGGCCAGGACGAACCGAACGTGATCACGCGCCGCCTGCTTGCCGCCGGCAGCGAGATCGCACACGCGTCCGAAGCGGAATACGTGGTGATCAACGAGAATTTCGAGCGTGCGCTCGCGGAACTCGAATGCATCGTCGCGGCCACGCGCCTGCGCTTTGCTTCGCAGTACGCGCGACACACGGAGCTGTTCATCGAGCTCGGCATCCATCTGCCCCACGCGGAATGACGCGGGGGACGAGGGACATAAGGTAGAATAAGCACTATATTCAGAAGGAATTACCAACATGGCTCGCATTACCGTCGAAGACTGCCTGAAGCAAATCCCGAACCGCTTCGAACTGGCGCTCGCCGCCACCTATCGCGCGCGGCAGCTCGCGCAAGGCCATACGCCGAAGATCGAAAGCCGCGACAAGCCGACCGTCGTCGCGCTGCGCGAAATCGCTGCCGGCCAGGTCGGCGTCGAGATGCTGAAGAAGGTGCCGGTGTAACGCGCATCCGGCCCGTTCCAGCCATGTAATCCACGCGCGCAACGACTCGACCTGGAGGCGAATATGAGCACCACCCCATCGTCCGCCTCCGCGGATTCGACCACCGAAGCCACGGCCCAATCGCCTGCGCGCCAGTACATCGACGCGGTCCTCGAACAGTCCTTCCGGCATCTGTTCGGGCCGACCGCCACACCGGAGCAGCCTCGCAAGCACGGCGTCGTTTCGATCGCGAAACTGACCGCCGCGCTTGCCGAGTATCTTCCTCCGGAGGAAATCAAAGAGGTCAAGGCGGCGTTCCACTTCAGTGACGAAGCCCACCTCGGTCAATATCGCCAGAGCGGCGAACCCTATATCACCCATCCCGTCGCCGTCGCGGAAATCTGCGCCGGCTGGAAGCTCGACGCGCAGGCCGTCATGGCGGCGCTCCTGCACGACGTGATGGAAGACCAGGGCGTGACCAAGAACGAGCTGGCCGAACGGTTCGGTCCGAAGGTCGCAGAGCTGGTCGACGGCCTGTCGAAGCTCGACAAGATGGAGTTCCGCAGCCGCGAGGAAGCGCAGGCGGAAAACTTCCGCAAGATGCTGCTCGCGATGGCGCGCGACGTGCGCGTCATTCTCGTCAAGCTCGCCGACCGGCTGCACAACATGCGCACGCTCGGCGCGGTGCCGATGGAAAAGCGCCGCCGCGTCGCGCGGGAAACGCTCGACATCTACGCGCCGATCGCGCACCGCCTCGGGTTGAACAACACGTATCGCGAGCTGCAGGACATGAGCTTCGCGAACTTCAACCCGCATCGCTACGCGACGCTCGAGAAGGCCGTGAAGGCCGCGCGCGGCAACCGCCGCGAAGTGATCAGCAAGATCCTCGAGGCCGCGCAGCGTGCGATGGCCGATGCGAAGATCGACGCCGAGATCACCGGCCGTGAAAAGACCATCTACAGCGTCTACCGCAAGATGCGCGACAAGCAGCTGTCGTTCTCGCAGGTGCTCGACGTGTACGGCTTTCGCGTCGTCGTCGACAGCCCGCTCGACTGCTACACGTGCATCGGCGCGCTGCACGCGCTGTACAAGCCCGTGCCCGGCAAGTTCAAGGACTACATCGCGATCCCGAAGATCAACGGCTATCAGTCGCTGCACACGACGCTCGTCGGCCCGTTCGGCGCGCCGATCGAGTTCCAGGTGCGCACGCGCAAGATGCACGAGATCGCCGAGGCGGGGGTCGCCGCGCACTGGCTGTACAAGAACGGCAGCGCGGATCTCAGCGACGTGCAGAAGCGCGCGCACCAGTGGCTGAAGTCGCTGCTCGACATCCAGAGCGAAGCCGGCGATTCGAGCGAATTCCTCGAGCACGTGAAGATCGACCTGTTCCCCGACGCGGTCTACGTGTTCACGCCGAAGTCGAAGATCATGGCGTTGCCGCGCGGCGCGACGGCACTCGATTTCGCGTATTCGATCCACAGCGATCTCGGCAACCAATGCGTTGCCGTGAAGATCAACAACGAACTGCTGCCGTTGCGCACCGAGCTGAAGAGCGGCGACATCGTCGAGGTGATCACGGCGCCGTATTCGAAGCCGAACCCCGCATGGCTTGGCTTCGTGCGTACCGGCAAGGCGCGCTCGGCGATCCGTCACTACCTGAAGACGATGCGCCTGAACGAATCGGTGCAGCTTGGCGAGCGGCTGGTCGACCAGAGCCTGAAGGGCTACGGTCTCGCGCTGGCCGATGTCGAGCCGGAAGTGTGGGAGAAGCTCGTGCAGTGGACGGGCAACAAGAGCCGCCAGGAAATCTTCGCGGACATCGGCCTCGGCCGCCGCGTGGCCGCGGTGATGGCCAAGCGCATCGAGGTGCTGATGAGCGGCCGCGATGCGGACGACGACCTGCCGAAGTCCGAGCGGCATCCGGCGCACCATGCGCCGCCGGTCGTGATTACCGGCACCGAAGGGATGTCCGTGCAACTGTCGGCATGCTGCCGGCCGATTCCGGGCGACGCGATCATGGGTTATATCGGCATTGGCCTGGGGATGGCGATTCATACGACCGATTGCCGCGTGGCGCAGCGTATCCATCGCCGCGATCCGGGCCGCTGGATCGATGTCGAATGGGCGCCGCAGCCGGGCCGCCTGTTCGATGTCGCGGTGAAGGCGCTCGTGAAGAACACGAAGGGTATCTTTGCGCGCGTGGCGGCGGACATCACGTCGGCCGATGCGAATATCGTGCATATCGCGATGGATGAGGATCTGACGCACGAATCGACGGTGCTGCGCTTCGTGATCCAGGTCAGCGACCGTGTGCATCTCGCGAACGTGATGCGACGCGTGCGAACCAATCCGGACGTGATGCGGATCATGCGCGAGCGTTCGACCGACGACGGTGCGCATGCGCGCCATGACGGCGGCATGCGCATCGAGCGCGAGCGGCAGGATTATTGACGCTTGGGGCCCGTGTGGGCGATCGATCGACGGCGGCCAGTGGTCGCCGTTTTCATTTGCGCTGCCGGAGAGCGAACGTGTGGTGTGGTCGACGTTCTTCCGAAAAGGGGCGCCACGCAACCGTACGTTGCCGGACCGTGAGCAAGGGAAGGGCAGGCGGAAAAGAAAAAGGGCTTTCCCGGAGGAAAGCCCTTTTAAGGTGGCGCGGCTGGCAGGATTCGAACCCACGACCCCTTGGTTCGTAGCCAAGTACTCTATCCAACTGAGCTACAGCCGCACGCAAAACGGTACTGCTTGACTGTCGGAACCTTCTGCGATGGGAAGGTCCCCAAAAAAGTGGCGCGGCTGGCAGGATTCGAACCCACGACCCCTTGGTTCGTAGCCAAGTACTCTATCCAACTGAGCTACAGCCGCACGCAAAACAAAACTTCTACTGCTTCGAACTGAAAGGGCCTTCGGTTCGGAAGGCCCTCGAAAAAGTGGCGCGGCTGGCAGGATTCGAACCCACGACCCCTTGGTTCGTAGCCAAGTACTCTATCCAACTGAGCTACAGCCGCACGCAGAAGCGAAATTATAGCAGGGTTGTATAAAAAGGGAAGCCTTATTCGCGAATTGTTCAGCGCGGCCTTGCCGGGGCGCCCTTCGTGTACCCTTGGAGCATCAGTCATCCATGTTGAATCCGCATCATGAACAAGGCGTTTGTCAAAGAGTCGGACGGCGACGACGACGATCTCGACCAGACCCAGCCAGCAATCCCGGCGGGTGCGAAGAACTACATCACGCCGGCTGGCCACAAGCGGCTGCGGGACGAACTGCTGAACCTGATCGACGTCGAGCGTCCCGAGGTCGTGCGGCTCGTGTCGTGGGCTGCGTCGAACGGCGACCGGTCGGAGAACGGCGACTATATCTACGGCAAGCGGCGGCTTCGCGAGATCGATCGCCGCATCCGCTTCCTGACGAAGCGGCTCGATCTGGCCGAAGTCGTCGATGCAAGCCGGCAGGAGAACGTCGACCAGGTGTTTTTCGGCGCAACGGTCGATTACGAGACGCTGGACGGCGAGGATCACACGATCACGATCGTCGGGATCGACGAGGTCGATCTCGATCACGGCTGCGTCAGCTGGATTTCGCCGATCGCGCGCGCGCTGATCAAGGCGAAGATCGGCGATACCGTGATGCTGATGACGCCGGCCGGCCCGCAACCGATCGACGTGCTCGACGTCCGTTACCCGGCGCCGGATAACGCCTGAGCGGCGCACGGCGCAGCCAGGTAAAGAAAAAGCGCCCCGGTGGGGCGCTTCGTCATTCGGCGTGCGGCTGATGTGCCGACCGCTTAGAAGCGGTGGCGCAAGCCGGCCGTGACCGCGATCTGCTTGTTGGTCGATGACGCGGCGCCCAGCCCGTTGATATTGGCGCCGAGGTCGAGGCCGTCGTTGTTGACCTTCTGGAACTCGCCCTGCAGGTAGACATCGGTGCGCTTCGACAGTGCATAGTCGGCTTGCAGGTTGAACTGGTGCCAGGTCGGCTTGTCGCCGGCCAGGCGGCCCTGCGTATATGTGTAGGAGCCGGCGAGCGACAGCGCCGGTGTCAGCGCGTAGCGTCCGTTGAGTTCGTAGTTGCTGAAGCGCGCGGTTCCGCCGAGGCCCGTGATGCCGCCGGACACGCCGGACTGCCCCGCGCTGATTGCCCGGATGCCGGTCAGGCGCGTTTGCGTGAACACGAAGCCGACTGTGGCCGGGCCGAACCCGTAATTCAGGCCGGCGCCCCAGGTGCGCTGCACGCGCGATGCGAAGGTCCATTCGCCGGTCACTGCGCCCGGATCGGACACCGCCTGCGCGAGCGCATTCACGTCGCTGTTCAGCTGCAAATAGGCCGCGGCGAAGTTGAAGCCCAGGTAGCTGTACGACACGCCGCCGCTATAGGCGCGGTTGTTCGCGAAAGCGGTCGAGTTCGAGAACCCGTACAACGCACCGAACTTGAGGCCGCCGTAGTTCGCGCTCTGATACTTGACCGAGTTGTTGATCCGGAACGAGTTGTTCAGGTTGTCGTTGTCGAACGGGTGGGCGAACTGCGTGCCGCCGTACTGGGTACCGGTCAGCGATAGCGGCCCGAGATAGTCGACGACGCTGTCGTACTGCCGGCCCAGCGTCAGCGAACCGTAGCTGTCGTTGGCGAGGCCGACAAATGCTTGCCGGCCGAATTCCCGGCCGCTCTGTTTCAGCGCGCCGTTATTGATGCCGAAACCATTTTCCAGCGTGAAGATTGCTTTCAGGCCGCCGCCGAGATCTTCGGTGCCGCGCAAGCCCCAGCGGCTGCCGTTGACCGAACCGCTTGTTTCCTGCCAGGCGCTATGGCCGCCCTGATTGTTCGTGTAGGTGATGCCTGCGTCGATCAGGCCATAGAGCGTCACGCTGCTTTGGGCATGAGCTGCCGTAGCGAATACCCCCGACAACGCGGTGACGATCAGGGTTTTTTTCATGGATCTGTCTCCAAACAGGATGATGTCGATCGAACCTGCTGCGGACTGGCATGTTTTGCTTGACGTTGCGGCCGGTCCGGCAGAGCGGCGCTGCGCTTATCAAAAAGCCACCTGCAGTGTACGGAGTGCTTGGAGTGGGGGAAGGATGCGCTTTAAGCAATAATATATTTTGTAATCCGCAAAGATCGATAAGGCAGCGCAAACGATTGTCCATCAAGGGTTTGCGGCAGTGCAGCGAAGGAAAAGGGCAATCAGGAGTGCGCAATGGGCGTTGCGCGATCGCGACAGGCAGTCAGTAGCAGACGGGGATGGTCGTAGTCCGATTATTGACACATCGGCAATAGAGGTTTGTGTGGAGCATGGCTAATGAAAGGTTGTTCTCTCGCTATACTGCGATCTCTGCTTTCCGAAGCAGACTTTTTCGTTGACGGAAAAGATCTCCAAACCTTTGTCGGCGCGACTTCCCAGTCGCGCTTTTTTTTTGCCCCGTCTGTCCGCGCGCTATTGCGCGAACGAGCGCCGCTTGCGCTTGGCCGCAGGCGCGGCCTCCCTGGCGTCGTTGGGGGGCGGCGTGTATGTCCAGTCTTCCATCACGTAGTGACGGGCATCGAGCGGCGATGAGAGCAGGTTCTGCCAGTGATCGCCGTGCCAGGTCGTATCGAATTCAGTGTCGCATGGCGCTTCGCGCGAGGACGCGGGCTCGACCAGGGCGCGGGACTTGCGGCGTACGCGTCCGAGCCGGCTCGCGAAGCGCTTGATTCCGTCCAGCCACATGACCTTCTCCTTCCTTCCGGCGTTAAGTGAGCATCGCAAGGTCCCGGGATTTCCGCAACCCGGAAAAAACCCGAGGATTTTACCGATCAGATTTGTCCTCGGTAGGAATTTCATGGTTGAAAATATCGGAACTATGATCCCGGTAATATTGACAGGTTTTTGATGCGAATCAATTAATAGAAAGCGACGGTGTACCGATTCCAATGGCATTAGCGCTTTTTTGATAAAACGATCGTCAAAAATTTCCTTGACGCACCCGGATTGTCCAATTTATAAAGTCAGCACACCGTCCTCGGGCGGCGTGCTGGTGCAGGTGCTGGCGCAATGTTTCGGGATTTCGGGAAACGGCTATAAAAATAGCTTTTTTGATCTAATCGAGTGGGGAACGAAGACATGGATACCGGTATCGTGAAATGGTTTAACGATGCTAAAGGTTTCGGCTTTATTACGTCGGACAATGGTGGTGAAGATTTGTTTGCACACTTTTCCGAAATCAAGATGGACGGCTTCAAGACGCTGAAGGAAAACCAGCGTGTTTCGTTCGACGTGAAAGTCGGGCCGAAAGGCAAGCAGGCAGCGAATATCCAGGCGGTCTGACGCGCCGCGCATTGCCGATCACGTCCGGCCCCCGCATTGCGGGGGCTTTTTGTTTTCCGGGGACGGAACACTCCGGTTCGGGCTGGCCGCGAATGGGGATGCCGGTGCATACTCACGGAAGCATCGTTTCCCCGTCTTTTCATGTCTGATTCTCCCCGTCCGTCCGATCCCGCCAGCGAACAGCCGCTCGTTTTCGTCGACCTTGAAACCACTGGCGGCTCGCCCGCCGAACACCGCATCACCGAAGTCGGCGTGGTCGAAATCGGCCCGTTCGGCGTGTCGACGTGGACGACGCTCGTCAATCCGGGGCAGCCGATTCCGCCGTTCATCCAGCAACTGACGGGTATTTCGGACGAGATGGTGCGCGACGCGCCGTCATTTGCGTCGCTGGCGCCGGCGTTGTTCGAGCGGCTCGACGGCAAGCTGTTCGTCGCGCACAACGCGAGCTTTGATCGCGGCTTCCTGCGGGCCGAATTCGAGCGCGCCGGCTTCGCGTTCAATCCCGATGTGCTGTGTACGGTGCGGCTGTCGCGAGCGCTGTTCCCGCGTGAATCGCGGCACGGGCTCGACGCGTTGATCGAACGTCACGGCCTCGTGCCGGCTGCGCGCCACCGGGCGCTGGCGGATGCCGACCTGCTGTGGCAGTTCTGGCGCCTGTTGCACGACATCGTGCCGCTCGAGCGGCTGCGCGACCAGATCGCACGCACGACGCGCCACTTCCGCCTGGGCGGCGACCTGACCGAAGCCTGGCTCGATACCGCGCCGGCCGGGTGCGGCGCGTACGCACTGTTCGGGGAGGAGGACCTGCCGCTGTATGTTGGCCGCAGCGTGCGTGTGCGGCAACGGCTGCGTGCGTTGCTGACCGGCGAGCGCCGTTCGTCGAAGGAAATGCGGCTTGCGCAGCAGGTGCGGCGTGTCGAATGGCGCGAGACCGGCAACGAACTGGGGGCGATGCTCGCCGAAGCGCAATGGATCGCCAGGCTACGGCCGTCGTACAACCGGCGCCCTGCGGCCGACGCTCGTGCCGGCGTTGCGCCCTGGCCGTTCGAAGGTGCCGTCGCGTTCGAGGCGAGCAGCGAGCGCCGCCTGTTTCATGTGATCGACGGCTGGCGCTATCTTGGCGCGGCGGAATCGCTCGACGCGGCCGCGCAGCTCGCAGCCGACGGGACGGACGGTACGTTCGAACCCTTCACCCACCGCCTGCTGCAGACGCATCTCGCGCGCGGCCTGCAACTGATTCCGCTCGCCGCGCTCACGCCTGCGGGGCAGGTGGGCTAATCAGGCGCGGTCGCGCGACCCGCGCCCGCTGTCGTCAGCTGATCGCGCTCGCGCCGCCGGCCGTGCAGACGTGTGACAGCGCAGTGTCGAGTGCCTGCGTCTGCGTGGAGTCGTAGCGCGTGAGCGTCTTCCAGTTGGCGATACTGCGCGCGAGCCGCGCCTGGCAATCAGGCGCATCGCGCAGCGGTGCAACCTGCGCGAGCTCCGCGAGCATTTTCTGCGTCAGCCGGTCGAGCGCCGGGCGCGTGCTGGTCGCGAGATCGGGCGGCGTGCCTTCTGGCGGCCGCGTCGCGCGCCAGGTCGCGAACAGCGCGTTCTGCACGTCCTTGCTCGCGGCGATCTGATCCTCGAAGAACGTTCGTGCGAACGCGGGATCGACGCCGGCCTGTGCCGCGCGCCTCTCGACCGATACGAGCAGTTCCGCCTCGCGCGGCCGGTCCTCGATTGCCTTGTGATTTGCCCATTTCCATCGAGCGACCGGTTCGGCGAGCGCGAGGCGCTGCGACGCGAGCGCGACGATGTTGGTGAGGGCGGTGTCGTCACCATCCGCATTGGCGACGCGCGGGGACGAAATGAGGGCGACGCCGAGCGCGGCGACAGCGAGGCTGGCACGAATGGCTTGCTTCATCGGAACGATCGGGGGACCCGGAGCGGGCTGACGGTGGAAAACCAGAAGGATAGACGAAGACAGCCGCGCGGCGTAGCGCAGCGACCGGAGAATCAGCAGGCGAGCTGATCCGGCACCGTCAGGCTGTTGCGGCCCGGGTGCGAGGCGAATTGCGCGTGATGCGCAGTGACGAATCGCACGATAGCGATGATCGACACGTAGCGGTTACAGAACCGAACAGGCGTTCACTTCGGCGCGTACAGCTTGTGCTGCTCGTCGAAGAATGCCCGCACGTGGTCAGGCAATTCGGCGAGGAATTCCACGCCGACGGGTTCCGGATCCGGGCTCATCACTTGCTCCGGCGGTGGCATGCGGGTTGGTCTTTCGTCCATGGTCATATCTCCAGCAGGTTCGATAATTATCAACCTCGCGATTGGATTTATGCCAGTGGCGAATCGTTAGATTTTGTCTCTGTTGTATTAACGGCACATGCGCTCTGACGCGCGCTGCGATGCCGACTATTGCATCGTGCAGGATCGGCAACAATCGGTCCGCTTGTTATACTTTCGCGCACTTTTTCTGGACCGTAATGAAACGAACGACGCGATGGATCGGCCTCATATGGCTGGCGCTGGTACTGAACGTACTGTCGCCCGTCATCGGCTATGCGCGTCTTGCATCGAGCGGCGCCGGCGAGCTCACGCTCGAGTTGTGCAGTGCAGCGGGTGCCCGCCAGGTCGTGCTCGCGCAGGCGGGCGGCGATCACGATGCGTCGTCGTTCGACCATGCCGGCGTGCCGCACTGCGTGTACTGTCCCGGCTTCGCGGCGAACGTGGCGCTCGGGGCGAGCCTGCCCGCGCTGCCGGGCTTCGTGCGGACGTTCGCCTATCGTGCGGCCGTGCCGGCCATTCCCGCATTTCCCTGCAAGGGCATCCGTTTCGCGCAGCCTCGCGCCCCGCCTGAAAACGCCCCGATCTGATTGATGTCGTCCGCGCGCCCCGGTGGCGCGCGTGCCGTCCGCGGCCGGGCCGCGTGCCGCGCCGTCCGTGCGCGGTGCGCGCTCGTGTCCGGCGGCGTCCGATCACGTTTTCAGGAATTCCCTCATGTCCTCTCCCTTCGCCGCGCGGCCGTCGCGCGGCCGGCTCGCGCTCGCATGCGCGGCCGCATTCGCGTGGTCTGCCGCTCATGCGGCCTCAACCGACGATGCGCGCGGCGCTACCGATGCCGCCGCTCCCGCTTCGGCTGTCGCACCCGTGCCGCCGGCGCGGGCGGCCGGCGATACGCTGACCGCCGTCAGCGTGACCGCGCAGCGGCAGCCGGTCGATCCGGATACGCCGGCCGTCGTCACGTCGATCACGCGCGAGCAGATCGAGTCGCACACCAACGTCACCACCGAGGACGCGCTGAAGTACGCGCCGAACCTGATGGTCCGCAAGCGCTATATCGGCGACCGCAACAGCGTGTTCGCGGGCCGCGACTACAACGAACTGCAGAGCGCGCGCGGACTCGTCTATGCCGACGGCGTGCTGCTGTCGAACCTGCTCGGCTCGAGCTACGCGTACCCGCCGCGCTGGTCGCTGATTCCGCCTGACGATATCGCGCGCGTCGACGTGCTCTATGGCCCCTTTTCCGCACTGTATCCGGGCAACTCGATCGGCTCGACCGTGCTGCTCACGACGCGTCGCCCGGAAAAGCTCGAGGCGTCGCTATCGACGCAGTTCTTCACGCAGCGCTACCACGACGGCTACGGATTCGCGGACAGCTTCGGCGGCAATCACCAGACCGCGCGGATCGCGAACCGCGTTGGCCGGTTCTGGTTCGCGCTGTCGCTCGACCGGCTCGAGAACAACAGTCAGCCGATGCAGTATGCGAGCCCCAATTCGGCATACAACCCGAAGCTCGGCGTTGCCGTGCCCGTGACGGGCGCCGCGACCGACATCGGGCCCAACGGCCAGCCGCGGACCATCGTCGGCGCGCAGACGATCGAGCGGACCGAGCAGCTCAACGAGACGGTCCGGATGGGCTATGCGTTTACCGACCACGTCGATGCGACGCTCACGCTCGGGCATTGGGAGAACCATTACCGGCAGCACGGCGAAACCTTTTTGCGCGATGCGGCCGGCAATCCGGTCTACGGCGGCAATGTGTCGATCGGCGGCCAGAACATGACCGTCGCGCCGAACGCATTCGCGCCGCAGCGTGGCGACCAGGAGAACTGGCTGTACGCGCTCGGCCTGAACGGCCGGCTCGATTCCGGCTGGCGCCTGTCGGGCGTCGTGTCCGCGTACGACGTGTCGCGCGACGTGCAGCGCTCGGCGTCGACCGTGCAGGGCGGCGCAGGCACGCTGTTCCAGGGCGACGGCACCGGCTGGCGCGCGCTTGACCTGAAGGCCGAGGCGCCGGAAGTGAAGGGCCATACGTTCACGTTCGGCTATCACTACGACAACTACTTCCTGCGCAACATCACGTACAACACGGCCGACTGGCTGGCCGGGCCGACCACGTCGCTGTCGAGCGTCTATCGTGGCGACACGCGCACGCAGGCGCTGTTCGGACAGGACGCGTGGCGCTTCGCGCCGGGCTGGCTCGCGACGCTGGGGCTGCGCTACGAGCGCTGGGATGCGTACGGGGGCGCGCTCGGCAATGCAACGGGCACGCTCGGCTACGCGGACCGGAGCGCGAACGCGCTGTCGCCGAAAGTCGCGCTGCAATGGGATGCGACCGACGTCTGGCGCTTCCGGCTGTCGTTCGCGACCGGCACGCGTTTCCCGACGGTCGGCGAACTGTTCCAGGGCACGATCTCGAACAACGCGATCGTCAACAACAACCCGAACCTGCGGCCGGAAAAGGCGATCGACTGGGACTTCACGGCCGAACGCGACGTGGGTGTCGGCGTCGTGCGTGCCAGCGTGTTCCAGAGCGACCTGCGCGATTCGATCTACAGCCAGACGACGGTCTCGGGCGCGACGACGGTGACCAATATCTCGAACGTCGATCGTGTGCGTGTGCGCGGCGTCGAACTCGCGTTCAGCGGCGAGAACGTCGGGCTGCGCGGGCTCAATCTCGACGCGAACGTGTCGGCGAGCAACGCACAGATCCTTGCCGATGCCGCGAATCCCGCGTATGTCGGCTCGCGCTTTCCGCGAATTCCGCGCATGCGTGCGAACCTGCTCGCGTCGTATCGCTTCGACGAACACTGGCTTGCGAGCGTTGGCGTGCGCTACTCGGGCCGCCAGTTCAACACGCTCGACAACAGCGACGTGAACCCGGATGTCTACGGGGGCACGAGTTCGTTCACGGTCGTCGACTTGAAGGCGCGCTACCGTTTCGACCGTCACTGGACCGCGTCGCTCGGCATCGACAACCTGACGGATCGACGCTACTACGTGTTCCATCCGTATCCGGGTCGTACTTTCTATGGAGAACTGAAATGGTCGCTGTGAGATCGCTCGCGGCAGGCGGCGCGCTGTGGTTCGCGTTGCCGGGCATCGTGCTCGCGAGCGTGTCCGCGTAGGCCGGCGGCGAACTGTGGCCGCTGCGGGCGGCCGACGTCGCGCGCCTGTATGCGGCCGCGCACGAGCGGCCGCTGGCGGTCGGGATCTGGTCGCTCGATTGCGGATACTGTCGCGAGAACGCCGCGCATCCGGTTGCGTGGCAGCGTCGTCATCCGGACGTACAACTCGCGATGGTCGCGACGGACGCGTACGACGACAACGGCGCGGCCATCTCGCATGCGCTCGCGCAGATGAAATTGCCGCCGCAGGTCGCGCAGTACGCGAACGCGGAGCCGATGCCCGAGCGTCTGCGCGCGGCGCTCGATGCGGGATGGAGAGGGGAAATGCCACGCACCGTGTGGATCGGGTGCGATGGCGCACGCGAAGCGCGCAGCGGATTGCTGACGGCAGACGTGCTCGAGAACTGGTTGCGGCGCGCGGAGCGCTGAACGGGCCGACGGCGCGCGGCGAACGGGCCGCGCGCCGCCCTGATGCGAAAACGCGCCCGAAGGCGCGTGGAGAGAAGTGTCAGGCCGCTCGCTTGAATAGCCGGATCACGAACAGCAGGATCACCGCGCCGACGACCGCGACGATCACCGAACCGATGAAGCCGCTGCCGATGCTGATGCCGAGCAGCCCGGCGAGCCAGCCGCCAATCACCGCGCCAACGATCCCGACGATGATGTCGACGATCAGCCCGAAGCCGCCGCCCTTGACGAGCAAGCCGGCAAGCCAGCCGGCGATCGCGCCGATGATGAGCCACATAATCAAGCCATGAGCCATGGTTGTCCTCTCCTTGAGTTGTATCGAATGACCGGACGTCGGCTGTGTCGCCGCAAGCTGAATGAATGCGGCATCGCGACCCGCCGTGCCGCCCACGCAATGTACCGCGATAGACGGGTCGGAATCGTTAAGTAATGTTATGCACCCTTAACGGGATTTTCCAGGGAATTCGTCTGCGTAGGGTGACGCTCGCGCACGGGCAATGCGTGACGAAATGGATCTGTAAGAATGGCCGCCGGCGAAGGCTGTCGACCGTGAGCGTCATCGTTCGCGCGTCGATGACTGCATGCCCGCGTCGGGCAATCCGTCGCTTGCGTCTGCGATCAGCCGCGCGACGGTCGTGGCATCGCCGATCGCCTCGATCGACAGCAGGGCGAAGCGGGCGAGAGAGAGCGATGCATCGGCTTCATCGATTCGCGTCATCGTGCGGCAGAGGTCGGTGTAGAGCGTGTCGCGTTCGGTATCCGTCATCATGCGGTCTCCTGAGGATCGGTTGATGCGTGCGGACTCGTACGCGAAGATCGTGCATTGCGCGACCGACGGCGCGTCGTCGAACAGCTTCAGCACTTCGGCTGCGAATGCGTTCAACTCGCTGTCGCCGATCACGGCGACGAGGCGCGCCGCACGCGATACGTCCAGTTGCCCGGTGAGTTCGGTCGCTCGAGACGCCAGGTGCGCATGATGTTCGGAGAGGGCTGATCGGTTCGTCGATTGTGATCGGCGTGGTGTGGCGCGGGAGTCGGGTGATGCCCGCAAGCGGAGCGGACGCGGGGAGAAGGAGGACGGGGGTTGTTAGATACTGGAAGCTGAAGTGGGTGCTGCTTTCAAGGCATGGCCGTCTATAGCGGTGTTATGCTGTATTTGGCCGTAATGTGGTGCCATAGAAGTCGGCCGCTCTTATGATAAGGATAAAATATGCAGCAGATCGCGTTGATTCCGCGTGTTGAGGAAGGGAGCATTATTCCTCAGCGGATCGGGGATGGTTATATCAGTGCTACTGCGCTTTGCCAGTCGGTTGGTAAGCGTTATTCAGACTACAAAGCATTGAAGACGACCGGTGAATTCATCGCGGAGCTTACGGCGCAGACGGGGATGCCGGAGAACCAGTTGATCCACGTCATCAGTGGAGGTAATCCGAGCCTTCAAGGTACGTGGGTTCACCCGTATCTCGCCATCAATCTGGCGCAGTGGCTGTCTCCGAAGTTCGCGGTAAAGGTTTCTCAGTGGGTCGTCGAGTGGCAGCAGGGGCGCGCGAAAGCGGTAATGCCCGTGCATATCGAGCGATATATGCAAAATCGCGCGAAGGTCCCGTACACTCATTTCTCGATGCTGAATGAGTTGACGCTTAACCTGATTGCTCCGCTTGAGCAGGCTGGTTACACGATGCCGCAAGAGATGGTTCCGGATATCTCGGAGGGAAGAATTTTTTGCAAGTGGCTTCGCGAGGTTCGAGGCATTGAACCGAACACTTTCCCGTCGTACAACCACGAGTATCCGGATGGGCGCGTGGTTCCGGCGAGGTTGTATCCGATTGAGCTGTACGAGGACTTCAAGCGTCATTTCAACGAAATTTGGCTTACGCAGCATGCGCCGAAGTACTTCGCGCAACGGGATCAGCAGGCGCTTACATTCGTGAAGACGCTGCTGCTGCCGGCAGCAACGATCTAAAAGTAAGGCCAGACGAGTGCCGCGTTGCGGCACTTTTAGTTTGAGGGTGGCGAGTTCAGGTCCGCTTTCGTTGGGTCTAGCCTGCGCTTGAAATCGAGTCAGATCAGCTTGAAGTGGTGTTGGCGGGTTGCGGTCGACAGTCGAGTCACGCCAAGTGGTCGACGATTCGTTCGGCGAGGGGGAGGGGGGCGCGAGTGAAGTCGTCGCGTTGACACTTCGTTGACAAGCTGAAAGTAAAAAGGGCCTAGCCTTGCGGCTAAGCCCTTGAAATACTTGGTGCCGGAGATAGGAGTCGAACCTACGACCTTCGCATTACGAATGCGCTGCTCTACCAACTGAGCTACACCGGCATCAGAGAAACGAAATTATAAGGTGAAATTTGAAACCTTGGCAATAGGTTTTGCGAATTTTTTTCAGCTTGCTGCTGCTGTTTCGCGAAACTCATCGACTCGGCAAACTTCCCGCTTCGTTTCACTGCAATGTAACCCGTTGGGGCCACATCGAGAGGCGCGATTGTACGTACGTTGCGCGACCCTGTCTAGTGCTGCAGTGCAAATTTATTGCTTTTCCTGATGGTAACCCGTCACGCGCGCGACTTCGTTCTTCGAACCGAGGAACACCGGGACGCGCTGATGCAGGCCCGTCGGCTGCACTTCCATGATGCGCTGCGTGCCGGTCGTCGCGGCACCGCCTGCCTGTTCGACGATGAACGACATCGGGTTCGCTTCGTACATCAGGCGCAGCTTGCCCGGACGATCGGGCGTGCGCTTGTCGGCCGGGTACATGAAGATGCCGCCGCGGTTCAGGATCCGGTGCACGTCGGCAACCATCGATGCGATCCAGCGCATGTTGAAGTTGTCGCCGCGCGGGCCGTCCTTGCCGGCGTTCAGTTCGTCGACGTAGCGCTTGACCGGGTCGTACCAGTGGCGCGCGTTCGATGCGTTGATCGCGTATTCACGCGTGTCGGCCGGAATCTGCATGTTGCTCTGCGTGAGCACCCACGAGCCGACTTCGCGGTCGAGCGTGAAGCAGTTCACGCCGTTGCCGGTCGTCAGCACGAACACCGTTTGCGGGCCGTACACGGCGTAGCCGGCCGCGACCTGCTGCGTGCCGGGCTGCAGGAACGATTCCTCGGTTGCCTGCTTGCCGTCCGGGCAGCGCAGCACCGAGAAGATCGTGCCGATCGACACGTTCACGTCGATGTTCGACGAGCCGTCGAGCGGATCGAACACGAGCAGGTATTCGCCGCGCGGGTAATTCGCGGGGATCGGGAAGAACGTTTCCATTTCTTCCGATGCCATCGCGGCGAGGTTGCCGCCCCATTCGTTCGCGTCGAGCAGGATCTCGTTCGACAGGATGTCGAGCTTCTTCTGCACTTCGCCCTGGACGTTCTCGCTGCCGGCGGTGCCGAGCGCTTCGCCGAGCGCGCCCTTCGACACGTTGTAGCTGATCGCCTTGCACGCGCGTGCGACGACTTCGATCAGCAGGCGCAGGTCGGCGGGAAGGTTGTTGGTCTCACGCTGCTGTTCGATCAGGAACTTCGACAGCGTGGTGCGGCGGGCAATGGACATGACAGACTCCAGAAGGCAAAAGAATCCTTGAATGGCCGCAATTTTACCCGTCGCGCCTCCCGTACCGCCGGGTTTTTTCGTCCGGTTACACGGCCGGGCGGCCGGCCCGGCCCGGTTTCCGGAGGGGGAGACAGGCGGGACGCGCGTTGTCGCGGCGGCAGGCGGCGCGGTCAGACCCCGCGATTGCGAACGGGTCCGGCAGTAGTCACACGTAAAAAAAGCCGGTGCCGCGACGGGCGGCACCGGCTGTATCGCGCAGGCGCGATGCGGGCGAGGGCGTTACGCGAGCGCCTTCTCGACGATCTCGCGCACGTCGCGCGATTTCGCACCGGCGGCAACCTGCTCGAGCGCTTCGCGCATCCGGTCGCGCAGCGCCGGCGTGAAGCGGCGCCACAGTTCGAGCGAGCGGGCGAGGCGCGCCGCGACCTGCGGGTTGATCGCGTCGAGCGCGAGCACCTGTTCGGCCCAGAACGCGTAACCCGAGCCGTTCGCCGCGTGGAATTGCGCGGGGTTGGCCGCGCAGAAGCTGAAGATCAGCGAGCGTGCGCGGTTCGGATTCTTCAGGTTGAACGCAGGGTGCGCGAGCAGCTTGCGGACCTTCGCGAGCGTCGGCTGCGCGGGCGTACCGCGTTGCGCGGCCTGCATCGCGAACCACTTGTCGATCACGAGCGCTTCCTTCTCGAAGCGGCGATAGAAATCGTCGAGCGCGTGCTCGGCCGGTTCGTTCGCGCCGGCGGCCGCGGCGGACAGCAGCGCGCCGAGCGCCGCCGCGCGATCGGTCATGTTGTTCGCCGCATCGTATTGCGCAGTCGCGAGGCGCACGGCATCGGCCGGATCCTCGAGTTCGGCGAGATACGCGAGCGCGAGGTTCTTCAGCGCACGGCGGCCGGAGGCTTCCGGCGTCGGTTCGTAGGCGCCGGGCGTCTGGTGCTGCTCGATTGCGGCGAGCCAGTCGGCGCGCAGCGCGGTGGCGAGCTGGCGGCGCACGAACTGGCGCGCTCGATGCACGGCAGCCGGATCGGCTTCCGCCATCTGGTCGGCGAGGTAGGTTTCCGACGGCAGCGTCAGCGCGAGTTCGCGGAACGCCGGCGACAGCGTCGCGTCGGTCAGCACGCGGCGGAATGCGGCGACGAAGTTCTCGCCGAGCGTGAGCGGCTCGTTCGCGGCCGCACGCGCGGCGAGCGTCAGCAGCGCGCGCGTCGCGAGGCGCTGGCCGGCCTCCCAGCGGTTGAACGGATCGCTGTCGTGCGCGAGCAGGAAGGCGAGGTCATCGTCGCTGTAGTCGTACTCGACGATCACCGGCGACGAGAAATTGCGCAGCAGTGACGGCAGCGGTTGTTCCGGTACGTCGACGAACGTGAAGGTCTGCTCGGTGTCGGTGAAGTCGAGCACGCGCGTCGTGCCTGCAGCGGCGGCTTCGCCGTCGAGACGCAGCGGCAGGTCGCGGCCGTCGCGACCGATCAGGCCGATCGCGAACGGAATCAAGAGCGGCCCTTGCTGCGTTTCGCGCGCGGCGGGCGATCCTTCGCCGTAACCCTGCGCGAGCGTGACCGTATAGCGGCGCGCGGCCGCGTCGTACGCGGTGCGCACCGACACGCGCGGCGTGCCGGCCTGGCTGTACCAGCGCTCGAACTGCGCGAGATCGCGCCCGTTCGCGTCGGCCATCGCGTGACGGAAGTCGTCGCAGGTCACTGCATGGCCGTCGTGGCGCTTGAAGTACAGGTCCATCCCCTTGCGGAAGCCGTCGCGGCCGAACAGCGTCTGGTACATCCGCACGACTTCCGAGCCTTTCTCGTAGACGGTCATCGTATAGAAGTTGTTGATCTCGACGTAGCTCTCCGGGCGCACCGGGTGGGCCATCGGGCCCGCGTCCTCGGCGAACTGCAACTGGCGCAGCACGCGCACGTCCTCGATGCGCTTGACCGCGCGGGCCGCCGATTCGATGTCGTCGCCCGCGGCCATGTCGGCCGAGAATTCCTGGTCGCGGAACACCGTCAGGCCTTCCTTCAGGCTCAGCTGGAACCAGTCGCGGCAGGTCACGCGGTTGCCGGTCCAGTTGTGGAAGTACTCGTGGCCGACCACCGATTCGATGTTCGCGAAGTCGGTGTCGGTCGCGGTCTCGGGGTTCGCCAGCACGTACTTCGTGTTGAAGATGTTGAGCCCCTTGTTCTCCATCGCGCCCATGTTGAAGTCGCCGACCGCGACGATCATGAAGCGGTCGAGATCGAGCTCGAGGCCGAAGCGCTTCTCGTCCCAGCGGATCGAGTGGATCAGCGAGTCCATCGCATGACGTGTCTTGTCGAGGTCGGCCGGTTCGACCCACACCTGCAGCAGCTTTTCCTTGCCCGAGCCGGTCGTGATTTTCTCCTCGATCGCGACGAGCTTGCCCGCGACCAGCGCGAACAGGTAGCTCGGCTTGCGGAACGGGTCTTCCCACTTCGCGAAGTGGCGGCCGTCGGGCAGGTCGCCCGAATCGACGAGGTTGCCGTTCGACAGCAGCACCGGGTACGCGGCCTTGTCGGCGCGCAGCGTGACCGTGTACGACGCCATCACGTCCGGGCGGTCGAGGAAGTAGGTGATGCGGCGGAAACCTTCGGCTTCGCACTGCGTGAAGAAGTTGCCGCTCGACACATAGAGGCCGGACAGCGTCGTATTCTGGTCGGGCGCGCATGCGCTTTCGAGCGTCAGCTCGAAAGATTCGGGGACGTTCTCGACGGTCAGCCCGTGTTCGTGCGCGCGCACGGCGCCATGCGGCGCGCCGTCCACGTGTGCGCCGAGGAATTCAAGCGCTTCGCCCATCAGCTCCAGGTGCGGCGCGGGCGCGGCGTCCGGATTGCGGCGCACGCGCATCGTATTCCTGACGATCGTACGGGCCGGCGCGAGATCGAATTCGAGCGCGACGGAATCGATGAGGAAGGCCGGCGGCGTGTAGTCGGCGCGGCGGATCACGGTGGAAGAGGCGTTGTCGGACATGGTCGTCGAGATCGGTGGAGTGGGGGACGGGCCCGTGGCACGGGCCGGGCGAACCGGGCCATTGTACAAAGGCTGGCGGCCGCGTGCCGGGCGAACTTTTTACCTGTTCCGGGAGTCCGCGTATTATCGGCATCCCGTTACGGTTCGCGCGGTGCGACGAACGGGTGACGGATCGAAGAGGATCAACATGAAACGCCAATGGATTCAACGCGGTGCGGGCTGGGGGGCGGTGCTGTGCGTGGCGCTGCTGACCGGCTGCACCAGCTACGTGACGACCCAGGTCACGGCCTTCTCCGACTGGAGCGGCAGCGACGCGACACGCACCTATGCATTCACGCGCACCGATGCGCAGAAGAACAGCATCGAGCAGTCGACCTACGAGCCGATCGTCGCGAACGAACTGTCCACGTATGCGTTCCGGCAGGTGCCGCAGGCGCAGGCGCGGTACCTCGTCGGGCTGACCTATGCGGTCGGCAGCGATCTCGTGACGGTGCCGCAGCCGGTCTATTACGATCCGTGGTTTGCGCCCGGGCCGTACTGGCGGCGCGGGCCGTGGGGCCCGTGGGGGCCCTGGGGGCCGATGCCGGCCGGCTACGTCGCGCAGACGTACCAGGTGTTCGACTACACGCTCGGGATCCGCATCACCGAGCGCGCGACGGGCAAGGAGGTGTATAACGTGTCCGCGCGTACGACCGGCGACAACGGCACGCTGCTGTACGCGATGCCGTTCCTCGCGCGCAGCGCGCTCGCCGATTTCCCGCTGTCGAACGGCGCGGTCCGTTCGGTCCGGCTGCCGGTCGACAAGCGCGGCGGCCCGGCGGCGCCGGCCGCCAACGAGCGCGCGGTGCCGGTGGCGCCTGCCTCGGGCGCAGCCGCCGCGAAGTAACGCGGCTTCAGTCTCGGCGCGGCCGACCGGCCGCGCCTGCCATCTTCCTCCCCGTCAGGCCCCGATGCCCAGCAGCGCCAGCGCGCCGAGCACGACGAACAGCACGGCCGCGATCCCGTGGACGAGCTTCGTCGGCAGCCGGTGCGCGAAGCGGTCGCCCAGCAGGATCGCGGGCACGTTCGCGAGCATCATCCCGAACGTCGTGCCGGCCACGACACCGATGTAGTCCTGGAAGCGCGCGGCCAGCGCGACGGTCGCGATCTGCGTCTTGTCGCCCATTTCCGCGAGGAAGAATGCGACGAGGGTCGCACCGAACACGCCGAGTCGCGAACGGTTGGCATTGGCTTCGTCGGCATCGAGCTTGTCCGGCACGAGGATCCACAACCCCATCGCGATGAACGAGAACGCGAGCGCCCAGCGCATGATCGACGGGGTGACGAGCGCGCCGAGCCATTCGCCGAGCGCGCCGGCGAAACCGTGGTTCACGAGCGTCGCGACGAGCACGCCAAGAATGATGGGGATCGGCTTGCGATAGCGCGCGGCCAGCACGAGGGAAAGCAGTTGGGTCTTGTCGCCGATTTCAGCGAGCGCGACGGCGCCGGTGGAGATCAGGAAGGCTTGGGACACGTATGGGGTTCCACGGGCCGATGTTGTGCGTGCGAGCGACGATCCACGGCGCGCCGGGCCCTGATGCGGCGCACTGTGAACCATCGGTCTCGCCAGGCCTAGGTGGCTGCGCCCGCCATGGCCGTACGGCCAAGTCTGTTGACGGACGCCTCCGTCACGATGCGCGCCGGGGGCGCGGGACATCGAGCGGAGCGGCTACTCCCCAATGAGGGGCGAATTCTAGCATGGCGCGTTACGCGCGGGAAAGCGGTTGGCGGGCGCTGCGCTGGGCGTCGGGACGGGGTCGGCTTACGGCAATTTTCGGCGGTCCGGCCCGCCCCGCCCCGGCCCGCGCGGCGGCGGATGCCCGCGCGGGCCTGGCGAACCACCGGCAGGCCGTTACGCGGCAGGGCGGCGTGCCGCGCCGCGTTCGTGGACGAGGTTGCCGGCCGCATAGGTGCGGTATACCGCGCGGTCGTCACCGAGCAGCGCGAATGCGAACAGCAGCTCCTCGAGCGAATCCGCACGCTTCGTGCGGCGCGCGAGCAGCGGCGTGGCCTGCGGATCGAGCACGACGAAGTCGGCTTCGGTGCGCGGTGCGAGCGTGCCTACCGTCTCGGTGAGGTCGAGCGCCTGCGCGGCGCCGGCCGTCGCGAGCCAGAACATCCGCGTCGCGGTCAGGTGGTGGCCCGACAGCCGCGCGACCTTGTGCGCTTCGTTCATCGTCTGCAGCATCGAGAACGACGTGCCGCCGCCGACGTCGGTCGCGAGCGTGACGGGCACGTCGTATTCACCGGCCTTGTCGAAATCGAACAGCCCGCTGCCGAGGAAGAAATTCGATGTCGGGCAGTGTGCGACGACGGTGCGCGTCTCGGCCATCCGGCGGCGGTCCTCGTCGTCGAGGTGGATGCAGTGGCCGTACACCGCGCGCGGGCGCAGCAGCCCGTAGCGGTCGTAGATGTCGAGATAGCTGCGATGGCCGGGGAACAGCTCGGCCACCCATTTCACCTCGTCGACGTTCTCCGCGACATGGCTCTGCACGAACACGTCCGGATGGCGGCGCGCGAGTTCGCTGCACGCCTCGAGCTGCGCCTCGGTCGACGTCGGCGCGAAGCGCGGCGTGAGCGCGTACATCTGTCGACCCTTGCCGTGCCAGCGGCCGATCAGCTCGGCGCTGTCGTCATAACCCGATTGCGCGGTATCGCGCAGGAATTCGGGGCAGTTGCGGTCCATCAGCACCTTGCCCGCGATCATCCGCAGGTCGCGCGCGTCGCTGGCCGCGAACAGCGCATCGGCCGACTGCTTGTGCACCGTGCAGTAGACGAGCGCGCTCGTCGTGCCGCAGGCGAGCAGTTCGTCGACGAAGAAGTCGGCGACTTCGCGCGCATGCTCGGGATCGCCGAACTGGCGCTCGGTCGGGAACGTGTACTTGTCCAGCCACGGCAGCAGGCCCGGCGCCGGCGACGCGATCATGTCCGTCTGCGGATAGTGGATGTGCGTGTCGATGAAGCCGGGGACGATCAGCTTGTCGCGCAGGTCATGGACGATCGCGTCGCGCGCGAACGTCGCCGCGAGCTGCGCGTACGGGCCGGCCGCGACGACCTTGCCGTCGTCGACGACCAGGAGGCCGTCGGTCTCGTAGTTCGCGGCCTGGCTCGATTGCGCCGGGTCGCCGTTGAAGGTCAGCAGCTGGGAACGAAAAGCGGTTTGCGTCATGACGAATGGTCCTGCATCAAGGTAAGGCGAACAGAAGAAAACGAGCGACGTCGCACGAGGGCAACGCGGCGCATGGCGAGCGGGCGTGGCACGCTGCGTGCGGCACGACCGGATGCGCAAGCGCGGGCGAACGTGGCGGCCGAAGCCGCCAGCGAGTGGTTGCCGGCGGGCCTCGCAGCCGTTGTGCTCGCGACCGGTGTGGTAGCGAGCGCAACGGCAAATCGCAACGGCAGGCACGCGCGTGCGACGGCGAACGGCGCCGTCGCCGCCCGGGCACGCACGCGATCGTCCCGGCGCACGGCCGGGCCGGTGGTCGCGAAGCGGATGCCGTTGCCGTCTTTCATCTGTCTAGCGTTCCTCGATGCCGGCCGTCACGCGGCCTGCCAGTACGCGTCGAGGCGCGCGAACAGCGCGTCGCGCTGCGCCGGTTCAATGAACGAGGCCTCGAAGCCGTTGCGGATCACCGCATGGACTTCGGCATCCGTGAGTTGCAGCCCTTCGGCCGTCGCGAAGTAGTTTTCGTTGACGTAGCCACCGAAATAGGCCGGATCGTCGGAGTTGATCGTCACCGCGACGCCGCGATCGAGCAGCGCCTTCAGCGTGTGCTTCGCCATGTCGTCGAACACGCAAAGCTTCAGGTTCGACAGCGGGCACACGGTGAGCGCCGTGCGCGTCCTGGCGAGGCGCTCGACGAGTGCCGCGTCCTCGATGCTGCGCACGCCGTGGTCGATCCGGTCGACCTTCAGCACGTCGAGCGCTTCGTAGATGTACGCGGGCGGGCCTTCCTCGCCCGCGTGTGCGACGAGTTTCAGCCCGAGCGCGCGCGCTTTCTCGAATACGCGTGCGAACTTCGTCGGCGGATGGCCGAGCTCGGACGAATCGAGGCCCACGCCGATCAGGCGATGGCGATAGCGCTCGAACAGCGGCAGCGCGGATTCGAACGTCGCGAGCGCGTCCTCTTCGGACAGGTGGCGCAGGAAGCACAGAATCAGCTTGCTCGACAGCCCGCGTTGTTCGGCATCGGCGAGTGCGCGCTCGATGCCCGCGACCACCGTCTTGATCGGCACGCCACGCTCGGTGTGCGTCTGCGGATCGAAGAACAGCTCGGTGTGGACGACGTTGTCGGCGAGCGCGCGTTCGCAGTACGCGGCCGTCATGTCGTAGAAATCCTGCTCGGTCAGCAGCACGCTCGCGCCTGCGTAATAGATGTCGAGGAACGACTGCAGGTCGGTGAACGCGTACGCGGCGCGCAGCGCGTCGATCGAGTCGTACGCGAGCTTCACGCCGTTGCGCTGCGCGAGCGCAAAAATCAGTTCGGGCTCGAGCGAGCCTTCGATATGGATGTGCAGCTCCGCTTTCGGTGCGCGGGCAATCTTGTCCTTGAATGTCGGGGTCATGGCGTCGTTCTTGGTCGGTCAATAGGTAGGGGAAGCCTGCGCGGACGCGTTCGCCTCGACGGCCTGCAGCAATTGCGCCGCCACCGAGATCGCGATCACTTCGGGCGCCTTGTCGATGATGCCTTCGACACCGATCGGGCAGCGCATCCGGGCGACCTGGGCCGGGTCGATGCCGATGGCAGCGAGGCGATGATCGAACTGCGCGCGTTTCGCGCGCGAGCCGGTCATCCCGAAGTACGCATAGTCGCCGCGCCGCAGGATGCGCTCGGCCAGCACGAAATCGAGTGCGTGGTCGTGCGTCATCACGATGAAGTAGGACTGCGGCGGTGCTGCGTCGACCGCGTCGGCCGGGGCAGCGGCCGCTTCGATCGCGAGGTTGCTGATGCCGGCGAGCGCGTCGGCCGGCGGGAACGCCGCATCGGGCCCGTCGATCCAGCGCACGTGGCACGGCAGCGTCGCCAGTACCTTCACGAGCGCGGTGCCGATGTGCCCGGCGCCGAACAGGACGACGGGGAACGCATACGGCGCGATCGTCTCGGTCATCAGCGACACGCCGCCGGTTTCCCACAGCAGGCAGTTGGCACGCGCGGCTTCCGATTCGGGCTCGCTCAACAGCGGCGCGCCCGGCGAGGGGCCGAATGATACGCTACGCACGGTCGCGGCGCCGGCCGCGACACGCTTCGCGAGCGACATGATCCAGCCGAGATCGCCCACATCGAGCCGCTCGAACGCGAGCACCACCGCGCCGCCGCAGCACTGGCCGAGGCTCGGGCCGAGTGCGAGCCGCTCGAGCCGGCGCGCGTGCGGCACGTGCGCGCCATCCTTCAGCAGATGCCGCGCGATCTCGATCGCCTTCCATTCCAGATGACCGCCGCCGATCGTATGGCGGGCCGTGTCGCGCGTGACGAGCATCTTGGTGCCGGCTTCGCGCGGTGCGGAGCCGTCGGTGTGCGCGACCGTCACGAGCACGGCCGCTTCGCCATGCGCGAGCAGTTGCTGCAGATCGCCGAGCCAGGCTTCCATCAGCACGCTCCGTTCGGGGCGATGCGGCAGGACACGCGGCGCGGGCTGGCGAGCGTGGCGGCAACGATGGCGAAAGGGAGCGGCGCGGGCCGGCCGCGCGGCCGATGCGGTGCGGCGGCGGCGCGCCGACGGCGTTCGTGGACGGCACCGCCGGATGTGCGGACGCGACGAGGGTGGCGGATGCGGATGGTTTGCGTTGTCATGATGAATCCAGTCGACATTGCGGATCGGGCGCGCGTTACGCAGGGGGAGTGAGACCGCCTGGCCTCGCGCACGTAGATCGCCATCCGGTCATGAAGATAGCACCGCAGGGCGACGGGAACATCGCGGGGCGGTGATCCGGGCTATCAGGCGGCGATCATGTCGATCATAGGCCCGCCGCGCGGGATCGGGGCGCCGATGCGTGCACATCGGGCTGAAACGCAGGCGTGGCGGGGCGGGGCGCGGAAGTCGCACGATGCGCGTTCGCCCGGAGATCCGGGCGGTGGCGGAGTAGGTGTTTACGCTTGATGGCCCAGATGCGGCCCGGGCGAGCAGGCGAGCGGGCCGCGTGCAGGCCGGTCGAAACCGGCCGGTCAGCCCGCGAGCTTGCGGCGATGGCGCCAGAGGCTCGTGACGACCGCGATCAGGATCGCGGCGAAGCCGATCAGCGCCCAGCCGGGCAGCAGGACGCCGAAGATCGGCGGGTAGACGGTCTCGCACAGCCCGGCGACCTTGAACATGCCGGGGAACCAATGCGCGGGCGGCAGGCTGTCGACGATCGGCTGCAGCGTGTCGAAGCCGCAGCTGAAGCCCGGATTCATCTGGATCGACAGGTGCCGGGCGGCCGTGCCGACGCCGCCGGCCGCCGCGATTGCGATCAGCAGCTCGAGCACCCAGACGCCGCGCCAGTTGCGGATCCCGGCGGCCAGGAACGCGAAGATCCCGATCGCGCAGAAGAAGTAGCGCTGGATGATGCACAGCGGGCACGGATCTTCGTTCTTCACGTACTGCAGGTAGAGCGCACCGGCCAGCAGGGCGATGCACACCCATCCGAGCAGCATCAGCAGGCGGCGTTCGCGGCGGAGAGCGAGCGTGTAGTTGTTCATGTCGGCGGGGTTCCTCGTGGGTCGGTCCGGAAAACAATCGCGCGATTTTAGCGCGAACGGTCTGGCACGAAACTGACAGCGTGCGTGCGGCAACCTGCTGCACCGCGCGTCCTGTCTGCCGGCGGTTGGTTGGCTGCGGTCAGCGGATCGTGTTCAGCACGGCCTCGACCGCCTGGCCGATCGAGAGCAGCGCGTCGTCGCGATGCGGTGCGGCCGCGAGCATCAGCCCGACCGGCGCCGCGTCGCGCGGATGGCAGGGCAGCGACAGCGCGCACGCATCGAGGAAGTTGAACGCGCTCGGGTTGCGCAGGATCAGTGCGTTGGTGCGCGTGAACGCGGCGTCGTCCGCTTCGAGTTCGGCGATGCGCGGCGGCACGACCGGCACCGTCGGCGCGACGAGTGCATCGAAGCGCGACCAGACCGTGCGGGCCGCTTCGTCGAGCATCGCCGCGCGCGCGGCGAGCAAGTCGAGATAGTCGGCCGCGGTCGCGGGTTCGCCCTTCAGGATCCGCGTGAGCACGCGCGGGTCGTACTGGTCGCGGTGCTTGGCGAGCAGCGGGCGATGCCACGCGTAGGCTTCGATCGGCGAGAAGCCGAAGCGGTTGATGTCCGGCAGCCGGTCGAGCGCGGGAAAGCGTACTTCCGTGACGATCGCGCCGGCGGCTTCGAGATGCTTGAGCGCGGCGTCGAGCGCCGCCACGACGTCGGCATCGACGCCGTCCGTCACGTAGTTCGTCAGCACGCCGAGCCGCACGCCTTCGAGCGGCCGGGCGGCCGGCACGTGCGGTTCGAGGCCCGCGAGTATCCGGTCGACGAGCGCGCAGCAGGCGACCGTCAGGCCGATCGGGCCGAACGAGTCGAGCGTCGTCGACAGCGGCACGCCGCCTTGCGTCGGGATCCGGCTCGCGGTCGGCTTGAAGCCCGTCAGCCCGCACAGCGCGGCCGGAATGCGAATCGAGCCGCCGGTGTCGGTGCCGAGCGCGATGGCGGCCATCCCGTCGGCGACGGACGCGGCCGCGCCGGACGACGAGCCGCCGGAAATCCGTGCGTCGCCCGGCACGTCGCGGTGGTACGGCGAGCGCGGATGGCCGAAGTGCGGATTCAGCCCGAGCCCGGAGAATGCGAACTCGCTCATGTTGGTGCGGCCGACCAGCACCGCGCCCGCGCGCTTGAGTCGTGCGACGGCGACTGCGTCCGTGCGGGCGGCCGGCGCGCCGTCGAGCACGCGCGAACCCGCGCGCGTCACCTGGCCCGCGACGTCGAACAGGTCCTTGACCGACACGGGAACGCCCGCGAGCGGCGACAGCACGGTGCCCGCGGCGCGCAGCCGGTCGTGCGCGTCGGCGGCCGCGCGCGCGTTGTCGGCATCGACTTCGGTGAAGACGACCGCGCCCTGGCCCGACGGATCGGTGATCCGGTCGAGCGCGGTATCGACGAGCGCGCGGCTCGTGGTCCGGCCGGCGGCGAGGTCGGCGGCGAGCTGGGCGAGCGGGGGGAAGGGCGTGAAAGTGGTCATGGGCGGCTCAGGGGCGAAGATGTTGAAGAAGCGTGGAGCGGAACGAATCGATATGGCTTTCGACGGCCGCGCGCGCGCCGGCGGCGTCACGCGCGGATAGCCGGTCGAACAGTTCGCGATGTTCGTGCTGGACGTCGGCGAGATGGTGAGGTTCGGACAGCGTGACGAACCAGAAGCGCAGCGAGCGCTCGTGCAGTGCGCGCAGGATGTCGGCGAGGACCGTATTGCGCGCGGCCGTGGCGATCGCCTGGTGAAACGCGCGGTCGAGTTCCATCATGCCTTCGACGTCGTGCGTGTCGACGCACGCCTGCCCAGCGTCGAGCAGCGCGGCCAGGCGCGCGAGATCGTCGGGGGTTGCATGGCGCGCGGCGAGGTCCGCGCAGTGTGCTTCGTTGATGCGCCTCACGTCGATCACCGCGACGATGTCGTCGAGCGACAGCGGCTGCACCATCAGTCCCTTGCGGGGCATCACGGACAGCAGCCCTTCGAGCACGAGCCGATGCACGGCCTGATGTACCGGCGTGCGGCCGATGCTGGTGCGGGCGACGAGGTCGGCTTCGTTGAGGGCGGCGCCGGGCTTCAGGCGCATCGTGATGATGTCGCGCTGGATCAGCGCGTACGCCCGGTCGGCGAGGCTGCCCGACGGTGCGGCTGGGCGCTTGCGGGTGACGTCGGTCAGGGCATTCATGCGGGGTGCGGACGGCGCACGATCATGGCGCAGGCAATCGGGAAGCGTGGACGATGTCTGGATATTATTGTGATATATCACTGGTGTCCAGTACCGGCCGTGATGCACCCGCGTTGCCGGCGCGCGGGCGGGGACGCCCAGCGACGCAGTTTGTCGCCGACTTGCAACAATATCGACAGGATGTTGCCGGTTTGCCGCTCGATCGTGCGCTGAAGCATAATGAATCCTCGTCTATCCATACGCGTGAGCGACGTACCAGACCATCGTCATGAGCGAAAACACGCCTTCCCCGGCCGGTCTGCCCGGCACCTCCTCCGTTTCTTCCGATTCTCCCCGTCCCGATCCGGCGAAAGCGCCCGATGCGCCGGCAGCCCAGGCCGCCGCGCAGAACGTCGCTGCTGACGGCGCGTCACCGGTTACGGCTGCGTCCGGTGCGACAGGCGCTGCCGTCGATGGCGCTGCTGCGGCCGCGCCGTCGAAGGCCGGAACGCCGCCACCCGGATTCGGCGCGCAGCCCGATTTCGACACGCCGCGCCCACCGCCCGCGAGCGCGCAGCATGCACCGCCGGCCTACCTGAAGCAGAGCGACACGCCGTGGTCGGTGTTCGGCCGGATCGTGGCCGCGCGCGCCCGCCGCCTGTTCGACCGTGCCGGCCAGCGCATCACGCAGCGCACGCTGCGCATCGGCGTGTCGGCGCGGATCTTCCATCCGGAACCGGGTGCGAAGGGGCTGCGGGGCAAGACGCTTCAGTATCTCGAGGAATCGATCGCGCACTGGGTGATGTCGCGTGACGTGCTCGTGTTCATGATTCCGACCGTCGGCCACCAGGGCATGATTCACCCGAGCAACATCCGCCTGCGCGACTACGCGAAGCATCTCGACGGCCTGTTGCTGCAGGGTGGCGCCGACGTATCGCCGCAAACCTACGCGGCGTCGGACGCCCGCCCGGAATGGCCGGGTGATCGCGTGCGCGACATGTACGAGCTCGAGCTGCTGCACGAGTTCGTCGAATCCGGCAAACCCGTCCTCGGCGTGTGCCGTGGCTGCCAGCTGATCAACGTCGCGTTCGGCGGCTCGCTGTACCAGGACATCGCCACCGATGTGCCGACCGCGAATGCGCACGTGAGCGAGCATTACGACCAGCATCGTCACGCAATCCGCTTCCCGGATTCGTCGACGCTCGCGAGCATGTTCCCCGGGCGCAGCGAAGCGATCGTCAACTCGATTCACCATCAGGCGATCCGCGATCTCGGCCGCGACTTGAACATCGAGGCCGTGTCGGCGGGCGACGGGATCATCGAAGGCATTCGTCATCGGCGTTCGCCGTTCGTCGTCGGCGTGCAGTGGCACCCCGAGTTCCATCGGGCCGGCGGCTCGGAGCTGCTCGACTGCACGCCGCTACTCGATGCGTTCCTGCGCGCGGCGCGCGAAACCCGCCTGTAGCAAGCTGCATGCTTCGCGTGGTACGAAGGCCGGCCGCATCCCGATAAATTCGAGATGCGGCCGTTTCGTTTTGAACGATAATCGCGAGTTCCGATTCGTTCGCCGGAGTCTGACGTTGGCTTTCCGAAATTTTTCCCCTGCACGATGCGCCACGTGGATCGTTGCGCTGGTTGCCTGCACGCAAGCAGGCGCCGCCTGGTCCGCCGACGTGACCGCACCCGCCGCCGGCACGCGTCCGGCTGTCACGAGCCTGCGCGGCGACGCGGCGGCATCCAATGCGGCTGCGGCGGATGCGTCTGCGCAAGGCAACGTCGCCGAGCTGACGCAGATGCTGCACGACGGACGGATCGTCGAGATGCGCACGACGTACAACGGCAGCTACGGTGCGAGCCTGATGTTCGATTCGCGCGAGATGACGTACTACGTCGCGTTGTTCCAGGACAAGCACCTGTGGCGCGTGATCCGGTCGCAGGAAAAGAATCGCGCGGAGATGGTGTATGCGAACTTCGTTCAGCAGACCGTACAACTTGCCGATATCGAGATCCGCCGTACCGAGCTCGAGGCACAGAAGGCGTTTCTCGAGCGCGTGATTGCGCTGCAGGCGAATCGTGCGCAGCAGTTGCAGGCCGACCTGAGCGTTGCGCGCAGCCAGCAGGCTGAAGTCGCGCAGCGGCAGCGGTCGGCGCAGGAGCAGGCGCAGGCGCTGCAGGTCGAGAAACGGGCCGCGCAGATGCAACTGCGCGATCTCCAGGAGCAGGTGCGACAGCTCGAGAAGCAGACCGAGACGGGGCTGCCCGCGCAGAAGTAGCGATTCGTCGGACGGAGAGAGACGAGCAAAACCCGGCGAAGCGAGCTTCGCCGGGTTTTTTTATGGCGCGGCCGTCAGCGCGCGAACGCGCCCGGAGTATCGGTCAGGCGGCGGTGGGACAGTTGCGCCGTCCAGTCGAAACCGGTGGCGGGCGCGTGCGTGGCGCGGGCAGGCTGGGCGCGCCACGCGCTTGCCATTGCGATCAGTGTGAGCGGATCGTCGAGCGTGTCGAGCGTATCGCCAGTTGCACGTGGCGATGCGGCGAGCCGATCGCGTGTGCGGACGTCGACCGTGCTGCTCCGGCTCGGCTGACGCGTGGCCAGCCGCGACACGGTCGGTGTTCGGACCGGCGCCGCCGCCATGCGCTTGCCGCTCGGACGAGGCGGCGCGGAAGTGGCTGTCGGCGGCGCGCTGGATGTTGCCTTCGGACGAGGCGATGCGGGACGACGCGTAACGTGGCGCGTGGCCGGCGGTGATTCGGCCGTTGTCGCGACAGGCGCGGCCATCTTGCGCTGAGGTGGCGCGCTCGTCGACGTATGCTGCTGAACCGCAGCGACCCGCAGGGTACCGGACGACATAGCGTGATCCGGTACGCCACCGGCCGTGTGAATCGCGTATGCCGGCCCGAACCCCGCAATGGGTTCATGCGCGGCAATCAGCCAGCCGATGATGCCGAGCGCGCCGATACTCCAGCAGATTGCGTACTTCGCACGCCGGTCGCGAATGCCGCTGGCGGTACGGCGGGAACACTGGCCCGCGGCGGCAGGCAGTGCAACCGGCGATCCCGCACGAACTGGTGCAGACCCCGAGATGGGCAGCGGCTGCCAGTGGCATGTGCGGTGCGGCCGGTTCACGTCGATGCAGGACGTCGCCAGTGTCGCGAGGCAGTGCCTGCCGGGCCGCGCACCGGGTGCGCCGCGAAAGATCCAGTCGTGGGCGAACGACGGCACGTGATCGAGTGGCGCGACGCGAGGGCAGGCGAGTGCACCTGTCACGGGGACGAGGGACGATGGGGTCATGAGGGCGGTGCGCTATGTGACACGGGCAACCGTGCCGGTGCGGCGCGGAACCGTCGTTGCAAATCAAGACATTGTGGTCAGCCGGCGAAGGCCAGTCGATCAGATCAATCTGATTTTTGCATCCGTTTCGGGACGACTCGTACGAGGAGAGCGCCGCGACGGCAACGGCAGGGGAGACACAAGGCAAATGTCGGGTTGGCGTGGCATGATGCACGAACCATACCGGTGCGTGCGTCGTTGCGCGGTGCACCGCTGGTGGGCAGCGATGCCCGTGCGCGCCGGCCCGGCGCCGCGTGCGTCGTCGGATCCATACGGCGCGGATTCGCGCCATCCGAGCTGAGCGAGAAAAACATGACCACAGCTTCACACGCCGTCGCGCAGGAATCGAAATTCCGCACCGTATTCCGGGTCGTCAGCGGCAACTTCCTGGAAATGTACGATTTCATGGTCTACGGGTATTACGCGTCGGCCATCGCGAAAACCTACTTCCCGAGCGGCAACGCGTTCGCGTCGTTGATGCTGTCGCTGTCGGTGTTCGGCGCGGGCTTCCTGATGCGGCCGGTCGGCGCGATCGTGCTCGGCGCGTACATCGACCATCACGGCCGTCGCAAGGGGCTGATCCTGACGCTCGGGCTGATGGCGCTCGGCACGCTCACGGTGGCCGCGATACCCGGCTACGCGACGATCGGCGTGCTCGCGCCGGCGCTCGTGCTGCTCGGCCGGCTGCTGCAGGGCTTTTCGGCGGGCGTCGAGCTCGGCGGCGTGTCGGTCTACCTGTCGGAGATCGCGACGAAGGGGCACAAGGGGTTCTATACGTCGTGGCAGTCGGGCAGCCAGCAAGTGGCCGTCGTGTTCGCCGCGTTCGTCGGCGTGCTGCTGAACCGCGTGCTGCCGGCCGAGGAGATGACCGCGTGGGGCTGGCGCATTCCGTTCCTGATCGGCTGCCTGATCGTGCCGTTCCTGTTCCTGATCCGGCGTTCGCTGAAGGAGACCGACGAGTTCCTCGCGAAGCGTCATCGTCCGACGATGGGCGAGATCATGCGCTCGATGCTCGACAACTGGGGCGTCGTGGTGGCGGGGATGGGGATGGTGATCATGACGACGGTGTCGTTCTACATGATCACCGCCTATACACCGACGTTCGGCAAGGAAGTGCTGCACCTGTCGTCGCTCGACGCGCTCGTCGTGACCGTCTGCGTCGGGATTTCCAATCTTGTGTGGCTGCCGCTGTCCGGTGCGTTGTCCGACCGCATCGGTCGCCGCCCGGTGCTGATCGCGTTCACGGTACTGACGCTGTTGACGGCTTACCCGGCCGTGCTGTGGCTCGTCGGCGATCCGTCGTTCCTGCGGTTGCTCGCGGTCGAGCTGTGGCTGTCATTCCTTTATGCGTCGTATAACGGGGCGATGGTCGTCGCGCTGACCGAGGTCATGCCGGCCGACGTGCGTACGGCCGGTTTCTCGCTCGCATACAGCCTGGCGACGACGATCGGCGGCTTCACGCCCGCGATCTCGACGCTGCTGATTCATCAGACCGGGAACAAGGCGGCGCCGGGGCTGTGGCTCAGCGTTGCCGCGATTTGCGGCCTGATTGCGACACTCGTGCTGTATCGCACGTCCGAGGCGCGCAACCAGTACAAGGCGGCCTGACCGGCACCGGGCTAACGCGCGGCGCCGGCCGCACGCTTTGCAATGAGAAAGGGAGCGCGGCGCGCTCCCTTTTTTTCGTCTGCGCTCAGGCTTCGCGCAGCATGCCGGCGATGGCCGCCGTGACGTCGAGCCATTGCCCCGGCGCGGGCTGGCGGGCGAGCCTGGCCTGCGGATACCACGGGCAGTCGTCGCCGGTGAACCAGCGCCAGTCGGGCGCGAACGGCAGCATCACCCACAGCGGCTTGCCGAGCGCGCCGGCGAGGTGCGCGACCGCCGTATCGATCGTGACGACGCCATCGAGCCGCTCGATCAGCGCGGCCGTGTCGGCAAAGTCGTTCAGCCGGCCGTCGAGCCGGTGCACGCGCGGATGCGCGTCGACGCGCGCGCGTTCGTCGTCGTCGAGTGCGGGCTGCAGCACGATCCAGTCGATGTCGGGCAGCGCGAGCAGCGGTGCGAGCGCGTCGAACGGCATCGAGCGGTTTTCCTGCGTCTGCCGGCGCCCCGACCACGCGAGGCCGAACTTGCGCTTCGACTGGCCGCCGAGCGAGCCACGAAAGCGCCGGCCGGCGCCGTCGGGCGCATCGAGGTAGCGCGAGCCTGCGACGATGTCCTCCTTCGTCTGAAGCCCGAGCAGGAACGGCAGGCTCATCAGCGTGCACGCGACATCCGCGGCAGGCGGTTTCGCGGCGCCCTGAGCGACGAGCGTCACGCGCCAGCGCGACGCGGCCGGCGCCAGCAGCGTAACGAGTTCCGGCTGGACTTCGAGCACGACGCGCGCGCAGCGTGCGCGGGCAAGCGGCACGAAGCGGACGAACTGCAGCGTATCGCCGAAGCCCTGTTCCGCGCGGACCAGCAGCGTGCGCGATGCGATCGGCTCGCCTTGCCAGCGCGGCAGTGTGCCCAGCGGCGTCGCGCCCGGCGTGTCGTGGCGCGCTTCATAGGCGGGCAGGCCGCGCGCGAAGTCGCCGAGCGTCAGCAGCGTGACCGCGCGGTGCAGCCGTGCCAGCGTGAGATCGGGCGCGACGCGCAGCGCCTGGTCGAATGCGCGCAGCGCCATCTCGTGCGCACCGAGCGCGTGGTGTGCGTTGCCGAGGTTCAGCCACGCCAGGCTGAATGACGGATCGAGCCCGACGGCGCGCTCGTAGTAGGGCAGCGCATCGCGGTGGCGTGCCTGCGCGCTCAGTGCGTTCGCGAGCCCGAACAGCGCGAGCGGAAACGGCGGATGCAGCGCGAGCGCGGCTTCGAACGCGGCCGCCGCCTCGGCATGCCGGCCGACCGCATCGAACGTGTTGCCGAGATTGAAATGGGCGGCGACGAAACGCGGCTGCGCGGCAATCGCTGCCTGGAAGTGCGCGATCGCTTCGTCGGCGCGGCCCATCGCGTTCAGCGCCATCGCGAGGTTGTTGTGTGCCCCCGCATGCCCGGGCCGCAGCTCGAGCGCACGATGGAACGCGGCGAGCGCGTCGTCGTGGCGGCCGAGCGCGTTCAGCGCGTTGCCGAGATTGTTGTGGATCGATGCATCGTCGGGCGTCAGCCGGAGCGCGCGGCCAAATGCATCGATCGCATCGTCGTGGCGCTGCAGCGCCGCATACGCGTTGCCGAGGTTGTAGTGCGCAAGCGGAAATTCGGGCGCGAGCGTCAGCGCGTTGCGAAAGCGGTCGACCGCTTCGTCGAGCCGGCCGAGTGCCTTCAGCGTGTTGCCGAGATTGAGCTGCAGCGCGGCATCGTTCGGCCGCAGCGCGACGGCGCGGCCGACGAGATCGGCTGCCTCGGCGTGCTGGCCCTGCTGGTGCCGCAGCACGCCGAACAGGTGCAGCGCGTCGGCGTCGGCGGGGTTGGAGGCGAGCGCGTTGCGATAGCCGTGCTCGGCCTCGGCGAGGCGGCCCGCGCGGTGTGCGGCATACGCCCGGTCGAATGCGGAATCCATAACGCGATAACTGACGGAAAGCGCGTATTTTCCCACACCGCGCGGCGCCGCCGCGCATCGGCCGTTCGGCATATGGCCCCGTCACGCGGAGCGGCGTAGACTTGCAGGGTCGCGTGTCATCGAGGTTCTCATGGCTGACACACTGCCCGATATCCCGCCCGTGCTGATCGTCGGCGCGGGGCCGACCGGCCTTGCCGCGGCGATGAGCCTCGCGCGGGCCCGCGTGCCGGTGCGCGTCATCGATCGGCTTGCTGCGCCCGCGCCGCACTCGCGTGCGATCGGCATCCAGCCGCGCACGCTCGAACTGCTGGAGCAGCATCGCGCGGTCGAACCGTTTCTCGCGCTCGGCCATCGTGCGCATGCGGCCGCGCTGCATGCCAACGGCCGCGTGATCGCGCGGCTCGATTTCGATCCGCTGCAAACGCGCTATCCGTACCTGCTGTTTCTCGACCAGACCGTCACCGAGCGCCTGCTCGCCGAGCACCTGGCCCGGCTCGGCGTGACGGTCGAGCGCGGCGCGACGCTGACCGCGTGCGATGCGGGCGGCGCGTCGCTCGACGTGTCGATCCGCTGCGCCGACGGTCGCGACGAATCGTTCGCCCCGTCGTACCTGATCGCGGCCGACGGCGCACACAGCACGGTCAGGCATCTGCTCGGCCTGGGCTTCACCGGGCATGCGTTCGAGCAGACTTTCCTGCTTGCCGATTTCGCGGCGATACCCGACTGGCCGGACGAAGAGATCCACCTGTTCACGACGCCCGAAGGCATCGCGGGCCTGTTTCCCATGGGAGGCGGCCGTTACCGGCTCGTGGCCGACCGGCCGCCCGGCAGCGAAGCGTCACCCGATGCGCCGACTCCGTCGCTGGCGGAATGCGACGCGATCGTGCGTGCTCGTGCCGGTGCATCGATCGCGCCGAGCGATCTCGCGTGGTCGTCCTATTTTCACCTGCATAGCCGGATGATCGACCGGCTGCGCGACGGCCGCGTGTTCTTCGCGGGCGACGCCGCGCACGTCCACAGCCCGGCGGGCGCGCAGGGCATGAACACCGGCATCCAGGAAGCATTCAATCTCGGCTGGAAGCTCGCGCGCGTGCTCGGCGCGGGCACGCCGGAGCGGCTGCTCGACACGTATCACGCAGAGCGTCATCCGATCGAGCGCGACGTGTTGCGGCAGACCGGTTTCGTCACGCAGATCGTCGAAGCCGAGCGCGGCGCGATGAAATTGCTGCGCGATCATGTCGTGCCGCTGCTGGCGTCGTTCGGGCCGATGCGCGACGCGGTGCGACGCACGGTCAGCGAGCTCGGCGTGCAGTACAGGAAGAGTCCGCTCACGCTGGAGCGTGTGCTCGACGGCGGGCCGCGTGCAGGCGAGCGGGCACCCGACGCGCACGTGCGTGTGCTCGACGGGCCGCTCGGTCAGGCGCCCGGAACGGCGCGGCTATACGACCTGCACGATCCGGCGAGCTTCACGTTGCTGCTGCTGGAAGAGCCGGTCAATGCCGACACCGGCGCGGTGCCGCCGATGCCGGCCGATGCACAGGCACTCGTGCAGGGGCTCGAACGCATCATGCCGGATGCGGTGCGCGTCTGGCGCGTCACCGATGCCGAAGGCGGCGACGCCGGGCTTGCGCAGGAATACGGCCGCTCGCGGCCGTCGTTTTACCTGCTGCGGCCGGATGGCTACGTCGCCGCGCGCGGGCGCACGGCGACCGACGCGAACGCGCTGCTGCGCCACTGCGAAAGCTGGTTCGCGGGCATGTCGCGGTCCGCGTAACGGTGCGGTCAGGCGCTCGCCGCGGCGGGCACGAGTGACGCGCGATGCGCGGCGATCGCGTCGCGCACGATTGGCGCCGCGCGCTGCGCGGCTTCGCACGACGGATCGTCGAGCGCCGCGAGAAGCGCGCGGCGCATCCGCGGCTCCCAGAAGCGCCGGATATGGTCGGCGATCCCGGCCAGCGCTTCGTCGCGGTCGGGCATCGATTCGAAGAATGCGCCGATCTGGTTGGCCATGTCGATCAGGTGTCCGATGTCCATCGCTTCCTCACTTGCCTGCCGTCACGCTGGCGGTCGCGGCTGCGCGGCGCTCGAGCAGGTCGAGCTGCTCAGCGTTGAAGCGCGCATACGCTTGCTGCCAGTCGGACGGCTGCGCGACGGGCAGCACCTGCACGGCCGTCACCTTGTACTCGGGGCAGTTCGTCGCCCAGTCCGAGCTGTCCGTCGTGATCACGTTCGCGCCCGATTCGGGGAAGTGGAACGTCGTGTACACGACACCCGGCTGCATGCGTTCGGTCACGAGCGCGCGCAGCACCGTCTGCCCCGCCCGCGATTCGATGCCCACCCAGTCGCCGCTGCGGATGCCGCGATCCTGGGCGTCGTGCGGATGAATCTCGAGGCGATCCTCTTCGTGCCACTGCACGTTCTCGGTGCGGCGGGTCTGCGCGCCGACGTTGTACTGCGACAGGATGCGGCCCGTCGTCAGGATCAGCGGATAGCGTTGCGTGACCTTCTCCGGCGATGCAATGAACTGCGTGATCACGAACTTGCCCTTGCCGCGCACGAATGCGTCGATATGCATCGTCGGCGTGCCTTCCGGCGCGTGCTCGTTGCACGGCCACTGAATACTGCCGAGCGTGTCGAGCTTCGCATACGACACACCCGAGAAGGTCGGCGTGAGCCGTGCGATCTCGTCCATGATTTCCGATGGATGCGCATAGTCCATCTCGTAGCCGAGCGCGCGCGACAGCATCAGCGTGACTTCCCAGTCCGCGTAGCCCGCGAGCGGCGGCATCACCTTGCGCACGCGCGAGATGCGGCGCTCCGCATTCGTGAACGTGCCGTCCTTTTCGAGGAACGACGAGCCGGGCAGCAGCACGTGCGCGTATTTCGCGGTCTCGTTCAGGAAGATGTCCTGCACGACGATGCATTCCATTGCCGACAGCGCGGCCGCGACGTGCTGCGTATTCGGGTCCGACTGGACGATGTCCTCGCCCTGGCAGTAAAGCCCCTTGAAGCTGCCGTCGAGCGCTGCATCGAACATGTTCGGGATGCGCAGCCCCGGTTCCGGTTGCAGCTTCGCCGACCACGCTGCCTCGAACTGCGTACGCACGACCTCGTCGCTGATGTGCCGGTAGCCGGGCAACTCGTGCGGGAACGAGCCCATGTCGCACGAGCCCTGCACGTTGTTCTGGCCGCGCAGCGGATTGACGCCGACGCCTTCGCGGCCGATGTTGCCGGTCGCCATCGCGAGGTTGGCAATGCCCATCACCGTCGTCGAGCCCTGCGCGTGCTCGGTCACGCCCAGCCCGTAGTAGATCGCGGCATTACCGCCCGTCGCATAGAGGCGCGCGGCTTCGCGTACCAACTCGGCGGGCACGCCCGTCACGTCGGCGGTCGCCTCGGGCGAGTTGTCGGCACGCGAGACGAAGTCGCGCCATTGCTCGAACGCGCGCGTCTCGCAGCGCTCGGCGACGAACGCGTCGGCGACGAGCCCTTCGGTGACGATCACGTGCGCGAGCGCATTGACGATTGCGACGTTGGTGCCGGGGCGCAGTTGCAGGTGGTAGGTGGCCTTCACGTGCGGGCCGTCGACGACATCGATGCGGCGCGGGTCGATCACGATCAGCTTTGCGCCTTCACGCACGCGCCGCTTCAGCCGCGAGCCGAACACCGGGTGGCCGTCGGTCGGGTTCGCGCCCATCACGACGATCACGTCGGCCTGGCCGACCGATGCGAACGTCTGCGTGCCGGCGGATTCCCCGAGTGTCGTCTTGAGGCCATAGCCTGTCGGCGAGTGGCACACGCGTGCGCAGGTGTCGACGTTGTTGTTGCCGAACGCGGCGCGCACCAGCTTCTGCACGAGGTAGGTTTCCTCGTTCGTGCAGCGCGACGACGTGATGCCGCCGATCGAGTCGCGGCCGTACTTCTGCTGCAGCTTGCGGAATTGCGTCGCCGCGTAGGCGAGGGCTTCGTCCCAGCTGACTTCGCGCCACGGGTCGGTGATCTTCTCACGGATCATCGGCTTCGTGATGCGGTCCTTGTGCGTGGCATAGCCCCACGCGAAGCGTCCCTTCACGCACGCGTGGCCCTCGTTCGCGAGGCCGTTCTTGTGCGGCGTCATGCGCACGACCTGCGTGCCCTTCATCTCTGCCTTGAACGAGCAGCCGACGCCGCAGTATGCGCAGGTCGTGACGACCGAGTGTTCGGCCTGCCCGAGCTGCACGACGGATTTTTCCTGCAGCGTGGCGGTCGGGCAGGCGGCGACGCATGCGCCGCACGACACGCATTCCGACGCCATGAACGATTCGCTTTCGCCTGCGGCGACGCGCGATTCGAAGCCGCGTGCGGCGATCGTCAGCGCGAACGTGCCCTGCGTTTCCTCGCAGGCGCGTACACAGCGGTTGCAGACGATGCACTTCGACGGGGCGTACGTGAAGTACGGATTCGATTCGTCCTTTTTGTCGCGCAGATGATTCGCGCCGTCGAAGCCGTAACGCACTTCGCGCAGCCCGACGACGCCTGCCATGTCCTGCAGCTCGCAGTCACCGTTGGCGGGGCAGGTGAGGCAATCGAGCGGATGGTCGGAGATGTACAGCTCCATCACGTTGCGACGCAGCGACTGCAGCCGGTCCGACTGCGTGCGCACCTTCATGCCCGCTTCGGCAGGTGTCGTGCACGACGCCGGATAGCCGCGCCGGCCTTCGATCTCGACGAGGCACAGCCGGCACGAGCCGAACGGTTCGAGCGAATCGGTCGCGCAGAGCTTCGGGACGTTGACGCCGGCTTCGATCGCCGCACGCATCACCGACGTGCCGGCCGGCACCGTGACCGCCTGGCCGTCGATTTCGAGCGTGACGTCGGTATCGGCATGCCGCTGGGGCGTGCCGTAGTCGGTATCTTCGAACGGGTCGCGGGTGCGCGCCTGTGCGGCGCTCTTGCACGCGCATTGGCCCGAGCCGCAGCCGCCTTGGCGGACGTTGTTCGTGTCGAGGGACATGCAGGGCTCCTTCTGGGTCAGGCCGCAGCCTTGACCGGACCCGACGCGGCATTCTTGCCGGCAGCGAGCCCGAAATCTTCGGGGAAATGGTCGAGCGCGGACAGCACCGGGTAGGGTGTCATGCCGCCCATTGCGCACAGCGAACCGGCCAGCATGGTGTCGCACAGGTCGCGCAGCAGCGTGACCTGCCGCTCCGACGTGTCGCCGTGACGGATGCGCGCGATCGTCTCGACGCCGCGCGTCGAACCGATTCGGCACGGCGTGCACTTGCCGCACGATTCGATCGCGCAGAACTTCATCGCGTATTCGGCCAGCTCGGCGAGGTTCGATGTGTCGTCGTGGAGCACGATGCCGCCGTGGCCGACCACCGCGCCGATCGCCGTATACGCTTCGTAGTCGAGCGGCACGTCCCACTGATGGTCGGGCAGGTAGGTGCCGAGCGGGCCGCCCACCTGCGCGGCGCGTGCGGGCCGGCCGCTGGCCGTGCCGCCGCCGAAGTCGAACAGCAGCTCGCGCAGCGTGACGCCGAACGCGAGCTCGACGAGGCCGCCGTAGCGGATGTTGCCTGCGAGCTGAAACGGCAGCGTGCCGCGCGAGCGGCCCATCCCGTAGTCGCGATAGAACGCGGCGCCGCGCGCGAAGATCACGGGCGCCGTTGCGAGCGTGATCACGTTGTTGATGACGGTCGGCTGCCCGTACAGGCCGGCGAGCGCGGGCAGCGGCGGTTTCGCACGGACGACGCCGCGCTTGCCTTCGAGCGATTCGAGCAGCGCCGTTTCCTCGCCGCACACGTACGAGCCCGCGCCTTTCGCGACGTGCAGCTCGAACGCATGCGCGGAGCCGAGCACGTGCTCGCCGAGCCAGCCGGCTTCGCGTGCGCGGACGATCGCGGCTTCGAGCGTGGCGATCGCGTGCGGGTATTCGCTGCGCACGTAGATGTAGCCGACCGTCGCGCCGGTCGCGATACCCGCGATGATCATTCCTTCGATCAGGCAATACGGATCGCATTCCATGATCAAGCGGTCGGAGAAGGTGCCCGAATCGCCTTCGTCTGCATTGCAGACGATGTATTTCTGCGCGGCGCTTGCTTGCCGGACCGTGCGCCACTTGATACCGGCCGGGAACGCTGCACCACCACGGCCGCGCAGCCCTGATTCGATCAGCGTTTCGCACGCCGCGTCGCCGTCGAGCGCGAGCGCGTTTTTCAGGCCGGCGAGGCCTTGGTATTGCAGGTAGTCGTCGATCGACAGCGGGTCGGTCAGGCCGATGCGTGCGAACGTGAGGCGTTGCTGGCGCGCGAGATAGGGCAGTGCGTCGACGAGGCCGACGCCGCTCGGATGCGTGCCGCCTTCGAGCCAGTTTGCGTCGAACAGGGCCGGCACGTCGGCGGCCGACAGGTTCGCATAGCCGACACGGCCGGCGGCCGTGCCGACCTCGACGAGCGGCTCGAGCCACAGCAGCCCGCGCGAACCGTTGCGGACCAGTTCGACGGCGACGCCGCGGCGTTCGGCTTCCGCTGTAATGGCAGCGGCGAGCGCGTCGGCGCCGAGTGCCAGCGCGGACGAATCGCGCGGGACGTAGATGCGGGTCGTCATGCGGCCTCCGGGGTATGGGCGACCGCGTCGGCAAGCAGCGCGTCGAATTTCTCCGGCGTGACCTTGGCATGCAGCACGCCGTTGACCGTCAGCGACGGCGACTGCGCACACAGTCCGAGGCAATAGACCGATTCGAGCGCGACGTCACCCGGTGCATGCGCATCGGCGGCATTGCCGTGCGCCGCGTCGAACCGGCAACCCGTACGGGCTTCCGCATGCGCGGCCAGCGCTTCGCAGCCCATGCTGCGGCACGCTTCGGCGCGGCACATCTGGATCGTCACGCGCGCGGGCGGCGCGGTGCGGAAGTGGTGGTAGTAAGTCAGGACGCCGTGCACTTCCGCACGCGACAGGTTGAGTGCGCGGGCGAGCGGCGCGACGCAGCCTGGCGGTACGTAACCCGTGTCGTCCTGGATCGCGTGCAGGATCGCCACGAGCGACCGGCCGGCGCGTGCATGGCGCTCGACGAGCGCGTCGGGCGCTTGGGAATTCGGGGACATCAGCTGTGCTCCTCCAAAGTCTCATATGCGCTCGATATTCATATAGTGCGCATCGCGACTTCGTTCTGATTGATTTTGATCAACGATAAGCGGAAGATTTGGCGGTCGCAATAGGAAATCGGAGTGCATAATTGATTCGAATCGAATGCGACGCGTATCTGACCGTACGCGACACGGAGGGTCGTGCGGCCAGCCTGTCGGATGTCGCGCCGTTGCTCGAACTCGTGGCCGACACGGGCAGCATTGCGAAGGCCGCGCAAGCGAAAGGCCTGTCCTACCGGCACGCGTGGGGCATGCTGCGCGCGCTGGAGGCGTGCATCGGCGGGGAACTGATCGAAACCGCGCGTGGCAAGGGCTCGACGCTGTCGGCGCTCGGGCAGGCGGTCGTCGATGCGCAGCGCCTCGCGCGCAGCCGGCTCGACGGGAACCTGCGCACGCTGGCGGCCGAAGTGGCGAGTGACCTGAACCGGCGGCTTGCTCAGCGCGACGGCGCCGTGCGCATCCACGCGTCGCACGGCTACGCGGTCGCGACGCTCGTATCCGCGCTCGTCGATGCGCAGGCGGCTGTCGACATCAAGTATCGAGAGAGCGTCGAGGCCGTGCAGGCGCTGGCCCGCGGCGAGTGCGACCTGGCCGGCTTCCATCTGCCGAGCGGCGCGTTTCGCGCGCAGTGCGCACAGATCTACCGGCCGTGGCTCGACGATACGCGCCACGTGCTGATCCACCTGACACGGCGCCAGCAGGGGCTGTTCGTGGCGCGCGGCAACCCGAAGCAGGTTCGCGGGCTCGCGGATCTCGCGCGCAATGACATCCGCTTCGTCAACCGCCAGCCGGGGTCGGGCACGCGCATGCTGCTGGATCTTGCGCTGCGCGCGATCGGCATCGATCCCGAGCGCATCGACGGCTACGCGTCGGCCGAGCTCACGCATTCAGCGATCGCGGCGTTCGTCGCCAGCGGAATGGCCGATCTCGGCTTCGGCGTCGAGCCGGCCGCCCACCATTTCGGGCTCGATTTCATCCCGGTCGTCGACGAAGACTATTACTTCGCATGCGAACGCGCGCGACTCGACGCGCGGCCGCTTGCCGGCGTACTGGCGCTGCTGCGCGACGCGCGCTTCGTCGAGCGCGTCGCGCATCTCGACGGCTACGATCCGGCCGCGTGCGGAACGCTGACGAGCATCGCGACGGGGCTGGCCGGCGGCGACGGCGCGAGCGTGCCGGCGGGCAATTCCCGGTAACGCGGGCGCGATCGCGCCTCGGTGCAGCAGCGAGGGATTTGCGCTACGCTTGCCGCTTGACCAACGTTCCAACAAGCACGCCGTTCAAGCGTCATCCCGCCATGAAATTTTCCGTTCCCCTCGCCGCGGCAGCGTTGACCGCGGGGCTGCTGATCGCTGTTTCGCCGTTTGCGCTCGCGCAGAATTCCCCCGGTGTGCCCGGCGGTATCCTGAGCGAACAGTTTCGCCTGAACGAGCATCCGCAGATGCCGTTCGCGGCGTCAACGCCGTCGCAGAAATACCAGAGCGGCAAGAAGTCGGCCTTGCGCCGCAAGGGCGACATGGGCGATCCGAACGGCTGCAACCTGAAGTGTCCGATGGATACTCAGTAACGCGGCTGGCGGGCGCGTCCGCACGATAGTCGTGCGGCACCAGTTCGACTGGCGTGCATTGCGCCTGCCCGCGCATCGGCCTGGCTCACTGGCTACTGCCGGAATCCCGTGCGATCCCGATTCTGTCCGAGCCCCGCGAAGCGTTGCCGCTTCGCGGGGCTTTTGCTTTCCGTCGAATCTTCATGCGATTTGACGCCGGGCGATGCCCGCGCATGCACATCGCCGACCTGACAGGTGATTTAGATTTAGGGTTAACCCTTAAATCAGGAAGGATGTCTTCCAGAAACCTGCCTTATTCTTAAGCATCTGCCTACATAAACTTCGGGTTGTCGGCGATGAACAAGGTGTTCACCGCGAACACAGACAAATCTGGAGGTAGGTCATCATGAAGTCGCTCGTTCAAGCCGTTGTCATTGCTGCCGCTCTCGTTGCCCCGGTCGTGTCGTTTGCTCAGTCGGGCTCGACGATCACCCGCGCGCAGGTTCGTGCCGAACTGGTCCAACTGCAGCAGGCAGGTTACAACTCCGCTCGCGGTGAAGATCCGCATTATCCGGAAGCGATCCAGGCTGCAACGGCGCGTGTTGCAGAGCAACAGCGCAGCGCGCTGGCGCAAGGCGCCGACGCCAGCGGTTACGGTGCACAGGCGCAGGGCGTATCGGCATCGGGTTCGCGCGCAATGGGCGTGCGTCCGGCCACCGCTGAGGAAATGAAGTCGCTCTATCGCGGCAGCTAAACCGCGCATCGCCCGGTGTGCGTGAATGCCGGGTGCGACGACGCGTCGCGCCCGGCACTGCAGTGCCCGGGCGGGCCACTGCCTGGTGCGATCGACGATTGCGTGGGCGGGGCAGGACATCCGCCACCTCCTGTCGCCGGAAGTCCGGCGGCATTCCGTCGGTCCCATCCGTGGCTGGGCGCTTTTTCGGAAGGAGAGGGGCGCATGCGTTCCGCCGGCAACAAAAAACCCCGCAGACTTGCGTCATGCGGGGTTCGTGCGGCGAGCGCGGAATATGGTGGAGGCGGCGGGAATCGAACCCGCGTCCAGAAGCGCTCTACGACTAGTTCTACATGTTTAGTTCAGTCATTTGATTTAACCGCAGCGACGCGGACGAACACGCTGCACTACGGCGATTCGCTAGGTTTTCGACCCTGGCGTCGCGACGCCGACAGGGCTTAACTGACGTAAATGACCTCTGGCGGTATTGCTACCGGTCTTGCGACACTAGCCCGTCAGTGAACTAGGCAGAGGACGGCGGCCCTTAGGCTGCCAGTGCGAACGTATCGTCGTTTGCAGTTACGATTTTCCCATTGATTAACGAGGTGACGGGTCCTCGACATGCCCTAGCCGCTTCACAACCCCTGTCGAAACCAGGTCGCCCCCGCGGATAAGATCAATCATTATAGCCCAACATCGCGCAGCAGTTCGCGCAGTTGCTGCGTTGTGTCGACGAGATGCTGCGCTTGCCAGTCGGCCGGCGCGGCGCCGTCGCCGCAATAGCCGTACGCAGCCGCGACCGTCGCCATGCCGGCGGCGCTGCCGGCTTGAATATCGCGCAGATCGTCGCCGACGTAGACGATGCGCGCAGGCGCGAGCGTCAACTGGTCGGCCGCATGCAGCAGCGGGGCCGGGTGCGGCTTCGGATGCGGTGTCGTGTCGCCCCCGACGACGCAGGCGGCGCGCGGCGCGAGGCCGAGCAGGTCGACGAGCGGCGCCGTGAGCCGCATTGCCTTGTTCGTGACGATGCCCCAGCGCACGCCGCGCGTGTCGAGTTCGTCGAGCACGTCGCCAATGCCGGGGAACAGCGTTGTATGCACGCACAGATCCGTCGCGTAGTTGGCCAGGAACTCGTCGCGCATCGCTTCATAACCGGGCGTGGCCGGATCGATGCCGAACGCGCCGCCGAGCAGGCCACGCGCGCCGGCCGAGGCCAGCGGCCGCAGCACGTCAAGCGGTGTTTCGGGCAGGTCGCGCACGCGTTGCATCTTGTTGACGGCAGCCGCGAGATCGGGGGCCGTGTCGGCGAGCGTGCCGTCCAGATCGAACAGCACGGCATCGCAGTGCAGCAGGCGCGGTTCGTCGAGTGCAGCCCGAGCGGTCGAGAGGGGAGTCGTCATGCCGGTTGGAAGGTCACGCGCCACGACGGCACGCGACGAGGTAGTTGATGTCGGTGTCGTTCGACAGCGCGAAGCGCTTGCCGATCGGGTGATACGTTATGCCCTTGATCTCCACGATGTGCAGATCCGTTGCCCGCACGAAGCCGGCCAGTTCCGACGGGCGGATGAAGCGCGCGTAGTCGTGCGTGCCCTTCGGCAGCATTTGCGCGATGTACTCCGCGCCGATCACGGCGAACAGGTAAGCCTTCAGGTTGCGGTTCAGCGTCGAGAAGAACACCCAGCCGCCCGGCTTCACGAGTGTTGCACACGCGGCGACGACATCGCCGGGCGACGGCACGTGCTCGAGCATTTCCATGCACGTGACGACATCGTAGGTGCCCGGTTCGCGCGCGGCGATCGCCTCGGCGGCGATGGCCTCGTAATCGACCGAGATGCCGCTTTCGAGGCTGTGCAGGTCGGCGACGCCGAGTGCCTCGGTCGACAGGTCGATGCCTTTCACCTGTGCACCGATTCCGGCCATCGATTCGGACAGGATGCCGCCGCCGCAGCCGATGTCGAGCGCGCGCTTGCCGGCGAGGTGCGCGTGGGCATCGATCCAGCCGAGCCGGACCGGGTTCAGGTCGTGCAGCGGCTTGAATTCGGCATTCGGATCCCACCACCGATGGGCGAGGTCGCTGAATTTCTGAAGTTCGTGCGGATCGGCGTTGGTCATGTCGGCAAACGGGCTACGGGAGGAGGGCGGTGCTGCGGTTCGTCAGCCCCGAGTATATAAGAAGCGGACGAGCGGCGAAGCGGCGAGCGCCTGGACGGGCATCAAAGAAAAAGCCCCGCCGGAGCGGGGCTTTGAAGCAGTCGAAAACCGCGGCTTAGTTTGCCGGAACGGTCGTCTTCTGGACTTCTTGCGTACCAACCACTTCGACTTCCACGCGGCGATCCGGTGCGAGGCAGGCGATGAGTTGCTTGCGGTTCTTCTGGTTGCAGCCAGTCGTAACCGGGTTGCGCTTGCCCTTGCCTTCCGTGTAGATCTTGTTGGCCGGCACACCCTTGCTGACCAGGTACGACTTCACGGCTTGCGCACGGCGCAGCGACAGACGGTCGTTGTACTTGTCCGAACCGATGCGGTCCGTGTAGCCCGTTGCGACGACCACTTCCGTGTTCATGCCTTCGATCTTCGCAGCCAGTTCGTCCAGCTTTTGCTTGCCCAGCGGCTTGAGCGTTGCCTTGTCGAAGTCGAACAGAGCGTCAGCTTGATACGTGATCTTCTGGCTCGAGATGACCGGAGCGACCGGAGCGACCGGCGGTTGCGGTGCTGTAGCGACCAGTGCGCCATCGCACTTCGCATTGGCGGTGGCCGGCGTCCAGAACGCATCGCGCCAGCAGAGCTCGTTCGTACCGTTCATCCACACCCATTCGCCCGTGCCGTTCACCCAGTTGTCATTGACGGCTTGACGCGACGCCGGCACCGACTGTGCCGAAGCGGATGCAGCCATAACTGCGGTAGCTGCAATGAACGCGAGCTTTGAAAGTTTATTCATATTTCTCCTCTCGAAATTGAGATTACCGCAGGTTTACTGCGAGCCTGTTGACGGTGACAAGTCATACATTGCTCGAAGTATAACATTGGTGCGGCACAAAAACGCGGCACCGCTCTGTGTAGACTTCGAGCAGCGTCTAACTTTCAGTGCGTTGGCATTTTGCCATATCGTTCCCTTCCTACGAAAAAAAATCCTCCCCACCCTAAGATCGCCTCAACGTTTGTGGTGCATGCGCAACACCGACCTGCCGTAACTTTCAGAGATTGTCAAGAGTGTGGTGGCGAAATTGCGCTGGTGACTGCATTTGTTTACTCGCGTGCGAGCAACAAGTGCGAGGCGATCGCCGGTGGCGCCGAGTCGGGTGCAATTGCGGTGGGCAAGTTCCGGCCAGTTCGCCGCGGCTGCGATTTTCGCTATTTATATATAGAGGGGGAGGCGAATTGGCGGCTGATGGGCGCATGTTAGAATCTCGCGTTGCGTTGCGCATGCAGCGCCCACGCGAAAGGCGTTCGCCGTCTTCGCTCCGAAACGATACGGATACATGGATCAATTCGCCAAAGAGACCCTGCCCACCTCCCTCGAGGAGGAAATGCGCCGTTCGTATCTCGATTACGCGATGAGCGTGATCGTCGGACGTGCCCTCCCGGATGTCCGCGATGGCCTGAAGCCCGTGCATCGGCGCGTGTTGTTCGCGATGCACGAACTGAACAACGACTGGAACCGCGCGTACAAGAAGTCGGCGCGTATCGTCGGTGACGTGATCGGTAAGTACCACCCTCACGGCGACACCGCGGTCTACGACACGATCGTGCGGATGGCGCAGGATTTCTCGCTGCGCTACATGCTGATCGACGGGCAAGGCAACTTCGGCTCGATCGACGGCGACAATGCCGCGGCGATGCGTTACACCGAAATTCGCATGGCGAAGATCGGTCACGAGCTGCTCGCCGACATCGACAAGGAAACGGTCGATTTCGAGCCGAACTACGACGGCAATGAAACGCAGCCGTCGGTCCTGCCGTCGCGCATCCCGAACCTGCTGATCAACGGCTCGTCGGGTATTGCGGTCGGCATGGCGACCAACATCCCGCCGCACAACCTGAACGAAGTCGTCGACGCGTGCCAGCACCTGCTGGGCAACCCGGAAGCGACGATCGACGAGCTGATCGAGATCATCCCGGCGCCGGATTTCCCGACGGCCGGCATCATCTACGGCGTCGCCGGCGTGCGCGACGGCTACCGCACCGGGCGCGGGCGCGTCGTGATGCGTGCGGCCACGCACTTCGAGGAGATCGACCGCGGCCAGCGGATGGCGATCATCGTCGACGAGCTGCCGTACCAGGTGAACAAGCGTTCGCTGCTCGAGCGGATCGCCGAGCTTGTCAACGAGAAGAAGCTCGAAGGCATTTCCGACATCCGCGACGAGTCCGACAAGAGCGGCATGCGTGTCGTGATCGAGCTCAAGCGCGGTGAAGTGCCGGAAGTGGTGCTGAACAACCTGTACAAGGCGACGCAGCTCCAGGATACGTTCGGCATGAACATGGTCGCGCTCGTCGACGGCCAGCCGAAGCTGCTGAACCTGAAGGAAATCCTGCAGTGCTTCCTGTCGCATCGGCGCGAAGTGCTGACGCGCCGCACGATCTACGAACTGCGCAAGGCCCGCGAACGTGGCCACGTGCTCGAAGGTCTCGCGGTCGCGCTTGCGAACATCGACGAGTTCATCGCGATCATCAAGGCTGCGCCGACGCCGCCGATCGCGAAAGCGGAGTTGATGGCGAAGCCGTGGGATTCGTCGCTCGTGCGCGAGATGCTCACGCGCGCCGAGAGCGAGAACGCGGCGGTCGGCGGCCGCTCCGCGTACCGCCCGGAAGGTCTGAATCCGGCGTTCGGCATGCAGGGCGACGGCCTGTACCGCCTGTCCGACACGCAGGCCCAGGAAATCCTGCAGATGCGTCTGCAGCGCCTGACCGGCCTCGAGCAGGACAAGATCATCGGCGAGTACCGCGAAGTGATGGCGCAGATCGCCGACCTGCTGGACATCCTCGCGCGCCCCGAGCGGATCACGACGATGATCGGCGAGGAACTGACCACGGTGAAGGCCGAGTTCGGCGACGCGCGCCGCTCGAAGATCGAACTGAACGCGACCGAGCTGAACACCGAAGATCTGATCACGCCACAGGACATGGTCGTCACGATGTCGCATGCGGGCTACGTGAAGTCGCAGCCGCTGTCCGAGTACCGCGCGCAGAAGCGCGGCGGTCGCGGCAAGCAGGCGACGCAGATGAAGGAAGACGACTGGATCGAGACGCTGTTCATCGCGAACACCCACGATTACATCCTGTGCTTCTCGAACCGCGGCCGCGTGTACTGGGTCAAGGTCTATGAAGTGCCGCAGGGCTCGCGCAACTCGCGCGGCCGCCCGATCGTCAACATGTTCCCGCTGCAGGAGGGCGAGAAGATCAACGTCGTGCTGCCGGTCAAGGAATTCTCGGCCGACAAGTTCATCTTCATGGCGACGTCGCTCGGCACCGTGAAGAAGACGCCGCTCGAAGCATTCAGCCGTCCGATGAAGAAGGGCATCATCGCGGTCGGCCTCGACGACGGCGATTTCCTGATCGGTGCGTCGATCACAGACGGCGCGCACGACGTGATGCTGTTCTCCGACGCCGGCAAGGCCGTGCGCTTCGACGAGAACGACGTGCGTCCGATGGGGCGCGAGGCGCGCGGTGTGCGCGGCATGCAGCTCGACGACGGGCAGCAGGTCATCGCGATGCTGGTCGCGGGCAGCGAGGAGCAGACCGTGCTCACCGCGACCGAGAACGGCTACGGCAAGCGCACGCCGATCACCGAGTACACGCGCCACGGCCGTGGTACGAAGGGTATGATCGCGATCCAGACGTCCGAGCGCAACGGCAAGGTCGTGGCCGCGACGCTCGTCGACGCCGAGGATCAGATCATGCTGATTACGACGGCCGGCGTGTTGATTCGCACCCGCGTCTCCGAGATTCGCGAGATGGGGCGTGCCACGCAAGGTGTTACACTCATCAGTCTCGATGAGGGTACCAAGCTCTCTGGCCTGCAGCAGATCGCGGAGGCCGAAGAGGGCGATGGCGAGGCCGACGAGGCGTCGGACGGCGAAGCCTGAAGAACGGATGAGACTCTGGCCGCCGCGGGCGTGAAGCGCCGCGGCCGGCGAGCAACCATTCATATTTCCAAAAGGGAGTGATGATGCAAAAGCAATTCAAGCAACTGGTCCTGCTGGCTGCACTGGTGCCGACGTTCGCGATGGCGCAAGCGCTGTCGAATTCCGCACCGGCACCCGCCGCGGCAGCTGCGCCGATCGACGCCGACAAGAAGGCAGCGATCAAGGATCTGCTCGACGCGATCGATGCGCCGAAGCTCGTGTCGGCAATCGGCAACAGCGCCGAAATGCAGGCCAAGCAGCTCGTGCCGGCGATCCTGTCGGACGCACTGTCGGAAAACAAGACGCTGAACGACAAGCAGAAGCAGGCTGCCGTTCCGACGCTGCAGAAGAACGCAGTGCCGAAGCTGGTTGACGGCGCAGGCAAGGTGTTCGGTACGCAACAGTTCCAGAACGACGCGATGTCGGCTCAGTACGACGCATACGCGAAGTACTACAGCACGTCGGAGATCAAGGATCTGACGACGTTCTACAAGAGCCCGACGGGCCGCAAGTTCATCCAGGTTCAGGATCAGGTCGGTCGCGACGTGGTCAACGGCCTGATGCAGAAGTACATGCCGCAAGCTATCCAGGCAACGCGCACGCAGGCTGACAAGGAAGTCGCAGCAGTCAAGCCGGGCAAGTAAAGCCGTCCAGGCACGCCCCCCGGCCGTTCGGCCGGGTTTGGCGGGAGCCTGGCGACAGTGCGATAATGGCCGTTTGCGCGCGAGCGCAAGCGGCCATTTCTTTTCTGGCGCGTTCTGCCGGCGGCGAGCCGGTCGCGTCCCTCCGAGGTTTTCACGATGCGCGTCTTTAATTTCTCCGCCGGCCCTGCGGCGATGCCCGAGGAAGTGCTGCGGCAAGCTGCCGACGAAATGCTCGACTGGCACGGCAGCGGCATGAGCGTGATGGAGATGAGCCATCGCGGCAAGGAATTCATGTCGATCCACGAGGCCGCGCTGACCGACCTGCGTGACCTGCTCGGCGTGCCGGCCAGTCACCGGATCCTGTTCCTGCAGGGGGGCGGTATCGCGGAAAACGCGATCGTGCCGATGAACCTGCTCGGGTCGCGCAAGACGGCCGACTTCGTCGTCACGGGCTCGTGGTCGCAGAAGTCGTTCAGCGAAGCCAGGAAATACGGCACGCCGCATCTCGCCGCGACCGGCAAGACCGAAGACGGCTTCACGCGTGCGCCCGCGCGCGCCGAATGGCAGCTGTCGGACGATCCGGCGTACGTGCATCTGTGCACCAACGAGACGATCGACGGCGTCGAGACGTTCGAGATTCCCGATCTCGGTGACGTGCCGCTGGTCGCGGACGTCTCGTCGCACATCCTGTCGCGTCCGATGGACGTCGCGAAGTACGGCGTGCTGTTCGGCGGCGCGCAGAAGAACATCGGGATGGCCGGCGTGACGCTCGTGATCGTGCGCGAGGATCTGCTCGACCGCGCGTTGTCGATCTGCCCGTCCGCGTTCGAATGGAAGACCATCGCCGCGAACAACTCGCTGTACAACACGCCGCCCACCTACGCGATCTACATCGCGGGCCTGGTATTCCAGTGGCTGAAGCGGCAGGGTGGCCTCGAAGCGATCGAGGCCCGCAATATCGAAAAAGCGAAGCTGCTCTACGACACGATCGATGCGAGCAGCTTCTACCTGAACAAGGTCGAGCCGGCAGCGCGTTCGCGGATGAACGTGCCGTTTTTCCTGGCCGACGAAACGCGCAACGAAGACTTCCTTGCCGGCGCAAAGGCGCGCGGGCTGCTGCAGCTGAAGGGCCACAAGTCCGTCGGCGGCATGCGGGCGTCGATCTACAACGCGGTGCCGCTCGAGGGCGTGAAAGCGCTCGTCGAGTACATGAAGGACTTCGAGCAGCGCGGCGCCTGACGGCGGCGCTGTTCAAACAGCACGGCAAAACGCATGGACGACGAACTGAATTCCCGCCTGAAACCGCTGCGCGATCGCATCGATGCGATCGACGCGCAGCTGATCGCGCTCCTGAACCAGCGCGCCGCGGTGGCGCTGGAGGTGGGCGAGGTCAAGAAGCATTTCAACGCGCCGGTGTTCCGGCCGGAGCGCGAGCTGCAGGTGATCGCGCGGCTGCAGGACATGAGCGCGGGGCCGCTCGCGAGCGAACATATCAGTGCCATCTGGCGCGAGATCATGGCCGCGAGCCGTGCACTCGAGCAGACGATCCACGTCGCGTTCCTTGGGCCGGTCGGCACGTACAGCGAGCAGGCGATGTTCGAGTACTTTGGCCAGTCGATCGAAGGGCTGCCGTGCCCGTCGATCGACGAGGTGTTCCGCTCGGTCGAGGCCGGCGCATCCGCTTTCGGCATTGCGCCGGTCGAGAACTCGACCGAAGGCGCCGTGTCGCGAACGCTCGACCTGCTGCTGCAGACACAACTGCTGATCAGCGGCGAGCTCGCGCTCCCGATCCATCACAACCTGCTGACGCAGAGCGGCACGCTCGACGGCGTGAAACGCGTCTGTGCACATGCGCAGGCGCTCGCGCAATGCCAGCAGTGGCTCGCGGCGAATGCACCACAGCTCGAGCGGCAGGCGGTAGCGAGCAACGCGGAGGCCGCGCGTCTCGCGGCGGCCGATCCGACCGTCGCGGCGATCGCGGGCGACCGCGCGGCCGCGCATTACGGCTTGCAGATCGCGTTCTCGCTGATCCAGGACGATCCGCACAACCGCACGCGTTTCGTGATCATCGGCAAGCAGCCGGCGGGGCAAAGCGGTCATGACCAGACGTCGCTGATCGTGTCGGTGAAGAACGAGCCGGGCGCCGTATTCAAGCTGCTCGAGCCGCTCGCACGGCACGGCGTGTCGATGACGCGCTTCGAGTCGCGCCCGGCGCGCGTCGGCACATGGGAGTACTACTTCTACATCGACATCGAAGGGCATCGGGACGATGCGGCAGTTGCGGCCGCGCTCGCGGAACTCGGCCAGAAGGCCGCGTTCCTGAAGATACTCGGTTCGTATCCGCGCGCACGCTGATGCGCCGCGGCCCGTCGCTTGTTCGCGCAGGCGTTGGGGGCGGGCAGGGCAGGCCGGTCGGCGCTGCCGAAGGCGGGTTCGGGCGGCATCCGGCGCAGGTTGTGCCGGATGCGGGCCTGTTGCCCGGAATCTGGAATTCCGCGTGGCGGGCGTCGTCCCGCGCGCGTAACTTGGCTCTTGTCGTGTCAGGCTTTGCATTCAACAAACTGGTCATCTTCGGCGTCGGCCTGATCGGCGGATCGCTGGCCCGCGCACTGCGCGAGCGCGCGCCAGGCGGCGCGGGCGAGGTTGTCGGCGTGGGCCGTTCACGTCCTTCGGTCGAGCGTGCGCTTGCGCTCGGCGTGATCGACCGGGCGGCGGCGCTCGACGACGACGTGCAACTGCGTGACGCGCTCGCAGGCGCCGATCTCGTGCTGCTGGCGGCGCCCGTCGCGCAGACGGGGCCGTTGCTCGCGCGCATCGCGCCGTGGCTTGAAGCGGCGACGATCGTCACCGATGCGGGCAGCACCAAGTCCGACGTCGTCGCGGCCGCGCGCGAAGCGCTCGGCGCGCGGATCGCGCAGTTCGTGCCGGGGCATCCGATCGCCGGTCGTGAGTCGAGCGGCGTCGAGGCCGCGTTGCCGGATCTGTACGTCGGCCGCAACGTCGTGCTGTGCCCGCTGCCGGAGAATGCAATCGAATCGGTCGCGCGGATCGACGCGATGTGGCGCGCGACCGGCGCTGACGTGCGCACGATGAGCACGGAGCAGCACGATCGCGTGTTTGCGTCGATCAGCCATCTGCCGCACGTGTTGTCGTTCGCGCTCGTCGAACAGATCCTCGGCGAGGCCGATGCGGAACTGAAATTCTCGTACGCGGCGGGCGGCTTCCGCGATTTCACGCGCATCGCGGCGTCGAGCCCGGAGATGTGGCGCGACGTGTGCGTCGCGAACCGCGCGGCGCTGCTCGACGAACTCGATGGCTATACGCGCGTGCTCGCGCGGCTGCGCGCGGCGATCGACGCCGGTGACGGCGCGGCGCTCGAAGCGGTGTTCACGCGCTCGCGCGCGGCGCGCAAGGCATGGCAGGAGCGCGGTGGTGCGCCCGCTGCCGAACCGGTCAAGAAATAACAGGACGATTCCCATGGACTATCTCGATCTCGGCCCATACTCCAGCGCATCGGGCACCGTGCGCCTGCCCGGCTCGAAGAGCATTTCGAACCGCGTGCTGCTGCTCGCGGCGCTTGCCGAAGGCGAAACGACGATCACCAACCTGCTCGACTCCGACGACACGCGCGTGATGCTCGACGCACTTGGCAAGCTCGGGGTGAGGCTCGCGCGCGATGGCGACACCTGTGTCGTCACGGGCACGCGCGGTGCGTTCACCGCGAAGACGGCCGACCTGTTCCTCGGCAACGCGGGCACGGCCGTGCGGCCGCTGACCGCCGCGCTCGCGGTGAACGGCGGCGACTATCGCGTGCACGGCGTGCCGCGCATGCACGAGCGGCCGATCGGCGATCTTGTCGACGGCCTGCGGCAGATCGGCGCGCAGATCGACTACGAGCTGAACGAAGGCTACCCGCCGCTGCGAATCAAGCCCGCGAACATTTCCGTCGACGCGCCGATCCGCGTGCGTGGCGACGTGTCGAGCCAGTTCCTCACGGCGCTGCTGATGACGCTGCCGCTCGTGAAGGCGAAGGACGGCAAGGTCGTCGTCGAGGTCGACGGCGAGCTGATCTCGAAGCCGTACATCGACATCACGATCCGGCTGATGGAGCGCTTCGGCGTGGCCGTCGAGCGCGACGGCTGGCAGCGCTTCGTCGTGCCGGCCGGCGTCCGCTACCGCTCGCCGGGGCGGATCATGGTCGAGGGCGATGCGTCGTCCGCATCGTACTTCCTCGCGGCCGGCGCACTTGGCGGCGGCCCGCTGCGCGTCGAAGGCGTGGGGCGGGCGAGCATCCAGGGTGACGTCGGTTTCGCGAACGCGCTGATGCAGATGGGCGCGAACGTGACGATGGGCGACGACTGGATCGACGTGCGCGGTATCGGCCACGACCACGGCAAGCTCGAGCCGATCGACATGGACTTCAACCTGATCCCCGATGCGGCGATGACCATTGCAGTCGCGGCGTTGTTCGCGAACGGCACGAGCACGCTGCGCAACATCGCGAGCTGGCGCGTGAAGGAAACCGACCGCATCGCCGCGATGGCGACCGAGCTGCGCAAGGTCGGCGCGATCGTCGAGGAAGGCCCTGACTACCTCGTCGTCACGCCGCCGGAAAAGCTCACGCCGAACGCGGCGATCGACACGTACGACGATCACCGGATGGCGATGTGCTTCTCGCTCGTCAGCCTGGGCGGCGTGCCCGTGCGGATCAACGATCCGAAGTGCGTCGGCAAGACGTTCCCCGACTATTTCGACCGCTTCGCCGCGCTCGCCAAAGCCTGACCCATTTGTTCCGATGAAATCGACCCGACCCTTTCACCCGACTCCCGTCATCACGATCGACGGCCCGACTGCTTCCGGCAAGGGCACCGTCGCCGCGCTCGTCGCCGCGCACCTTGGCTTCCACCTGCTCGACAGCGGCGCGCTGTACCGGCTCGCCGCGCTCGCGAGCGTGCGCTACGGCATTGACGCGGAGGACATCGACGCGCTGGTGAAACTGATCGACGATCTCCACATCACGTTCCGCGAAGGCTGCGCGCAGCTCGACGGTGTCGATGTGTCGAACGACATCCGTGCCGAAGCGGTCGGCAACCGCGCATCGGCGATTGCCGTGCACGGGCCCGTGCGCACCGCGCTCGTCGCGCGCCAGCGCGCGTTCCGCAAGACGCCAGGCCTCGTCGCGGACGGGCGCGACATGGGCACCGTGATCTTCCCGGACGCCGTGCTGAAGGTGTTCCTGACGGCCAGCGCCGAGGCGCGCGCGACCAGACGGCATAAGCAATTGATGCAAAAAGGTTTTTCTGCTAATATAGATGACTTGCTCCGGGATCTTCGTGATCGTGACGCGCGCGACAGCAATCGCGCGGCCGCACCGCTGAAGCCCGCGGCAGATGCCAAGCTGCTCGATACGTCGGCACTTTCGGTCGACGAAGCAGTCGGCCAGGTGCTGCAGTGGTATCGGGCGCTCGGCCAGCCCGCCTGAGAAGGCGAGCAGCGGTAGGTGCCCCGCGTCGCAAGCGCGGAGCGTGTTTCGAACCCTTAACCCCGTGTGGTCTTCGATCTGGCCCTTTCAGCCTGCCATTCCGGCCGGCGTGGCACAGCGAGCCATGCACAATCAGATTTTTATGTCCGACCTGCAAACCTCCAACCCGAATACTGAATCTTTCGCGGCTCTGTTCGAAGAGTCGCTGACCCGCCAAGACATGCGCGCCGGCGAAGTGATTTCCGCCGAAGTCGTGCGCGTCGACCACAACTTCGTGGTCGTCAATGCAGGCCTGAAGTCCGAGGCTTACATTCCGATCGAGGAATTCCTGAACGATCAGGGCGAGGTTGAGGTGCAGTCGGGCGATTTCGTGTCCGTCGCGATCGACGCACTCGAAAACGGCTATGGCGACACGATCCTGTCGCGCGACAAGGCGAAGCGCCTTGCATCGTGGCTGTCGCTGGAAAAGGCTCTCGACAACAACGAACTCGTCACCGGCACGATCACCGGCAAGGTGAAGGGCGGCATGACCGTGATGGTCAACGGCATCCGCGCGTTCCTGCCGGGTTCGCTGGTCGACACGCGTCCGGTCAAGGACACGACCCCGTACGAAGGCAAGACGCTCGAGTTCCGCGTGATCAAGCTCGATCGCAAGCGTAACAACGTCGTGCTGTCGCGTCGTGCAGTGATCGAAGCCACGCAAGGCGAAGAGCGCGCGAAGCTGCTCGAGACGCTGAAGGAAGGCGCGATCGTCAACGGCGTGGTCAAGAACATCACCGACTACGGCGCGTTCGTCGACCTCGGCGGCATCGACGGCCTGCTGCACATCACCGACATCGCATGGCGTCGTGTGCGTCACCCGAGCGAAGTCCTGTCGGTTGGCCAGGAAGTCACCGCGAAGATCCTCAAGTTCGACCAAGAGAAGAACCGCGTCTCGCTGGGCATCAAGCAACTGGGCGACGATCCGTGGGAAGGCATCTCGCGCCGTTACCCGTCGGGCACGCGCCTGTTCGGCAAGGTCACGAACATCACCGACTACGGCGCATTCGTCGAAGTGGAATCGGGCATCGAAGGCCTCGTCCACGTGTCGGAAATGGACTGGACCAACAAGAACGTCGCACCGTCGAAGGTTGTCCAGCTGGGCGACGAAGTCGAAGTCATGGTCCTCGAGATCGACGAAGACCGTCGTCGTATCAGCCTCGGCATGAAGCAGTGCAAGCCGAATCCGTGGGATGACTTCAGCCGCAACTTCAAGAAGGGCGACAAGATCACGGGCGCAATCAAGTCGATCACCGACTTCGGCGTGTTCATCGGTCTGCCGGGCGGCATCGACGGCCTGGTTCACCTGTCGGACCTGTCGTGGAGCGAAGCTGGCGAAGAAGCTGTTCGCAAGTACAAGAAGGGCGACGAAGTCGAAGCCATCGTGCTCGGTATCGACGTCGAGAAGGAACGTATTTCGCTCGGCATCAAGCAGCTCGAAGGCGACCCGTTCAGCAACTACGTTGCAATGAACGACAAGGGCTCGATCGTCGACGGCGTCGTGAAGACGGTCGATGCGAAGGGTGCGGTCGTTACGCTGACGGGCGACATCGAAGGCTACCTGCGCGCATCGGAAATCTCGCAGGATCGCGTCGAAGACGCACGCAACGTGCTGAAGGAAGGCGACAAGGTCAACGCGATGGTGATCAACATCGATCGCAAGTCGCGCGGCATCAACCTGTCGATCAAGGCGAAGGATTCGGCTGAACAACAGGAAGCGATCCGCGGCCTGCAGTCGGACTCGAGCGCTGCTGCGACCGGTACGACCAACCTCGGCGCGCTGCTGAAGGCGAAGCTCGACGGCCAGAACCAGTAAGCCTTACGAGGTCTGCTGAAGTATGACCAAATCCGAGTTGGTCGCGCAGCTGGCATCGCGATTTCCGCAACTTGTCCTCAAGGATGCGGATTTCGCGGTGAAAACGATGCTCGATGCGATGTCTGACGCCCTGGCGAAAGGGCATCGCATTGAAATTCGGGGTTTCGGCAGCTTTGGCCTCAACCGTCGCCCGGCACGCGTCGGACGCAATCCGAAGTCAGGGGAGAAAGTGCAGGTGCCCGAGAAGTTCGTGCCGCACTTCAAGCCTGGCAAGGAATTGCGGGAACGCGTCGACGGCCGCGCCGGTGAACCGCTGAAGGCTGACGATCCGGACGACGAGCGTTGAGCGTCATCCGGTTTGCCCGGAACCCATCCGGCGAAGGCTGAAAAGAAAAGCGCCCCTTGCGGGCGCTTTTTTCATTTTCGGCGATCGCCGCGCAACGGGTGCGCGCAGGATCTGCGCAGGCGCGGAAACGCATCCTTTACAATACGGGTCGATTCGGTGCGACGAAGGGGAGTCGCGCGCCGCGGCAAACCTCAACAAAGAGAGGGCTTCATGAAGTTTATCGTCTGGCTGATCCGGGTATTGGTGTTCGTACTGCTGCTGGTGCTTGCGCTGGCCAATACGCAAACCGCGACGCTGAATTTCGTTGCCGGCTATTCATGGCAAGCGCCGCTGATCCTGATCGGCCTCGCGTTCTTCGCCGTGGGGCTGCTGGCCGGCCTGCTGTCCGCGCTGCCTTCGATCTTTCGCCTGCGTCTCGAGAACGGGCGCCTGAAGCGCGATCTGCGTGCGGCACGCGAAACGCCGGCCGTCATCGACCAGCCGCCGATGCCGCCCGTCATTTAACACGGACGCCGCGCGATAATCGCGCGGTTTTCGTCTCTGCTTCGATATTTCGCATGGATCTGGATTTCTGGTGGTTGCTCGCGATTCCGGTGGCGTTCGCGCTGGGTTGGGCGGCGTCACGCTATGACCTGAAGAATCTCCTGTCGGAGAGCGCCAACCTGCCGCGATCGTATTTTCGCGGCCTGAATTTTCTGTTGAACGAACAACCCGACAAGGCGATCGACGCGTTCATCGAGGTCGCCAAGCTCGATCCCGAGACGGTCGAACTGCACTTCGCGCTCGGTAACCTGTTCCGCCGCCGCGGCGAGACCGACCGCGCGATCCGGGTGCACCAGAACCTGCTGAGCCGCACGGACCTGCCGGTCAACGAGCGCGACCACGCGCTGTACGAGCTCGGCCAGGATTTCCTGAAAGCCGGCCTGCTCGATCGTGCCGAGGAGGCGTTTCACAAGCTCGCCGACGGCGATTACGCGCTCGGTGCGCAGCGGGCGCTGCTGACGATCTACGAGATCGAGAAGGACTGGAACAAGTCGATCGATACGGCGAAGCGCATCGAGTCGATGAGCGACAAGCCGCTCGGCGTCGAAATTGCGCAGTTCCACTGCGAACTCGCGCAGGACGCGCTGCAGCGCAAGAACGCGGCAGCGGCAGCCGAGCAGCTGCGCCTGGCGCTGACCGTGAACCCGCAGAACGTTCGCGCGACGGTCCTGTCCGGCGACGCGGCGCAAGCGGAGGGCAATCATGCGGCCGCGATCGAGCACTGGAAGCGCGTCGAAGCGCAGAATCCGGCGTATCTGCCGCTCGTCGCCGACAAGCTGATGAAGGCGTATATCGCGCTCGGCAAGAACGCCGAAGGCGCCGAGCTGCTGATGGGGTATGTTGACCGCTATCCGTCGAACGACCTGCTCGACATCGCGTACCAGCACCTCGCGGGGTTGCGTGGCCAGGAGGCGGCGCACACGCTCGCGCGTGCGCAAATGGAGAAGTCGCCGAACCTGTCGGGGATGCTGCATCTGCTCGATGCGCAAATCGCCGCAGCCGACGAGCCGCGCCGTAAGGAACTTGAAATGATGCGTGCGCTGATCAAGCAGCGCACGAAGAATCTGCCACGGTATACGTGCCAGAATTGCGGTTTCCGGGCACGGCTTTTCTATTGGCAGTGCCCCGGATGCAGCGGCTGGGAAACCTATGCGCCGCGCCGCGTCGAACCTGCGATGCCGGGCTGATCCCGGCACGCGGAGCCAACGCGCTGCGGTTGCCGCCGGGCTCGTCCCGGCGGCCAAGTTAGTCAATTACCGGGAAGTACCGGAACATCTATGAAAATCACCATCATCGGCACCGGCTATGTCGGTCTCGTCACGGGCGCCTGCCTCGCTGAGATCGGTCACGACGTATTCTGTCTCGACGTCGATCCGCGCAAGATCGACATCCTGAACAACGGCGGGATGCCGATTCACGAACCGGGGCTGCTGGACATTATCGCGCGCAACCGCGCGGCCGGGCGCCTGCGCTTCTCGACCGACATCGAGGCGAGCGTCGCGCACGGCGAGATCCAGTTCATCGCCGTCGGCACGCCGCCCGACGAGGACGGCTCGGCCGACCTGCAGTACGTGCTCGAAGCCGCGCGCAACATCGGCCGCCACATGACGGGCTTCAAGGTGATCGTCGACAAGTCGACGGTGCCGGTCGGCACCGCGCAGCGCGTGCGCGGCGTGGTCGACGAGGCGCTTGCCGCCCGTGGTCTGGCAGGCAGCGTCGCGCATCGCTTCTCGGTCGTATCGAACCCGGAGTTCCTGAAGGAAGGCGCCGCGGTCGAAGACTTCATGCGTCCGGACCGGATCATCATCGGTGTCGACGACGACGAGACGGGCACGATCGCGCGCGAGAAGATGAAGAAGCTTTACGCGCCGTTCAACCGCAACCACGAGCGCACGATTTACATGGACGTGCGCTCGGCCGAATTCGCGAAATATGCGGCGAACGCGATGCTTGCAACGCGTATCTCGTTCATGAACGAGATGTCGAATCTCGCCGACAAGGTCGGCGCGGACATCGAGGCCGTGCGCCGCGGGATCGGCTCCGATCCGCGCATCGGCTATCATTTCCTGTACGCTGGCGTCGGCTACGGCGGCTCGTGCTTCCCGAAGGACGTCCAGGCGCTGATTCGCACCGCAGGCGAGAACGGCCAGCCGCTGCGCATCCTGGAAGCCGTCGAGGCGGCCAACCATGCGCAGAAGGACGTGCTGATCGGCAAGATCGAGCAGCGCTTCGGCGTTGACCTGACCGGCCGCGAGTTCGCGGTCTGGGGCCTGGCGTTCAAGCCGAACACCGACGACATGCGCGAGGCGCCGAGCCGCCGCCTGATCGCCGCGCTGCTCGAACGCGGCGCGACCGTGCGTGCGTACGATCCGGTCGCGGTCGACGAGGCACGGCGCGTGTTTGCGCTCGATTTCGGCACCAATCCGGACGCGCTGGCGCGGCTGCATCTCGTCGAGACGCAGGACATCGCCGTGACGGGCGCGGACGCACTCGTGATCGTGACCGAGTGGAAGGAATTCCGGAGCCCCGACTTCACGCGCCTGAAGGCCGAATTGAAGGCGCCGGTGATCTTCGACGGGCGCAACCTCTATGAGCCGGATGCGATGGCCGAACTGGGCATCGACTATTACGCGATCGGCCGGCCGTATGTCGATCCCCAGTTGTCCACCCGTGGCTGACCCTACGATGAATACTCTTCGCGAAGTCGTTCCGGTGCCGCGCGAGCAGCTCGCGCGCTCGCGCGTGCTGGTCGTCGGCGACGTGATGCTCGACCGTTACTGGTTCGGCAACGTCGATCGCATTTCGCCTGAAGCGCCGGTGCCGGTCGTGCACGTGCAGCGTCAGGAAGAGCGCCTTGGCGGTGCAGCGAACGTTGCGCGCAACGCCGTGACGCTCGGCGGACAGGCCGGGCTGCTGTGCGTCGTCGGTTGCGACGAACCCGGCGAGCGGATCGTCGAACTGCTCGGCAGCAGCGGCGTGACGCCGCATCTCGAGCGCGACCCGGCGCTGCCGACCACGATCAAGCTGCGCGTGCTCGCGCGCCAGCAGCAACTGCTGCGCGTCGACTTCGAGGCCATGCCGACGCACGAGGTGTTGCTCGCGGGGCTCGCGCGTTTCGATGCGCTGCTGCCGCAGCATGCCGTCGTGCTGATGTCGGATTACGCGAAAGGCGGCCTGACGCACGTCACGACGATGATCGAGAAAGCGCGTGCGGCCGGCAAGTCCGTCCTCGTCGACCCGAAGGGCGACGACTGGGCACGCTATCGTGGTGCGTCGCTGATCACGCCGAATCGCGCGGAACTGCGTGAAGTGGTCGGGCAGTGGAAGTCGGAAGACGATCTGCGCGCGCGCGTTGCGAAGCTGCGCGCGGAGCTCGACATCGACGCGCTGCTGCTCACGCGTTCGGAAGAAGGGATGACGCTGTTTTCCGCCGACGGCGAACTGCACGCACCAGCGCTCGCGCGCGAGGTGTTCGACGTGTCGGGCGCGGGCGATACCGTGATCGCGACGGTCGCGACGATGCTCGGCGCAGGTGTGCCGCTCGTCGATGCCGTCGTGCTCGCGAATCGCGCGGCAGGCATCGTGGTCGGCAAGCTCGGCACGGCCACGGTGGACTACGACGAACTGTTTCACTGAGCGCATGCGGTGGCGCGACGAGCGCGCCGCACGCATGGCTCGCACTTTTCAGGCAGGACGATCATGACCCTCATCGTCACCGGCGCAGCCGGTTTTATCGGCGCGAACATCGTCAAGGCGCTCAACGAGCGCGGCGAGACGCGCATCATCGCGGTCGACAACCTGACGCGCGCGGACAAGTTCCGGAATCTCGTCGATTGCGAGATCGACGACTATCTGGACAAAACGGAATTCGTCGAACGCTTCGCACGCGGCGATTTCGGCAAGGTACGCGCGGTATTCCACGAAGGCGCCTGTTCGGACACGATGGAAACCGACGGCCGCTACATGATGGACAACAACTTCCGCTACAGCCGCGCGGTGCTCGACACCTGCCTCGCGCAGGGCACGCAGTTCCTGTACGCGTCGTCGGCGGCGATCTACGGCGGCTCGACGCGGTTCGTCGAGGAGCGCGACGTCGAGGCGCCGCTGAATGTCTACGGCTATTCGAAGTTCCTGTTTGACCAGGTGATCCGTCGCGTGCTGCCGACCGCGAAGAGCCAGATCGCCGGCTTTCGCTATTTCAATGTGTACGGTCCGCGCGAAACGCACAAGGGGCGCATGGCGTCGGTCGCGTTCCACAACTTCAACCAGTTCCGTGCGGAAGGCAAGGTGAAGCTGTTCGGCGAGTACAACGGCTATGCACCGGGCGAGCAGACGCGCGACTTCGTGTCGGTCGAGGACGCGACGAAGGTGAATCTGTTCTTCTTCGATCATCCGGAGAAGTCGGGCATCTTCAATCTCGGCACGGGCCGTGCGCAGCCGTTCAACGATATCGCGTCGACGGTCGTGAATACGCTGCGCGCGCTCGACAACCAGCCGCCGCTGACGCTCGCACAGCAGGTCGAGCAGGGGCTGATCGAATACGTGCCGTTTCCCGATGCATTGCGCGGCAAGTACCAGTGCTTCACGCAGGCCGACCAGACGAAGCTGCGCGCGGCCGGTTACGACGCGCCGTTCCTGACCGTGCAGGAAGGCGTCGACCGCTACGTGCGTTGGCTATCCGGCCAGGTTTAAGCGGAAGCGTTGAATCGATAGACTGGGTCTCACGGTCGGCAGCCGCCGGCCGAATTCATCGGAGATCCAGCACATGATCAGGAAATGGTTGGCCGCAGCGGCAATGCTCGGCACGATCGCGTCGGCCTGGGCGGCCGTCGACGTCAACACCGCGAACGAGGATGCGCTCGTCGGCATCAAGGGCATCGGCCCGGCGCGCGCGAAAGCGATTCTCGACGAACGCGGCGCACGCGGTCCGTTCAGGAATGCGGAAGATCTCGCATCACGCGTGAAAGGCATGGGTGGCCATACCGTCGAGCGGCTTCAGCAGGAAGGGCTGACGATCGGCGCGGCCGGCACGAGTGCCGTGCAGCCGTCTGCGGGCAAGCCGTCTGCCGGCAAGCCTGCGGCTGCACCGGCCCGCACCGCACAGAAGTAACGCGCTACGCGCGATCGACAACGAGCTCCTTCAGTCGCCGTCGTTGCGACGGCTTCCCGCGGCATGCCGCGGGTTTTTTGCGTGGGCACGGCGTGTGGCGGCCACGCGTATTCCATCGTCGCAATGGGGTTGCCGGCGCGAGCAGCGGTGCTGGTTTACAATCGATCGATTGATCGGCCTCGTACTCACGGTATATCCATGGCTTACAAAACTATCGAAGACACGATCGGCAATACGCCGCTCGTCCAACTCGTCCGCTTGCCGGACGAGGAGATTCGCGCGCGCAACAACGTGGTGCTCGCGAAGCTCGAAGGCAACAATCCGGCCGGTTCCGTGAAAGATCGTCCGGCACTGTCGATGATCAGCAAGGCGGAGGCGCGCGGGCGCATCAAGCCGGGCGATACGCTGATCGAAGCGACGAGCGGCAATACGGGTATCGCACTCGCGATGGCAGCGGCGATCCGCGGCTACAAGATGGTGCTGATCATGCCGGAGGATCTGTCGGTCGAGCGCCGCCAGAGCATGGCCGCCTACGGTGCCGAAATCATCCTGACGCCGGTGAAGGGCGGGATGGAGCTGGCACGTGATCTCGCGGACCAGATGCAGCGCGAAGGCAAGGGCGTGATCCTCGACCAGTTCGCGAACCCCGACAATCCGATTGCGCACTACGAAGCGACGGGTCCGGAAATCTGGCGCGATACCGAAGGCCGCATCACGCATTTCGTGTCGGCCATGGGCACGACGGGCACGATCATGGGTACGTCGCACTATCTGAAGGAACAGAATCCGGCGATCGAGATCATCGGTGCGCAGCCGGAAGACGGTTCGCGCATTCCGGGCATCCGCAAGTGGCCGGAGGCATACATGCCGACCATCTTCGATCGCAGCCGCGTCGACCGCGTCGAGAGCGTGAGCCAGGCCGCGGCGGAAACGATGGCGCGCCGGCTCGCGGCTGTTGAAGGCATCTTCGCGGGCATTTCGTCGGGCGGCGCATGTGAAGTCGCGATGCGCATCGCGCGTCAGGTCGAGAATGCGACGATCGTGTTCATCGTCTGCGATCGTGGCGACCGCTACCTGTCCACGGGCGTGTTTCCTGCCTGAACGCGGGCAGGCGCGCGTCGAGCGCGTGCGAAAAAAAAAGCGCCGCATGTGCGGCGCTTTTTTGTTGGGCGGGCGATGCTTACTGCGATTGCGTTTCGGTGGCGCTCGGCTGAAGTGCGCCGCTCGCTTCCATCTGCGCCTTCACGGCCTCGCCAAGCTGGTACACGGTGAGCGCGTAGAAGAAGCTGCGGTTGTAGCGCGTCAGCACATAGAAATTCTTGAGACCGAGCATGTACTCGGTCGCGCGCCCCGGTGACGGCAGGTCGACCACCGTCACGGGCGTACCGGCTTCGGTGGTGATGTTGACCGCCGGCTCGTTCAGCGTCATGCCCGCGCGCAGCAGTTGCGACAGCGCCCAGTGCGGTTCAGGCTGGCCGTCGGCGGCGGCCTGGGCGATCCCCAGGCTGCCCGTATCGGGCGTGATCTGCCAGACCACCGGGCGGTCGGTTTCCCAGCCGTGCTGCTTCAGGTAGTTCGCGACGCTGCCGATCGCATCGGCAGGGCTGCTGCGCAGGTCGACATGGCCCGTGCCGTCGAAGTCGACCGCATATTCGCGGATACTGCTCGGCAGGAACTGCGGAATCCCGATCGCGCCCGTATACGAGCCGAGCACGGTGGTCGGGTCGAGTTGGTTATCGCGGGTCCAGACCAGGAAATCCTCGAGGTTCTTGCGGAACGTCGCCTGGCGGCTGTCGCGATTCGGCGTGTCCGGATAGTCGAACGTCAGCGTCGTCAGCGCGTCGAGCACGCGGAAATTGCCCATGTAGCGGCCGTAGATCGTCTCGACGCCGATGATGCCGACGATTACCTCGGGCGGCACGCCGAATTGCTCGGATGCGCGCTGCAGCGTTGCCTGGTTCGCCTTCCAGAATTTCACGCCCGCGTTGATGCGGATCGGCTCGATGAAGCGCGAGCGATAGACGCGCCAGTTCTTGACCGTCGGCGACGGGGCCGGCTTCACGAGCTTGACGGCCGTTGCCGAATAGCTGATGCGCGAGAACAGCGCATGCAGGCTCGCGGAGTCGAAGCCGTTGCGAGTCACCATCTCGTCGATGAACGCGTCGACCTTCGCGTTGTTCGCGTAACGCTGCGGAACGATTTCCTCTTCGAAGGTCTGGCCTTGCGGCGTCGGCTGCTGCGGTTGGGCCTGTGCGACGAGCTTGCCCGCGGACTTCGCGGGTTGCGTCTGCGCGCTGGCAGGCGCGGCGCCGAGGGCCGCGACCACAGCGGCCGCAACGAGCGGGACGCGAGCACGGAACAGCACGGAGAGAAGGGCGGCGGGCTTGCTGGAATTCATGTCGAAGCGGGCGGACAGGGCGATTGGGTTCGGCGCAGTATACCCGACGGATCCGGCGCGCCGGGGCGTTGCGGGCCACCGTTGTGGTAAGTTAGCGGCGAATTCGCGGCAGACGATGGACATCATTGATGGAGACCTGCGGCGCACCGTGCGCCGTGGATGACAGCTTATGGCAACCGCTTTCTATACGCACCCCGACTGTATGCTGCACGAGATGGGGGAATGGCATCCGGAATGCCCGGCCCGCCTCTCGGCGATCCAGGATCAACTGATCGCGAGCCGCATCGACGACCTGATCGTGCACGAAACCGCACCGTTCGCGAGCGAGGTGGCGCTGGGCCGGGTGCATACGCAGGCGCACATCGACTACATCCGGAGCATGACGCCGGTGGACGGCTACGTCGAGATCGATCCCGATACGCTGATGAACCGCGATACGTGGCGCGCGGCGCTGCGCGCGGCCGGCGCCGCGATCGCGGCGACCGACGCGGTGATCGAAGGCCGCTATGCGAATGCGTTCTGCGGCGTGCGCCCACCCGGCCACCATGCGGAGCCCGCGCGCGCGATGGGTTTCTGCTTCTTCAACAACGTCGCGATCGCCGCGCGGCATGCGCTCGATGTACACGGTCTCGAGCGTGTGGCGATCATCGATTTCGACGTGCACCATGGCAACGGCACCGAGGCCGCATTCGCGAACGACGAGCGCGTGCTGATGTGCAGCTTCTTCCAGCATCCGCTGTATCCGTTCTCGGGCGTCGATCACCAGGCCCCGAACATGGTCAACCTGCCGATGCCCGCGCGCAGCAACGGGATGGCGATCCGCGAAGCCGTCGACATGTTCTGGCTGCCGCGCCTCGATGCATTCAAGCCGCAGATGCTGTTCGTGTCGGCGGGTTTCGACGCGCATCGCGAGGACGACATCGGCAACCTCGGCCTCGTCGAAGCCGACTTCGAATGGCTGACCGCGCAGATCGTCGACGTGGCGCGGCGGCATGCGCAGGGCCGCATCGTGAGCTGTCTCGAAGGCGGCTACAACCTGTCCGCGCTCGGGCGCAGCGTGGTCGCACACCTGCGCGTGCTGGCCGGCATCTGATGGCCGACTGACCGGCCGGGCCGGGCGCGCTCAGCGCGCCGGCACGCGTGCGTGAATCCACGCAATCAGCGCGTCGATCACGCGATCGCGTTCGAGATCGTTCATCGTTTCGTGAAAGCCGCCTTCGTATAGCGTCAGCGTGCGATCGGGCGAGCCGACGCGCGCGCCGAACGCCCGGCTGCCGTCGGGCTCGGTCAGCTTGTCCTCGGTGCCGTGATAGACGAGCACCGGAACGCGGAGCCCAGCGCGGCCGCTTTCGATGCGTGCCATCGCGTCGAGAATCTCCGCACCGGTGCGCGCGGGTACCGCGCCGTGATGCACGAGCGGATCGGCGCGATTGGCCGCGACGACGGCCGGATCGCGCGACAGCAGCGCTGCATCGATCTTGATTGCGGGGAAGGTCGGCCATATGCGGCTGATGACGCGGCTCACCGCGAGCATCCAGCGCGGCACGTCGCGCCCCGGCGCGAGCGCCGGGCTCGACAGCACGAGGCCCGTCAGCGCGTGGCCACGTGCCGGCGCACGTTCGATTGCGTAAAGCGCCGCGACCGCGCCACCCATGCTGTGCCCCATCAGGAACAGCGGCGAATTGCTGCGCGCGGCTTCGGCGACCAGCGCGTCCGCATCGTTCAGGTAGCCGTCGAAGCGCTCGACCCAGGCGCGCTTGCCGGGTGACTGGCCATGCCCGCGCAGGTCGATCGCGAGCACGTCGATGCCGGCTGCATTCAACCGGCCGGCGAGTGCGGCATAGCGGCCCGCGTGTTCGGCAAGACCGTGCACGAGCGCGATTGTCGCGCGCGGCGGCGTGGTGCCGTCGCCGGCTGGCCAGCGGTACGACGCCAGTTCGAGCCCGTCCGCGGTACGCAGCCGGCCCATGGTCGGCGCGGGCGACGACGAAGGTGCCGGTCCGGCGGTGGCGGGTGCGGCAGCCGGCGAAGTGGTGGCGGTCATCTGGCGTGTCCCCTGTCGGTTGGTCGGTGTTCTGGATCATAGTCGCGGCACCGTCGCGGCGCGCCAGCGGCGCTCCTCTAATTTCGTGTGGTTATGAAAAGATCGAAATCGATTATTAAGGGGAATGAGGGGTTTGCGGTAAAATCGCCGGCTATTCCAGATGCATCGGTGGCCGACTGGCGGGCCTGCTCGCCAGCCGGCCATCGTTTTGTTTACATGATCGAATTACGCAATCTTTCGCAGCGATTTCCCGGGCCGAGCGGCTGGGTCGAGGCGCTGCACAACGTCAACCTGACGATCCCGCAGGGCGAGGTGTTCGGCATCATTGGCCGAAGCGGCGCCGGCAAGAGCACGCTCGTGCGCACCATCAACCTGCTCACGCGGCCGACCGAAGGCAATGTCGTCGTCGGCGGGCGCGATCTCACGCTGCTGCCGGCTGGCGCGCTGCGCGAGGCGCGCCGCGAGATCGGCATGATCTTCCAGCACTTCAACCTGCTGTCGTCGCGCACGGTGTTCGACAACGTCGCACTGCCGCTGGAACTGGCCGGCGCAAGCCGTGCCGAGATCGAGGCCGCCGTGCTGCCGCTGCTCGACCTCGTCGGGCTGTCCGCGCAAAAGGATCGCTATCCGTCGCAGATCAGCGGCGGGCAGAAGCAGCGCGTCGGCATCGCACGCGCGCTCGCGAGCCAGCCAAAGGTGCTGCTGTCGGACGAAGCGACGTCCGCGCTCGATCCCGAGACCACGCGTTCGATCCTCGACCTGCTGAAGCGCATCAACCGCGAACTCGGCCTGACGATCGTGCTGATCACGCACCAGATGGAAGTGATCAAGCAGGTGTGCGACCGCGTCGCGGTGCTCGATGCAGGGCGCGTGGTCGAGGAAGGCCGCGTGATCGACGTGTTCCTGCAGCCGCATCACGAAGTGACGCGCGCGCTGATCGGCGACGTGATCGCGCAGGAACTGCCGCCCGCGCTGAAGGCGCGCGTGGCCGAGCGGCTGAAGACCGGCAGCGGGCATCTGCTGCGGCTCGCGTTCACGGGCTCGGGTGTCGATCAGCCGATCCTGTCGGAGACGATCCGCCGGTACGAACTCGATTTCAACATCCTGCACGGCCAGATCGACGAGATCCAGGGGCAGGCATTCGGTTCGCTCGCGGTGCTCGCGGGCGGCGAGCCGGGCAAGGTCGGGCAGGCGCTCGCGTTCCTGCGCGAGCAAGGTGTGGTGGTAGAGGAGCTTTCGTATGTTGAGTGAGATGTTCGATATGTTCGTGCAGTCGTTCTGGGAGACGCTGATCATGGTCGGCATCTCCGGGGCGGTCGGCGCGCTCGTCGGCCTGCCGCTCGGCGTGCTGCTCTACCTGACCGACCGCCAGGGCGTGCTGCAGAACCTCGCGGTGAATCGTGTGCTCGGCGGCATCGTGAATGCCGTCCGCTCGACGCCGTTCATCATCCTGCTGGTCGCGGTGATTCCGTTTACGCGGCTCGTCACGGGTTCGTCGATCGGCACGGCCGCGGCGGTCGTGCCGCTGACGCTCGCTGCCGCGCCGTTCATCGCGCGTCTCGTCGAGACGGCGTTGCGCGAAGTCGACCGCGGGCTGATCGAGGCTGCGCAGTCGATGGGCGCGACCACGTCGCAGATCGTCTTCAAGGTGCTGCTGCCCGAATCGCTGCCGGGCGTCGTCGCGGGCCTGACGATCACGTTCGTGTCGCTGGTCGGCTATTCGGCAATGGCGGGCGCGATCGGCGGCGGCGGCCTCGGCGATCTCGGGATCCGCTACGGCTACCAGCGCTATCTGCCCGAAGTGATGTGGACGGTGGTTGCGATCCTGATCGTGTTCGTGCAGATCGTGCAGTCGTTCGGCGACTGGCTCGTCCGCCGGCTGAGCCACAAGTAAAACAAGGTTGATTCGCTAGGGGACACTCGATGCAACGACGCTTCATGCTGAAATTCGCGGCGGCACTGGGCGCGGCCGCGCTGTTCGCGGGCGCGCACGCGCAGGCCGAAACCATCAAGGTGGGCGTGACGGGCGGGCCGCACGCGCAGATCATGGAGGCGGTGAAGAAGGTCGCGGCGAAGAGCGGCCTCGACATCCGCATCGTCGAATTCTCCGATTACGTGCAGCCGAACGCCGCGCTCGCGTCGGGCGACCTCGACGCGAACAGCTACCAGCACGATCCCTATCTGCAGGCGCAGGTGAAGGATCGCGGCTACAAGCTGATCAAGGTCGCGGATACCGTCACGTTTCCGATGGGCATCTATTCGAAGCGCGTGAAGTCGCTGGCCGAACTGAAGCCCGGCGCGCGCATCGCGATTCCGAACGATCCGACCAACGGCGGTCGTGCGCTCCTGTTGCTGCAAAAGCAGGGCCTGCTGAAGCTGCGCGCGGATGCGGGGCTGAAGGCGACGCCGCTCGATATCGTCGACAATCCGCGCAAGCTGAAGGTCGTCGAACTTGATGCGGCGCAGATTCCGCGCTCGCTCGGTGACGTCGACGCGGCCGCGATCAATACCAACTACGCGATGGAAGCGGGGTTGAAACCGAAACAGGACGCGATCGCGATCGAGGGCCCGAACGGCCCGTACGCGAACATCCTCGCGATCCGCGAGGCGGACCGGAACAAGCCGTGGGTCGCGAAACTGGTCGCGGCCTATCATTCGGCCGATGTGAAGCAGTTCATCGAAGGCAAGTTCGGCGGCGCGGTTATTGCCGCCTGGTAACGGGCGAGGCACGGGGCGCCCGGCGGGATTAGAGTTGATGATCGAAAACCCGGGCTTTGCGTCCGGTTTTTTTCTCTTTTAAAATAGAACGACCGTTCGCTATCATTGGCGCGTCGCCAAGAAGCGGTATCCTCGACAGCCACGAAGGTTGGGTCCGCTTGGCCGCGCAGTCATGAGGCCTCGCTATAGAATGGCCTCTGGTCGTATTCGTAACTTTGGAGCGTGTGCATGAAAATCCTGGTGCCAGTGAAAAGAGTGGTCGATTACAACGTGAAGGTCCGCGTGAAGTCGGACAACACGGGTGTCGACATTGCGAACGTGAAGATGTCGATGAACCCGTTCGACGAAATCGCGGTTGAAGAAGCCGTGCGCCTGAAGGAAGCGGGCGTGGCGACCGAAGTGATCGCCGTGTCGGTGGGCGTCGCGCAAGCGCAGGAAACGCTGCGTACGGCGCTGGCGATCGGCGCGGATCGTGCGATCCTCGTCGAGTCGACCGACAGCGTCGAGCCGCTGGGCGTCGCGAAGATCCTGAAAGCGCTGGTCGACAAGGAACAGCCGCAACTGGTGATCCTCGGCAAGCAGGCAATCGACGACGATTCGAACCAGACGGGCCAGATGCTGGCGGCGCTGGCAGGCCTCCCGCAAGCGACGTTCGCATCGAAGGTCACGGTGGCCGACGGTAAGGCAACGGTCGCACGCGAAGTCGACGGCGGCGCGGAAACGCTGTCGCTGACGCTGCCGGCGGTGATCACGACCGACCTGCGCCTGAACGAGCCGCGTTATGTGACGCTGCCGAACATCATGAAGGCGAAGAAGAAGCCGCTGGAAACCGTGAAGCCGGAAGACCTGGGCGTGGACGTCGCGCCGCGTCTGAAGACGCTGAAGGTGGTCGAGCCGCCGAAGCGCGCGGCCGGCGTGAAGGTGCCGGACGTGAAGACGCTGGTCGAGAAGCTGAAGACCGAAGCCAAGGTGCTGTAAGAGGGAGCGCAAAGAAATGACGATTCTGGTGATTGCAGAACACGACAACGCGTCGATCAAGGCCGCGACGCTGAACACGGTGGCGGCGGCAGCGAAGATTGGCGGCGACATTCACGTGCTGGTCGCGGGCCACAATGCGCAGGGTGCAGCCGACGCGGCAGCGAAGATCGCAGGCGTGTCGAAGGTACTCCTGGCCGACGCGCCGCAACTCGAAGCGGGCCTCGCGGAAAACGTCGAAGCGACCGCGCTGAACATCGCGAAGGATTACTCGCACATCCTCGCGCCGGCTACGGCCTACGGCAAGAACATCGCGCCGCGTATCGCTGCGAAGCTCGACGTCGCGCAGATCTCGGACATCACGGCGGTCGATTCGGCCGACACGTTCGAGCGCCCGATCTACGCGGGCAACGCGATCGCGACGGTGCAGTCGAGCGACCCGATCAAGGTCATCACGGTGCGTGCGACGGGTTTCGATCCGGTGGCAGCCGAAGGCGGCAGCGCGGCGGTCGAGAAGATCGAAGCGGCGGCAGATGCAGGCAAGTCGCAGTTCGTGAGCCGTGAAGTGACGAAGCTGGACCGTCCGGAACTCACGAGCGCGAGCATCATCGTGTCGGGCGGCCGCGGTCTGGGCAGCGGCGAGAACTACACCAAGGTGCTGGAGCCGCTGGCGGACAAGCTGAGCGCGGCACTGGGCGCCTCGCGCGCGGCAGTCGACGCCGGATACGTGCCGAACGACTACCAAGTCGGTCAGACCGGCAAGATCGTCGCACCGCAGCTGTACATCGCGGTCGGCATCTCGGGTGCGATTCAGCATCTGGCTGGCATGAAGGATTCGAAGGTGATCGTTGCGATCAACAAGGATCCGGAAGCGCCGATCTTCAGCGTGGCCGACTACGGCCTCGTCGGCGATCTGTTCGCGCTCGTGCCGGAGCTCGTAGCCGAGCTCGGCTAAAGCAGTGTGACGCTTCGGCGGTAAGCACACGAGAAGAGGGGCGCGACGAGCGCCCCTTTTTTTCGCCATCGACAGAAGGGAGAAGAGGGAGACACGCCATGAGCTATCACGCCCCCGTCAAGGACATGCTGTTCGTGCTGAAGGAACTGGCCGGCATCGACGCCGTTGCGCAGTTGCCGGGCTTCGAGGATGCCGGTTACGACACGGCGCAGGCCGTGCTCGACGAATCCGCGAAATTCTGCGGCGAGGTGCTGGCCCCGCTGAACGTCGAAGGCGACCGCAACCCGAGCAGTTGGAAGGACGGCGTCGTGACCGCGACGCCGGGCTTCGGCGACGCGTTCCGCCAGTTCGTCGAAGGCGGCTGGCAGGGGCTGCAGCATCCGGCCGAGTACGACGGCCAGGGGCTGCCGAAGCTGATCGCGACGCCGTGCATCGAGATGCTGAACGCGTCGAACCTGTCGTTCGCGCTGTGTCCGCTGCTCACCGACGGCGCGATCGAGGCGCTGCTGACGGCCGGCACCGACGAGCAGAAGCAGCGCTACGTGCCGAAACTGATCTCGGGCGAATGGACCGGCACGATGAACCTGACCGAGCCGCAGGCGGGCTCCGATCTGGCGCTGGTGCGCTCGCGCGCGGAGCCGCAGGGCGACGGCACGTACAAGGTGTTCGGCACGAAGATCTTCATCACGTGGGGCGAGCACGACATGGCGGAGAACATCGTCCACCTGGTGCTGGCGCGCACGCCGAACGCGCCGGAAGGCGTGAAGGGCATCTCGCTGTTCATCGTGCCGAAGTTCATGGTCAACGACGACGGCTCGCTGGGCGCGCGCAACGACGTGCACTGCGTGTCGATCGAGCACAAGCTCGGGATCAAGGCGAGCCCGACGGCGGTGCTGCAATATGGCGACCATGGCGGCGCGATCGGCTACCTGGTCGGCGAGGAAAACCGCGGCCTCGAATACATGTTCATCATGATGAACGCGGCGCGCTTCGGGGTCGGGATGCAAGGGATCGGCGTGGCCGACCGTGCGTACCAGAAGGCGGCGGAATTCGCGAAGGAGCGCGTGCAGAGCCGCCCGGTGGACGGTTCGGCCAGGCAGTCGGTGACGATCATCCATCACCCGGACGTGCGCCGCATGCTCGGCACGATGCGCGCGCTGACCGAAGGCGCGCGGGCGCTGGCCTACGTGGCCGCCGCGCACAGCGACATTGCCCACCGCCATTCGGACGAGGCGACGCGTGCGCGTCATCAGGCAATCTACGAGTATCTGGTGCCGGTCGTGAAGGGCTGGAGCACGGAGATGGTGAACGACGTGGCGAGCCTGGGCGTGCAGGTGCACGGCGGGATGGGCTTCATCGAGGAGACGGGTGCGGCGCAGTATTACCGCGATGCACGTATCCTGGCGATCTACGAAGGCACGACGGCGATCCAGGCGAACGACCTGGTGGGCCGCAAGACGATGCGCGACGGCGGCGCGGTGGCGAAGGCGCTGATCGCGGAGATCGGCGAGACGGTGGCGGCGCTGGGCAAGCTGGACGGCGCGGCGGCCGCGTCGGTGAAGGCGCAACTGGAGAAGGGGGCGAAGGCGCTGTCGTCGGTGGTGGATTACGTGGTGGCGAACGTGAAGCAGGACCCGAACGCGGTGTTCGCGGGCAGCGTGCCGTACCTGAAGCTGGCGGGCGTGGTGCTGTGCGGGTGGCAGATGGGCCGCGCGCTGGTGGCGGCGCAGGCGAAGCGCGCGAGCGACCCGGCGTTCTTCGATGCGAAGATCGCGATCGCGCAATGCTACGCGGAGCACGTGCTGGTGCAGGCCGGCGCGCTCGAAGCGTCGATCGTCGGCACGAAAGGCAACGAGGGCGTGCTCGCGTTGACGGAAGACCAGTTCTGATCGGCTGACGATTCGATGAAATGAGAAAGGCGCCACCGAGGCGCCTTTCTATCTGATGCCTGCCGGCCTGTATGGCCGCGGGCGTCGTCGGCTTATGCGTATGCCGGGCGCGTCTGGCCGGCCACGTCCTTCAGGTAACGATGCACCGACAGGTCGTCGGCCTGGATCGCGGGCATCTTGCCCGAGATCAGATCCGCGAGCAGCTGGCCCGAGCCGCACGACATCGTCCAGCCGAGCGTGCCGTGGCCGGTGTTCAGGAACAGGTTCGACACCGGCGTGCGGCCGACGATCGGCGTGCCGTCCGGCGTCATCGGGCGCAGGCCCGTCCAGAACGTCGCCTTTGACGTGTCGCCGCCACCCGGGAACAGGTCGTTCACGCACATTTCGAGCGTTTCGCGGCGCGCGGCGCGCAGCTTCTTGTCGAATCCGACGATTTCCGCCATGCCGCCGACGCGGATGCGCTGGTCGAAACGCGTGATTGCGATCTTGTAGGTCTCGTCAAGCACGGTCGACACGGGCGCGGCCGCTTCGTTGACGATCGGCGCGGTGATCGAATAGCCCTTCAGCGGATAGACGGGGATCTTCATCAGGTTCGAGATGAAGCGGGTCGAGTACGAGCCGAGCGCGACGACGTACGCGTCCGCGCGCACCGTCTCGCTGCTGCACTGCACGCCGGCGATCTTGCCGCCCGCGATCGCGAGCGCATCGATCGGCGTGTTGTAGCGGAATTTCACGCCGAGCGATTCCGCGAGCGCTGCCAGGCGCGTCGTGAACAGCTGGCAGTCGCCCGTTTCGTCACCCGGTAGTCGCAGGCCGCCCGTCAGCTTGTGCGAGACGGCGGCGAGTGCCGGTTCGGCTCTCTTCAGGTCGGCCGGCGACAGCAGTTCGAACGGCACGTTCGCTTCCTGCAGGACGGCGATGTCCTTCGCCGCGCCGTCGAGTTGCTGCTGCGTGCGGAACAGCTGCAGCGTGCCGCCCGTGCGCCCTTCGTACTGGATGCCGGTATCGGCGCGCAGTGCCTGCAGGCAGTCACGGCTGTATTCGGCGAGGCGGACCATGCGACCCTTGTTGACTGCATAGCGCTCGGCCGTGCAGTTGCGCAGCATCTGGTACATCCACTGGAGCTGGAAGCGCGTGCCGTCGAGGCGGATTGCGAGCGGCGCATGCTTTTCGAACATCCACTTGACGGCCTTCAACGGCACGCCGGGTGCGGCCCACGGCGCGGCATAGCCGGGGGAGATCTGGCCTGCGTTCGCGAAGCTCGTCTCGAGCGCCGGGCCTGCCTCCCGGTCGATCACCGTGACTTCATGACCGGCGCGCGCGAGGTAATACGCGCTTGCCACGCCCACCACACCGCTGCCCAGAATGACGACTCGCATAGCTGCTCCAGATGGAAGGGACCAGATCGAGGCCGGGCGCACATGCGGCTCGGTGTAACCTCTAGCTGATCTAGTTTTTTGCGCTATGGTATTGTCGAATGTGTAGGTTTTGTTATCGTATTTTTCAGGTTTTCAGCATAAACAAATGAGAACGCAACGTCAGCCCGTACGCTCGCTCGACAAGCTCGACCGGCGCATCCTGAAACTGCTCCAGAACGACGGCCGGATGGCGATGAAGGACCTCGCGGAACAGGTCGGACTGACCGTCACGCCGTGTATCGAGCGCGTGCGGCGCATGGAGCGGGATGGCGTGATCACCGGCTATCACGCGCGCGTCGATCCCCACCAGCTCGATGCCGCGCTTCTGGTGTTCGTCGAGATCACGCTCGGCCACAAGGGCGGCAACATGTTCGAACAATTCCGCCGGGAAGTGATGAAGATCGACGAGGTGCTCGAATGCCATCTTGTGTCCGGTGATTTCGACTACCTGATCAAGGCGCGGATCGGCGAGATGGCCGACTACCGGAAGCTGCTCGGCGACATCCTGCTGCAGTTGCCCGGCGCCGTGCAGTCGAAGAGCTATGTCGTGATGGAAGAAATCAAGGAGACGCTGACGATCGCGGTGGGTGACTGACGCGCCTGCGGCAGGCAGTCGGGCCCTTTATCCTGCCCTTGGCATGCTGCGCCCAATACTGTATAAATGTACAGTATTGGGCGCAGGCGAATGGACGGGCACATGGACGATCGATCCGACAACGAATTTCCGGTAGCGCCGCCCGTGCCCCGCAAGGGGCGCGGTGCGGTCGACAACCTGCAGGGGCGATACGAAATCGCGCAGCGTGAAGCGGTCGACGACGGCTGGACACACGAGTCGGATGATGCCGATTTCCCCGCGCCCTTGCGCACGCAGGTCTTCGAGGAGCGTGCGAAGAGCATCCTGACGCACAACCAGTCGCCCGACATTCCGTTCAGCGTATCGCTCAATCCGTATCGCGGCTGCGAGCACGGTTGCATCTATTGTTTCGCGCGGCCGACGCACAGTTATCTCGGCCTGTCGCCGGGGCTCGATTTCGAAAGCCGCATCTATGCAAAGGTCAATGCGGCCGAACTGCTCGAGCGCGAGATTTCACGCAAGCGCTACGTGCCGGAGCCGATCGCGCTCGGCGTCAACACCGACGCCTACCAGCCGGTCGAGCGCGACCTGCGCATCACGCGCAGCGTGATCCAGGTGATGCACGATCGCGGGCTGCCGTTCGCCGCGATCACGAAGTCATCGCTGATCGAGCGCGATCTCGACCTGCTTGCGCCGATGGCCGAACGCGGGCAAGTGATGGCGGCGGTGACGATCACGACGCTCGATGCCGATATTGCGCGCACGCTCGAGCCGCGCGCGGCAACACCGGCGCGACGGTTGCGTACGATTCGCGCACTGAGCGAAGCGGGCGTGCCGGTCGGCGTGAGCATTGCACCGGTGATTCCGTTCGTCACCGAGCCCGATATGGAGCGTGTGCTCGAGGCGTGCGCGGAAGCGGGCGCGACGCATGCGAGCTACATCATCCTGAGGCTGCCGTGGGAAGTCGCGCCGCTGTTCAAGAACTGGCTTGCCGCGCATTTTCCCGATCGCGCGGAGCGCGTGATGAACCGCGTGCGCGACATGCGCGGCGGGAAAGACTACGACTCGGATTTCTCGAAACGGATGAAGGGCGAGGGGATCTGGGCCGACCTGTTGCGGCAGCGCTTCCGCCAGGCCGTTAAGCGGCTCGGGCTGAACGAGCGCACGAACGGCATTCTCGATCTGTCGCAGTTTCGCGGTGCGCCGGCCACCGCTGAGCCGGCGCTGCGCGTTGCTGTTCGTTCAGCCGCCAAGTGGTCGACGCAGTCGCGTGACGACACGCAATTGAATCTGTTCTGACCAGCGTGCTAAACCGGCGTGCGGCGCCGGTGCGTAGCGGTCGTTACACTTATTGCGAAATCTGCTTGGCCGCTTCGACCTGCGACTCGAAATACGTCTGGAACGACAGTGCGAGTGCGGTCATCAGCAGGAATGCACCGATCAGCAGCGAGAAGATCACCACGAAGATCACGGTCCAGCCCGACTTGCTGTGCTTGCCCGTCTCCGCGTTGAATTGCGCGTCCCATTTTTCGTCGGGACGCAGCCCGTAGACGAGCGCGGCGAGGAATGCTGCCAGCAACGAGATTGCGCCGGGTACCGCGAGCCACCAGCCGAGGCCGGCGCTGCGCTGGGTTGCGGCGAGCAGTAGGAAGCCCGGGATGCCGACGATCGTCGCGAGCAGGTGCGCCCAGCCGAACACGTCGCGGAAGCCATATAGATAGAAGCGGTGCGCGCCGAGCGATCCGAACAGGAACGCAAGGGCGGCGGTGAGCGTCTTGGAACGAAAGCGGCGGGACGGTGCGGTGCTGCTGGACATGGATGGCGGCGTATTGGCGTTGGCATGGGCGGCCGGCAGGCCGGCGCGGGCACGCGGCCCGGCCCGCATTCTACGATGCCCGATCGGGCCCGGTCACCCCTGTCCTGCGTCAAGGTGCCGCATAGGTCACACGGTAGATCGCGCCCGCGTAGTCGTCGCTGACGAGCAGCGAGCCGTCCGGCAGCGGCAACACGTCGGCCGGGCGTCCCCATACCGTGCCGTCGGGCCGCAGCCAGCCCGTAACGAACGGGGTCTGGCGCGCCTGGCTGCCATCCGCCGAGACGACGACGCGCATCACGCGGTACCCGACCTTCGTGCTGCGATTCCACGAGCCGTGTTCGGCGATGAAGATGTTATTGCGATACGACGCCGGAAACATCGGCCCTGTATAAAAGCGCATGCCGAGTGCTGCGACGTGTGCGCCGAGTTTCAATACGGGCGGCACATAGCGGCGGCATACGTCGGCGCTGCCGAATTCGGGGTCGGGCGTATCGCCGCCGTGGCAGTACGGAAAGCCGAAGTCGAGGCCGGCGCGTGGCGCGCGGTTCAGTTTATCGTCGGGCACGTCGTCACCCATCATGTCGCGCCCGTTATCCGTAAACCAAAGCTCGCCTGAATCGGGGTGCCACGCAAAGCCGACCGTATTGCGTACGCCGCGGGCAACAACCTCGCTCCCGCTGCCGTCCGCCTTCATGCGCGCGATGATTGCATAGCGGCTGCGATCGGCGAGACACACGTTGCACGGTGCGCCGGTCGGCACATACAGCTTGCCGTCGGGGCCGAACGCGATGAATTTCCAGCCGTGATGGTGTTCGGTCGGCAGCGTGCCGGTGACGACGGCGGGTGCGGGCGGTGTGGCGAGCCGGTCGTCGATATGATCGAGACGCAGGATGCGCGATACGGCGGATATGTAGAGTGCGCCGCCACGGTAGGCGACGCCGACGGGCATGTCGAGCCCGGACGCGATCACGTAGCGCGCGCTGATCCGTCCCTCGTGCAACACGAACGCATGCACGCGGCCTTCCCGTGTGCCGACATACAGGATGCCACGCGGCGACCACGCCATTTCGCGGGCGGTCGGTACCGCGTCGGTCAGTACTTCGACGTGGAAGCCGGATGGCACGACGAGTTCGCCCACCGGCAACGGCGCGGCAGGCGTCGGTGCGGACGCGAGGCAGGCAAGGCCGGCAAGCAGCGCCGCGAAACGGTGCTGCGCACGGCGCATCGAGGCGGCGCGTAGGGGCGGCATGACGGTGTGAAACGTCCCGGACACGACGATTGTATGCCCGGCGGGCAGGCCGCCTCCGGATTTTTTGCGCGTAAGTGTTTGTTGTACCTCCGGTTTCCGGCTATAATCGCGTGTTTCAGTAGTTTCGAACCCGGTTTTCCCGAAGGACATCATATGGTTATCATCCGTCTGGCTCGTGGCGGCTCGAAGAAGCGCCCGTTCTACAACATCGTTGCTACCGATTCGCGCAACCGTCGTGACGGCCGCTTCATCGAGCGCGTCGGCTTCTACAACCCGGTCGCTACGAAGGGCGAATCGCTGCGTATCGCTCAGGATCGCCTGACGTACTGGCAAGGCGTTGGCGCGCAACTGTCGCCGACCGTCCAGCGTCTCGTGAAGGAAGCGCAAAAGGCGCAACCGGCTGCCTAACATGGCACGGTGTGCCGGTCGTGCCGGCTGTGAGGTGCATTAATGGCGGGTCACGATTCCGGTAATGCAAAGCGCGGGCGTGCGTCGTTTGGCGCATTCGTCCGCAAGCCGGTCGAGCGCGACGCTGTCGCGAACGCCGGTCAGGCCGCAGAGCAGGGCGGTCTTGAAGTGGTGCAAGCCTGGCCCGACGATGCCGTCGAGGTCGGGGCGGTGGTCGACGCCTATGGCCTGAAGGGTTGGGTCAAGGTGGCGACGCACGCCGACGCCGGTCGCGGTGGCGATGCGCTGCTCAAGGCACGTCACTGGTGGCTGGAGCGTGGTGCGGAGCGGCTTTCCGTTCGCATCATGCAGTCGAAGACGCACAGCGACACAGTCGTTGCGCAACTCGCTGGCGTCAGCGACCGCGATGCCGCGCTGGCTATGCGCGGCTTTCGCGTGTTCGTGCGCCGGGAAGATTTCCCGGCATTGGCCGCGGACGAATTCTATTGGGTCGACCTGATCGGTCTCGACGTCGTCAACGAGCAATCGGTGGCACTCGGGAAGGTGAGCGGGATGATCGACAATGGTGTGCATTCGATCATGCGTGTCGAGTATCCGGCGACCGGCAAAGATGGTCAGCCGACCACCGACGAGCGGTTGATTCCGTTCGTCGGCGTATACGTCAAAACGGTGGATCAGGCGGCGCGTCGTATCGTCGTCGACTGGGAAGCCGATTACTGAAATGAACCAGGTTACCGAGAGCGCGGTGCAGTTCGACGTCGTCACGCTCTTCCCCGAGATGTTCCGTGCACTGACCGACTGGGGGATCACCAGCCGGGCCGTCAAGCAAGGGCGCTTCGGGCTGCGCACCTGGAACCCGCGTGATTTCACGACGGACAACTACCGCACGGTCGACGATCGTCCGTACGGCGGCGGTCCGGGCATGGTGATGCTGGCCAGGCCGCTCGAAGCCGCGATCGGTGCCGCGAAAGCGGCGCAGGCTGAGCAGGGTATCGCGAGCACGCGTGTCGTGATGATGTCGCCGCAGGGCGCGCCGCTCACGCATGAGCGTGCGGTGCGGATGGCGCAGGAACCCGGTGTCGTCGTGCTGTGCGGCCGCTATGAGGCGATCGACCAGCGCCTGCTCGATCGTTGCGTCGACGAAGAAATCAGCCTCGGCGATTTCGTCCTGTCCGGCGGGGAATTGCCGGCGATGGCGATGATGGATGCCGTCGTGCGGTTGTTGCCCGGTGTGCTGAACGATTCGCTGTCGGCCGTGCAAGATAGTTTCGCTGACGGCCTGCTCGATTGTCCGCACTACACGCGCCCCGAGGAATACGACGGCGTGCGTGTGCCGGACGTGCTGCTCGGCGGGCATCATGCCGAGATCGAGCGGTGGCGGCGCCAGGAAGCATTGAGGAATACGTTGCGGAAGCGGCCGGACCTGATCGTCCGGGCGCGCCGCGAGAAGTTGTTGAGCCGTGCCGACGAGGCGTGGCTTGCGAACCTCGCACGCGAAGCGAAGGACGCCTCCTGAGGCGGTGTCGCGAGCGGGAATTGGCGGTGCCGTGCATGCGTGCGCGGCGCCTGATGTGAATCCATCCTCTATCGGGGCCATGCCTGGAAGCAGGCAGGCGCAAACGCCGACACGATGGCAATAGGAGTCAGTGATGAACCTCATCGCAAAACTTGAGCAGGAAGAAATCGAGCGCGCGCTCGCCGGCAAGACGATCCCCGAATTCGCCCCGGGCGATACGGTGATCGTGAACGTGAACGTGGTTGAAGGTAACCGCAAGCGCGTTCAGGCTTACGAAGGCGTCGTGATCGCGATTCGCAACCGTGGCCTGAACTCGAACTTCATCGTCCGCAAGATCTCGTCGGGCGAAGGTGTCGAGCGTACGTTCCAGACGTACTCGCCGCTGCTGGCAAGCATCGTCGTGAAGCGCCGCGGTGATGTGCGTCGTGCGAAGCTGTACTACCTGCGCGAGCGTTCGGGCAAGTCGGCTCGTATCAAGGAAAAGCTGGTGTCGAAGGATCGCGCCGCAGCAGCTTCCCAAGAGTAAGAGCTGTAAGGAAAAAGCACCCAACCGGGTGCTTTTTTCATTCTGGCGCGAGAATATGCTCGATACGACACGAACCCGAGAGCCCCATTGAATCGCCGCCCCATCATCGATCCCGAAGTCCTGCCGGTCGAAGGCACCGGCGCCGGCCTGCCGGCCATCGATTCCCGCCTGATGACGCCGTCCGGCCTGCGCGACCGTTTCGCGCGCACGCTCGAATGGAGCGTCGAGCCCGGTGAAGCGAGGCTGCAGGAGGGCGTCGATCCACGCAGCGCGGCCGTCCTCGTGCCGCTCGTCGTCCGCGAGTCTGGCCTCACCATGCTGCTGACCCAGCGCGCCGACCACCTGAACGACCACGCCGGACAGATCAGCTTCCCCGGCGGTCGTCGCGAACCGTTCGATCACGATGCAACCGCAACCGCGTTGCGCGAGGCGAAGGAAGAGATCGGGCTGGCAGCCGAACGGGTCGAGATCCTCGGCGCGCTGCCCGACTACCTGACCGGCACAGGTTTTTGCGTGACGCCGGTGGTGGGCCTCGTGCATCCGCCGTTCACCGTGCAGGCCGACACGTTCGAAGTTGCCGAGATTTTCGAGGTGCCGCTCGCGTTCCTGATGAATCCCGCGAACCATCAGGTCCGCGTGTTCCGCTGGGAAGGCGGCGAGCGTAGTTTTTTTGCGATGCCCTATCCGAATGGCGAGCCCGGCGGGCATTACTTCATCTGGGGCGCAACTGCCGGCATGTTGCGCAATCTGTACCGCTTCTTGGCCGCCGGCTAGGTGCATGCGGCGGCGGGCGCTCGCGGCTGGTGGCCGTGCGACCGCACCGGCAGCCATCCGGCGCTTACGCTGTGCTATCGTTATGCAAAAAATGACATAACTCCGAAGACGGCGCCACGCATGACTTTCTTTTCGGTTCTTCTCGCCCTCATCATCGAACAGGTCCGCGCGTTGTCGCCGAACAATCCGGTGTTCGCGCTGTTCCAGTTTCATGCGGAAACCGTCGCGCATGGTCTCGACGCGGGCAAGCAGAAGCACGGCATCCTCGCCTGGCTTGCGGTCGTGCTGCCGTGGGTGCTGATCGTCGCGCTGATCTACTTCCTGCTGTACAAGGTGAGCTTCGTGCTCGCATTCATCTGGAACGTCGTTGTCGTGTATTTCACGCTCGGCTTCCGTCAGTTCAGCCATTACTTCACCGACATCCACCTCGCGCTCAATAACGACGACGTGCCGCGTGCACGCGAAATCCTGCACGAGTGGACAGGCATCGACACGGTCGACATGCCGGTCGGCGAAATCGTCCGCCATACGCTGATTCATGCCGTTGTCGCATCGCATCGCCACGTGTTCGGCGTGTTCTTCTGGTACGTGTTGCCGATCGGCCCGGCCGGTGCCGTGCTGTACCGGATTTCCGAATACCTCGCGCGCAGCTGGTCGACGCCGGGCGACGACCGCACGGCGGCCTTCTCGACGTTCGCGCAGCGCGCGTTCTTCGTGATCGATTGGATTCCCGCGCGATTGACCGCGCTCGGCTTCGCGATCGTCGGCAATTTCGAGGATGCGATCTATGCGTGGCGCAACCATACGCGCCAGTGGCCCGATCCGAACGATGGCGTCCTGCTGGCAGCCGGCAGCGGAGCGCTCGGCGCCCGCCTCGCGGGGCCGCTCGCGGAACCGTCGAGCCTCGATGCGCTGGCAGTCGGCGACAGCGGTCCGTTGACGGTCGGTGACGATTGCACGCCGCGGACGCTGCAATCCGCGGTTGGCCTCGTCTGGCGTGCGGTGATCCTGTGGATGATTCTGCTGCTGATGCTGACGCTTGCCGTCTGGGTGTCGTGACGGGGCAGTGCTGTACCCGATGAAAGGCAAAAGGCCGGCTGGATGCCGGCCTTTTTGCTGTGGGTCAGTCGTCTAGCGGGTCGCGCACGGCGCCGCATTGCCAGCACGCGGTGAACTGGGCTTCGAGCGCCTCGCCGCACTGCCGGCAGCGCCACGGCGCGGCGCCGGCCGACGGGCCGTGCGACGCGGCATCGAGGAGCCGGCGCGCGAGCGCGTCGTCGCGTTCGTCGTCGAGCCACAGTTCGGGCGTGCACGCGTCGGCGGGCAGGCCGCCGAGCGCGCCGGTCGCGTAGCAGTTATGCAACTCGCAACCGATGCCGGCCACCTGAAGCACGTTGGCCCAATGCTGCGCCGTCGCGAGATCGGGTGCCTTGAAACGCATCGCGGCTCCTGTCGGTGAAAGCCGGCGCATGGCACCGGCTGGCCGCCGCGCGCGTGCCGCGCGATCAGCGGACGATCTGGCTCGCCTCGTGCACGAGCTGCGCGTACAGCGCATGCCGCGACGTCGCGATACGGCCGTCTGCGACAGCTTCGAGAATCGCGCAGCCGGGTTCGTGCAGATGATGGCAATTATAGAAACGGCAGTCGGCGAGCAGCGGCCGGAACTCCGGGAAGGCGCGCTCGAGACGGCCTTCCGTCAGGTGGTAGAGGCCGAATTCCTGGAAGCCAGGTGAATCGATCAACGCGCCGCCGCCGTCCAATGGATAGAGGCGCGTGAACGTCGTCGTATGACGGCCGCTGTTGAGCGCGGCCGAAATCTCGCGCGTGGCGGCTTCGGCATCGGGAACGAGCAGGTTCACGAGCGTCGACTTGCCCATCCCGGACTGGCCGAGCAGGATCGTCGAATGCCCGGCAAGGTGCGGCATCAGTTGCGCGCGCGCGTCGTCGGGCGAGCCCTTCACCGACAGCTCGAGCACGTCGTAGCCAAGGGCGCGGTAGGGCGCGAGGCGCTCGCGCGCGACCGGCAGCGCGGCTTCGACGTCGATCTTGTTCAGCACGACGAGCGGCTTCAGCTCGTTCGCCTCGGCGGCGATCAGCGCGCGGCCGAGCAAGTCCTCGCTGAAGTAGGGCTCGGTCGCGAGCACGATCAGCAACTGGTCGAGGTTGGCCGCGAACAGCTTCGACTTGAACTGGTCGGAACGGTACAGCAGGTTGCGCCGCTCGCCGATCTCCACGATGACGCCCTGGTCGGCGGACGCGAGTTCGTACGCGACACGGTCGCCAACCGCGATATCGCTCTTCTTCCCGCGCGGGAAGCACTGCAGCATCGGGCCGCCATCGTCGGGCGCGACGATGTAGTGGCGCCCGTGCGCCGCGATCACGCGGCCTTCGGCACGTTGCGCGCCCGACGCGCGCGGGGCCGGCTTGCGGGAGGTCGGCCGGCTCATGCGTGCTGCATCAGGCGGTCGATCCGCTGCGACGCAGGCGGATGCGAGTAGTAGAAGGCCGTGTAGACGGGGTCGGGTGTCAGCGTCGACGCGTTGTCCTCATAGAGCTTCACGAGTGCGCTGACGAGATCCTGCGCGTCGGTCTGGCTGGCCGCGAATGCGTCGGCCTCGAATTCGTGCTTGCGCGACGTGAGGCTGCCGAACGGCGTCGCGAAGAACAGGAACACGGGAATCGCGAGGAAGAACAGCACGAGTGCGGCACCCGCGTTGCTCGTGTCGAGCGACGGCGTGACGCCGAGCCCCGTGTAGAACCACGTGCGTTGCGCGAGCCAGCCGAGCAGCGCGAGCAGCACGAGGCTCAGCACGAACGATACGAGCATCCGCTTCATCACGTGGCGGCGCTTGAAGTGGCCGAGTTCGTGCGCGAGCACGGCCTCGATTTCCTGGCCGGACAGGCGCGCGAGCAGCGTGTCGAAGAACACGATCCGCTTCGACGCGCCGAAGCCCGTGAAGTACGCGTTGCCGTGCGCGGAGCGGCGGCTGCCGTCCATCACGAACAGCCCCTTCGCCGCAAAGCCGCAACGCTTCATCAGCGACTCGATGCGCGCGCGCAGCGCGTCGTCCTTCAGCGGCTCGAACTTGTTGAAGATCGGTGCGATGAAGGTCGGGTAGATCAGCAGAACGAGCATCTGGAACGCGACCCAGACGATCCAGGCCCACAGCCACCACAGGCTGCCGGCCTGGTTCATCAGCCACAGCACGACGAACAGCAGCGGCAGGCCAAGTGCGGCGCCGAGCAGCGAGTTTTTCAGCATGTCGGTGAAAAACAGCCGCTTCGTCATCCGGTTGAAGCCGAAACGCTGTTCGATCCCGAACTGGCGGTAATACTCGAACGGGACGTCGATGACGCTCGTGATCACGAGCACCGCCGCGACGAGCGCGACCTGCTGCCCGTAGCCGCGGCCGAGCCAGCCGGTGAGCAGCGTGTCGAGTGCGCCGACGCCGCCGAGCAGCGTGAGGCCGACCAGCACGGCCGCGCTGACGACGATCTCGAGCATCGTCAGCCGGGTGCGCTCAACCGTATAGTCGGCCGCGCGCTGGTGGGCGGTCAGCGGGATGGTTGCGCTGAATTGCGCGGGGACGACGTTGCGGTGCGCCGCGACGAAGCGGATCTGCCGCGACGCGAGCCACAGCTTGGTGACGACCATCGCGAGCACGGCGAGCGCGAACAGCAGGGTGAACGAAAAGGGTGACATCGAAGGCGCCAAAGGGTTCTATGCGAGAATTATATGTTCTTGCGGACCGGCCTCGCTGATGCGATGCCGGCCGCCATTTTCCAGGATGACTCATGACCGATACCGCCGCTTCCACCAGCCAGCCCGCGCTCGTGCGCAACGAGTTGAACCTCGTCTGGCTCGACATGGAGATGACGGGCCTCGACCCGGATAACGACCGCATCATCGAGATCGCGGTCGTCGTGACCAATTCCACGCTCGACATCGCCGTCGAAGGCCCGGTGTTCGCGATCCACCAGAGCGACGAAACGCTCGCGAAAATGGACGACTGGAACAAGTCGACGCACGGCCGTTCGGGCCTGATCGACCGCGTGCGCGCGTCGACCGTGACCGAGGCGGAAGCCGCCGAGCAGTTGCAGGCGTTCCTCGCGCAGTACGTGTCGCCCGGCAAGTCGCCGATGTGCGGCAACTCGATCTGCCAGGACCGCCGCTTCATGGCGCGCTGGATGCCCGAATTCGAGCGGTTCTTCCACTACCGCAACCTCGATGTCAGCACGCTCAAGGAGCTGTGCCGACGCTGGCAGCCCGCGATCTACAAGGGTTTCCAGAAGCGGGCGATGCATACGGCGCTCGCGGACATCCACGAGTCGATCGACGAGCTGAAGTACTACCGCGAGCATTTCCTGATTCCGGCCACGTCTGCTTCGGCAGGCGAGTCCGCGCCGGCCGCCTGAGCGGGCCGGCACACGCTTAGCGCGGGGCACGCTTAGCGCGGGGCGCGCTGAGCGCTTTTCGGGCGGAACGCCGCGACCACCGCGGCGTCGGTCTCGATGTACGGGCCGCCGATCAGGTCGATGCAGTAGGGCACTGCGGCGAAGATGCCGGGCACGGTCGACTTGCCGTCGGCATCGCGCAGCCCTTCGAGCGTTTCCCGTATCGATTTCGGCTGGCCTGGCAGGTTGATGATCAGCGCCGCATGGTCGGCCGTCTCGCGGATCACCGCGACCTGCCGCGACAGGATCGCGGTCGGCACGAAATTCAGGCTGATCTGCCGCATCTGTTCGCCGAATCCCGGCATCTCCTTCGTCGCCACGGCCAGCGTGGCCTCGGGCGTCACGTCGCGGCGCGCGGGGCCCGTGCCACCCGTCGTCAGCACGAGGTCGCACCCCGCGACGTCGACGAGCTCGGCGAGCGTGGCGGAGATCGTGGGCGCATCGTCCTGGATCAGGCGCGTTTCGGCGCGCCACGGCGACACCAGCACGCCGGCGAGCCACTCCTGCAGCGCCGGAATGCCCTTGTCTTCGTAGACGCCCGTGCTCGCGCGGTCGCTGATCGACACGAGGCCGACGACGAGCTCGTCCGGATGGTTAGGCTTCGTCGTCATGGTCGTCTCCGGCGTCGTCCGCCGCTTCGTCGTCCGCATTGGACGTGCCGCCAGCAGTCTTGATCCACTGGAACAGCTCGCGGAAATAGCGCGGCGGCTTGCCTTGCTGCGCTTCCTTGCGTGCGTTGCGGATCAGCGTGCGGCCTTCCTGGATATCGGCTTCCGGATGCTGGCGCAGGAATTCGGTCAGCGCGTCGTCGCTGGCGAGCAACTGTTCGCGCGTGCGTTCGATCCAGTGCAGGCGGGCCGTTGCGGCCTTGTTCACGCCGCGCTGCGCGTCGAGTGCGGTGCGCAGCGCGGCCGTTTCGTCGTCGGTCAGCGAGCGCATCACGCGGCCGACGTACTGGAGCTGGCGGCGCTTGCCTTCGTGATCGGTGATCCGGCGTGCCTCGCGAACGGCGTCCGCGAGACTTTCGGGCATCGGCATGCGCTTGAGGGCGTCTTTCGGCAGATCGACGAGCGCCTGGCCGAGCACCTGCAACTCGTGCATCTCGCGCTTCAACTGGGATTTGCTGGGACGATCGTAGCCATTGTCGTCGTCTTCGACGGCATGCTCGATCGGCTGGATTCGGGTTTTGCGTGTCATGGGCGGCATTGTATCGCGCCGCGGACACCCCAAGCTTGTCGGTGTCCGGCCCCGGACCTTGCTATGATCGCGGGATACGCAATATTTTGAACATGCGGGCGCCCGCCCGCCACCGGATATCAAGACGATGGCAGCCAATCTCGACGTACAAGCGCGCTATTTCCCGCACACGCAGGACCAGCTCAAAGAAATCGCCTCGGACATCCTTCGCCATGCGAAGGCGCTCGGCGCGACGGACGCCGCGACCGAAATCTCCGAGGGCGACGGCCTGTCGGTGTCGGTGCGCCGCGGCGAAGTCGAAACGATCGAACACAACCGCGACAAGATGGTCGGCGTGACCGTGTTCATCGGCAAGAAGCGCGGCAACGCGAGCACGTCGGATTTCTCGCCGGGCGCGATCAAGGATACCGTCGCCGCCGCGTACAACATCGCGCGCTTCACGGCCGAGGACGAGGCGGCCGGCCTGGCCGAGGCCGAACTGCTCGAAACCGACCCGCGTGACCTCGATCTGTACCATCCGTGGGCGCTGACGGCCGACGAGGCCGTCGAGCTCGCCCGCCGCGCGGAAGACGCCGCATTCGCGGTCAGCCCGCAGATCCGCAACTCGGAAGGCGCGAGCGTGTCGGCCCAGCATTCGCAGTTCGTGCTGGCCACGTCGCGCGGCTTCCTGTCCGGCTACCCGTACTCGCGCCACTACATCGCATGCGCGCCGATCGCGGGCAGCGGCCGTCACATGCAGCGTGACGACTGGTATTCGTCGAAGCGCAGCGCGATCGATCTCGCGGCACCCGAAGCGGTGGGCCGTTACGCGGCCGAGCGCGCACTTGCACGGATGGGCGCGCGCCGCCTCGACACCCGCAAGGTGCCCGTGCTGTTCGAGGCGCCGCTCGCGGCCGGCCTGCTCGGCGCATTCGTGCAGGCGGTAAGCGGCGGCGCGCTGTACCGCAAGACGTCGTTCCTCGTCGACAGCCTCGGCAAGCCGGTGTTCGCACCGCACATCCAGGTCGTCGAGGATCCGCACGTGCCGCGTGCGATGGGTAGCGCGCCGTTCGACGAGGAAGGCGTGCGCACGCGTGCGCGCAGCGTCGTCAAGGATGGCGTGGTCGAAGGCTACTTCCTGTCGACCTATTCGGCGCGCAAGCTCGGCACCCAGACCACCGGCAACGCGGGCGGCTCGCACAACCTCGCGCTGCGCAGTTCGAACACGCAGGCGGGCGACGATTTCGACGCGATGCTGAAGAAGCTCGGCACGGGCCTGTTGCTGACCGAGCTGATGGGGCAGGGCGTGAACTACGTGACGGGTGACTATTCGCGCGGTGCGGCGGGCTTCTGGGTCGAGAACGGCGTGATCCAGTATCCGGTCGAGGAAATCACCGTCGCGAGCACGCTGCAGGAAATGTTCCGGCATATCGTCGCGATCGGCGCCGATTCGATCGTGCGCGGCACGAAGGAAACGGGCTCGGTGCTGATCGAGCAGATGACGATCGCCGGGCAGTAAGCGGCGCGCAGCTTCGGCCGCCATCAAACGAAAAAGCCCGACCGGTATGAGCCGGTCGGGCTTTTTCATTGTGCGTGATGCGTCAGCCGCGCTTGCGCTCGTAGACGACGAACGCATAGCCGAACGTATTCGGCGCGGCCGCCTGATGCGCATCGCGCGACACTTCCTGCCACTGCGCGGCGTCGGGCGCCGGGAACGAGGCGTCACCGTCGAAGTCGGCATCGATCTCGGTGACGACCAGCTTGTCGGCGAGTGCGAGACCTTCCGTGTAGAGCTGCGCGCCGCCAATCAGGAACACCTCGGGCACGCCGTCGCGCGCGGCGAGCGCCAGCGCATCGGCGAGCGACGTGACCGTGTCGCAGCCGTCGAAGCGACGCGTCGCGTCGCGCGTGACGACGATATTGCGGCGGCCCGGCAGCGGCCGGCCGATCGACTCGTGGGTCTTGCGGCCCATCACGATCGGTGCGCCCATCGTCGTGCGCTTGAAGAAGGCGAGATCCTCGGGAAGTTTCCAGGGCAACTGGTTGTCGCGGCCGATGATGCCATTGCGGGCACGCGCGACGATCAGGGTCAACGTCGTCATGAAGGTCGGGGAAAGGAAAACCGGAATGGCGCCGATTTTACCGGAACGGCGACGCGCGCCGGTTCCGGGTGCGCGCATCCATTTTTCTGCGCTGCGCGCCGCGACGCTCGAGGCAATGCGTCGCGGCGACGGAATGAATAAAAAGCGTGCCCGCCGGGGGACGGAGCACAAAACCGTTCCGTGTTGCGAGAGCGTCGATGCCGGCCTCCGATCGATGCTGTCCGGCCCGCTCAAATCTATACGTGATCCTTATCAAATGAATCGACTCGTGCATCACTGATGCGTACTGCCTTGCGCGGCGCCTTCCATCGCGTGCTGCGCGTCGCCCGGCTGCGGTACCGGTACTGGAAGCGGCATCGGCAATTGAGGTGGCGGAATCTCGTCCCACAGCGTCACCGAAGTCCTGCCGGCCGGCAGCAGTTGCGGTGACGACACGGTCACGATACCGAACCCGTTGCCGTGCTGCATGCTCGGCGCGTTTGCTGCAAGCAGCATGGCGCGATCCGGATTCGCGCTTTCGTCTGCGCGTACGAGCGTGGGCGGGCCGACTGCGACGGCCGCAATGGCCATCGACACGAAAGAAAGTAAAAGATGTTTTCGCATGGTCGCTGTCTCCGACGGTTTCCATATTCAGCGAAATGCATGCCATCGCGCCGCGACCGTTGTCGAGGCTGCGATTCGTGCTCGAGCGTTGCGAATTGTGTTGGAAAACGGCCGAAAATGTTTCAGGCCTGAAACGAGGGGGCTTGGGAATTCTGCGGATTCAATCCATACGCAGCAAGGATGAAAATCGTCGCAAGTGTTGATGACAGAGCGTATCGCTGCGCACGTGCTATGTGCAGACGATTGACGCGCATCGACCTCCTGAGCGATACGGCCGCGTCGCTCGCCGCGCTGAAATCGGATTGTCGTATTCAGTGCCTATAACTAAGCTGTCTTGATCAAAATAACTGGACGCAAGATAAGCGCCATCATGCGAGGCGATGTGATCGCCTCGTATCGGCATGGCGAATCGAGCCGCCTTCGGCTGACCCGATTCGATCCTTTTCGCCCGTGACCTGGCGGGCACGGCAATCGTTAGACGGTTGATGAACGGGGTGAGCATATGGGAGCCGATCAGCGGCACGTGATCTACTATTCGCGCGAACCGAACGACGCGTTGCGTGGCCATTTCGACGAATGCGGTTGGCGTGTCGATCTCGCGGAGACCGTGCGAGACGTACGACGTGTCGTGCAGCATGGCGTCGCAACGGCCGGGCTGCTCGATTTTTCGCCGGGCTTCAAGCCCTCCGACCTGCGCGAACTTGAATCCTGCCTGAGCATTCAGCACATCGGCTGGATCGCGGCGACGCGCCGCGGCCAGTTGCAGGACGCTACGCTGCGCCATCTCATTCGCGACTACTGTTTCGACTACGTGACGATGCCGTACGAGACGTCGCGGATCGTCGAGACCGTCGGTCATGCGCACGGGATGGTCGCGCTGACCGAACCCGTTGCGCCGCCCGTCGGCGCCGGACGCAGCGAAGGCGAAATGGTCGGGACCTGCGATGCGATGCTGGGGCTCTTCAGGACGATACGCCGCGTCGCGGCAACCGACGCGCCGGTGTTCATCTCCGGCGAATCGGGTACGGGCAAGGAACTGACGGCGGTCGCGATTCACGAACGTTCGTCGCGCGCGCAGGCGCCGTTCATCGCGATCAATTGCGGTGCGATCCCGTCGACATTGCTGCAGGCCGAACTGTTCGGCTATGAGCGCGGCGCGTTCACCGGCGCGAACCAGCGCAAGATCGGCCGCGTCGAGGCCGCCAACGGCGGCACGCTGTTTCTCGACGAGATCGGCGACTTGCCGCTCGAAAGCCAGGCAAGCCTGCTGCGCTTCCTGCAGGAAGGCAAGATCGAGCGGCTGGGCGCCCACGTGTCGGTGCCGGTCGACGTGCGCGTGATCTGCGCGACCCACGTGGACATGGAAGCGGCGCTGCGCGAAGGGCGGTTCCGCGAGGACCTGTTCCATCGCCTGTGCGTGCTGAAGATCGAGGAGCCGCCGCTGCGCGCGCGCGGCAAGGACATCGAGGTGCTCGCGCGCCACATGCTCGAGCGTTTCAAGGGCGATGCGCATCGTCGCCTGCGCGGCTTTTCCCCCGATGCGGTCGCGTCGCTGTACGGCTATTCGTGGCCGGGCAACGTGCGCGAGCTGATCAATCGCGTGCGCCGCGCGATCGTCATGTCGGAGGGCAGGATGATCACCGCGGCCGACCTCGAGCTGAACGACTTCGCGACGCTCGCACCCGTGTCGCTGCTGGAGGCGCGCGAGGCGGCCGAACGGCAGGCGATCGAGCAGGCGCTGTTGCGCCATCGCGGTCGATTCGCGGATGCCGCGCGCGAACTCGGCGTGTCGCGCGTCACGCTCTACCGGCTGATGTGCGCACACGGCATGCGCGATCGCGGCGACACGCTGGCAGGGTTTTCGGCGCCGTTGCCGGAGCTTCCGCATCACGCTTGCTAAAATTGGCGGGTACGGCCGCCCTCGCGGCCGAAGGAACCCGCATGAAACAGTACCTCGATCTCGTTCGTACCATTCTCGATACCGGCACCTGGCAGGAGAACCGCACGGGGATCCGCACCATCAGCATGCCGGGCGCGATGCTGCGCTTCGACCTGCAGCAAGGCTTCCCGGCCGTGACGACCAAGAAGCTCGCGTTCAAGTCCGCGATCGGCGAGCTGGTCGGCTTCCTGCGCGCGTCGCGCAGCGCGGCCGATTTCCGCGCGCTCGGCTGCAAGGTGTGGGACGCGAATGCGAACGAGAACGCGCAATGGCTCGCGAACCCGTATCGCCAAGGCGTCGACGATCTCGGCGACGTGTACGGCGTGCAATGGCGCCAGTGGCCGGGCTACAAGGTGCTCGACGCGGGTGCCGACGCGCAGATCGCCGATGCGACGCGCCGCGGCTTCCGGATCGTCACGCGTTTCGACGAGGACGGTGCGCCGAAGGTGCTGCTGTACAAGGCGATCGACCAGTTGCGCCAGTGCCTGGACACGATCATGGAGAACCCGGCTGACCGCCGCATCCTGTTTCACGCGTGGAATCCGGCCGTGCTCGACCAGATCGCACTGCCCGCGTGCCATCTGCTGTACCAGTTCCTGCCGAATGCGACGAAGCGCGAAATCTCGCTGTGCCTGTACATCCGCAGCAACGACGTTGGCCTCGGCACGCCGTTCAACCTGACGGAAGGGGCTGCACTGCTGTCGCTCGTCGGCCGGCTGACGGGCTACACGCCGCGCTGGTTCACGTACTTCATCGGCGACGCGCACATCTACGAGAACCAGCTCGACATGCTGCAGCGCCAGCTCACGCGCGAGCCGTACGACAGCCCGCGGCTCGAGATTGCCGAGCGGGTGCCGGAATACGCGAAGACTGGCGTCTACTCGCCCGAGTGGCTGGAGCAGATCGAGCCGTCCGATTTCTCGCTCGTCGGTTATCGCCACCATGAACCGCTGACCGCGCCGATGGCGGTCTGATCGCGCGACCCGGGCCGCGCGGATGCATCGATCCGCGCCCGCAGGAAAAAGGCCCGACCGGTATCAGCCGGTCGGGCCTTTTGTTTCACGTTTGCGGCACTTACTGGTGATGTCGCTCTTCGTGACCGCCCTGCGGCGGGCTGCTCGGGTGTGGCGCCTCGACGTGTGGCGCCGGTTGCGGCCGCGGCTCCATGTGCGGTGCGGGCATCGACGGGCGCGGTTCCATGCGTGGTGCCGGTTGTGGCCGCGGATCCATGCGCGGCATGTCATGCACGGTGGGCGCCGGCGGCCGGTACTCGTTCACACGTGGCGGCGCGATTTCGCGATGCGGCGCCGGTTGCGCGAATTCGGGGCGAGTTTGCGGCTGCCCATGCTGGGCCGGCGTCGCGAAATCGGGGCGCGGACGCGGCTGCGGAATCTGCGCGGTATTGTCGAGCCGCGGTTGCGGCAGCGCCCGCGGTGCTGCGTTCCGGTCACCGGGCTGCGCGCCCTGCGGAGCCGGCACGCCTTCCGGATGCGGCACCGCTGCGCTGCGCACGGGCGGTAGCGCATTCTGTCCCGCCGCGTGGAGTGCGGTCGGCGGAGCAGGGCGCTGACGTTCCATCGGCGCGTGCGGCTGCATCCACGCGGGCGATGGCGCCTCGGCTGCGCGTGCGTTGCCGATGCCCGCCGGACCGTTGTTCGCTGCCGGCGGATGCGGGACGCCGTTGCCGGGCCCGACTGCCTGATGCGGCATCGGGTTGCCGGGGGCCTGCGGCACGCCGCCGGTGGCGAAGCGCGCTGCGTTGGGGTTTTCGCCGTTCGCCGGCCGCGCGACATTCGGCATGCCCGGCATCGGTGCTCCCGGCCGCCCGGCCTGCACGGCGGCCGGCTGGCCTTCGCGAGGCGCGCGAGCCGGTTGCACGACGGGGCCGTGCGGATTCACGAGCTGCACGTTGTGCATCGCCCATGCGCCGCCGCCCGGCTTGCCCGGAACTCGGATCGGGCGAGCCGTATAGTCGGCCGGCACGTTCGTCTTCACGACGGGGGCGCCGGCACCCGGTACACGCCCGCCTTGCTGCGCGAGGTGGGCTGCGGCCTGGTCGCGATACGCGGCCGGCACGGCGGGATTGCGCGTCGCGACGTACGGGTGCTGGGCAATCGCCGCAGGCGGACGGTAGCTCGCGTTGCGCAGCCCGCCAGTGAAGCTCTGGCGCACCGGCGCAATGCCCGGCGTCCCCGGCGTGACGTGCGCGTTGCGCCATTGCTGCGGATCGACGTGCTGCGAGAAATGTGCGACCGGCTGGCCGTGCACGAACGCGGAGGCCGGTACGGCCGTGATCGCGTGCGGCGCGCGGAAGTTCACGTATGTATTGTTGATGTTGGTGATGTTCGTCACGTTCACGGTGTTGTTCACGTTGACGTTGTTCACCACGATGTTGCGGTTCACGCGGTCGTAGTAGTGCGGGCTCCAGCCGCCCCAGCCCGGATGCCACGGTTCGCCCGGGCCGAGCGCGAACCATGCGCAGCCGGCCGCGGCGACGCCGCCTACCGTGAGCGCGACGCTCCAGTCGGGGCCGCCGCCACCGCCCACGAACGCGACGAGCGCTGGCGCATAGACCGGCGGCTGGCTGACGACCAGCGGGCCCGGTACCCACGCCCAGCTGTCGTCCACGTATGCCCAGCGGCCGTAGTGATACGGCGCGAAACCCCACGGCGCGTCGTCGACCCACGTCCAGCCCCACGGCGCCTGCCAGATCCAGTGGCCGTCGTGGTACGGCGCCCAGTCTGCCGGCGTGTCGTTCGGCACCCATACCTGGCCGTAATTCGGGGTTTCGCGCCACGTGCCGTTCGCGTCGAGATCCTGGTAGCCGGGAATGTCGCGCGACACATAGCGGGCCGACACCGAGCGCTCTTCGGCCGCGTCGCGGCTGGCGGCCCACTGGTCGAGCGGATCGGGGCCCGGGGCGGCGGATTGCCGCGCGACCTGCAGGTCGGTGCCCGTGAATGCGACCTGCTGCCCGGGCGACAGCGGGTACTGGCCGTTGCTGCCGTAGACGGTTGCACTGCCGCTGCGCACCGTGACCGTCGTGCTCGCGCCGTTCGGCGCGACGTCGACGCGATAGTCGCCGGGGCCCGTGATGCCGAGCGCGAGATTGGGCGTGTCGATTTCGTACGATCCGCCGGCCGGCAGATCGCGCACGTGCGTCGACACGGTGCCGAGCCCCACTTTCAGCTGGGTTGTCGTGTCGTCGAGGTTCAGTACCGACAAACTCGTCGACTCGCCGAGCCGTACCGCGGTCGAGCCGATGTGCAGTTCCGAGCGCGCCCCGGCATCGTTCCAGAGCTGGTCGCCGGTCGTCAGCGGCCGGTTTACGTCGGCATACGACCACGTATCGGTGCCGGCCGGCTCGGTCGTCACGGCGCCCGACAGGTAATTGAGCCGCGCGACACGGCTGGGCGGATCGCCGCCCGGTTGCCGTGCTGCGGCGGCATAGGGCGGGGCGCCGGCCGATTGCGCGAATGCGGGGGGCAGTGCCGCAAGCGCGACGAACGCGAGCAGCGTGCAGCGGGCGGTTCGCTTGAGCGTGAACAGGGTGGCCATGGTGAGCGTCTTCGTCATTATCGCGGCGCGTCGATTCGTGCCGTTGCGTTCACAATATCCGCTCGGCCTGTTTCAATGCTCGGTGTTTTGTAAGGCGAATGGCACGGGATGTAACAAAACCTGTCGATCGTGCGCTGCTGTCGCGCAGATGCAATGCTGGCGTCAAGCGGACGTAAGCCACTCGTCCAAAACCTGCTGTCCGGGCACGGTGACGCGCAGCACGCGAGGCCGTGCTGCGCGTTCGATCCAGCCGTGCGCGCAGAAGCTCTCGAGCAGCGCTGCACCGAGCGCGCCGCCGAGATGCGAGCGCCGTTCGCTCCAGTCGAGACAGCCGCACGCGAAGCGGCGCCGGCGCGTGCGCTGCTGCGCGACGTCGATGCCCCATTGCGCGAGCGCCTGGGTGCCGAGTTCGGTGGCCTCGATCGCATCGCCGTCGGCAAGCAGCCAGCCGCGCGCGGTGAGCCCGTCGAAGATGCGCACCGCGAGTTCGCCGGCCATGTGGTCGTAACAGGTGCGCGCATAGCGCAGTTCGGCCGGGACCGTGCGGGACGGCGCCGGAACCGGGCGATGCGGCGCGGCCGCGCGGGCGACGTTCGCGAGCGCCTCGAGCGATGCCGCGATGTCGGCCGATGCGATCCGGTAGTAGCGATGTCGGCCGCGCACGTCGAGCGCGAGCAGGCCGCCTTCGGTCAAGCGCGCGAGGTGGGCGCTTGCAGCGGACGGCGACAGCCCCGCGATCATCGTCAGTTCGCCTGCCGGTCGCGCGCTGCCGTCCATCAGCACCCACAGCATCGCGGCGCGCCCGGGGTCGGCGATCAGTGAGCCGATGCGGCTCAGGCCCGGAAAATGGTGGTCGTCTTGGTCGGTCATCGTCGTGTCTCGTCAGGCGGGATGATCTTCAGTGTAGTGGGCGCGCGCATTCGATGTTTCGCTTCTGGCTGAAATGTCGGATGCAGTGGCGCGGGCGCCGTCGATGCGAACCGGGCTGCGGCCGCTCGCGGCGCGCGCGTAGAATGGCCGGAAGCGGCCGCAGCGGGCTGCCGCACGTGACACGACGCAACGATGAAGACGATTTTCTGTTTGCTGGCGGCCGCACTCGTCTGCGCGGCCTGTGCGCAGGGCGGTGCGGGCGCGGCCGGCGAGCGCGGCGGCAGCATCGAGATGTACGGAACGATCGATCAGGGCATCACGGTGCGCCGCTGAACGGTGCCGGCCGTGCGTGTGCCGGGCACAGCCCCGGCAGCCGCGCCACACGGGGCGCCCCGCGACGCGTTGCCGCAGTGCAACGTATAATGGCCCGATTACAGCGCCCCTGCCGCCTGGAGCCAACAAGATGTCCCAACCATCCCCCGTACCGGCCGCCCTCGACCGCACCGAAACCGTATTCCGCTTCCTCGCCGAGCCGTCGTCCGTGAACTTCGGCGGCAAGGTGCATGGCGGCGCGCTGATGAAGTGGATCGACGAGGTCGCCTATGCATGCGCGGCCGTCTGGTCGAGCCGCTATTGCGTGACGGTCAGCGTCGGCAACATCCGTTTCCAGCGGCCGATCATGGTCGGCAATCTGGTCGAGCTGAAGGCGCGCGTCGTGGCGACGGGCCGCACCAGCATGCACATTCACGTGTCCGTGCATGCCGGCGATCCGAAGGGCGGCATGCTGCGCCAGACAACCGATTGCCTCGTCGTGTTCGTCGCAGTCGACGAGAACGGCAATCCGGTGCCGGTGCCGCCTTTCGTGCCCGAGACCGACGAGCAGAAGGTGCTCGCGAAATATGCGGCCGACGTGCGGGCCGCGCTCGACAAGATCGTCGAGATGAAACCGGAAGAGGTCGCGAAGGGCGCGGTCTGAGCGCCGCGGGCGCCGCGCGTCGTCCTGCCGTTACTGCGAACCGATCATCTGCTCGGGACGTACCCACGCATCGAATTCCGCCTCGGTCAGGTAGCCGAGCGCGAGCGCGGCCGCCTTCAGCGTCGTGCCTTCCTTGTGCGCCTTCTTCGCGATCTGCGCCGACTTGTCGTAGCCGATGTGCGGATTGAGCGCCGTCACGAGCATCAGCGATTCGTTCAGCAGCAGGTCGATCCGCGAACGGTTCGGCTCGATGCCCACCGCGCAGTGATCGTTGAAGCTCTGTGCGCCGTCGGCGAGCAGCCGCACCGACTGCAGCACGTTGTGCGCGATCATCGGCCGGAACACGTTCAGCTCGAAATTACCGCTCGCGCCGCCGACGTTGACCGCGACGTCGTTGCCGAACACCTGGCAGCACAGCATCGTCACTGCTTCGGACTGCGTCGGGTTCACCTTGCCCGGCATGATCGAGCTGCCCGGCTCGTTTTCAGGAATCGACAGCTCGCCGAGCCCGCAGCGCGGCCCGCTCGCGAGCCAGCGTACGTCGTTCGCGATCTTCATCAGGCCGGCCGCGACCGTCTTCAGCGCGCCGTGCGCGAACACCAGCGCGTCGGCGGCGGCCATCACCTCGAACTTGCTCGGCGCCGTCACGAACGGCAGCTTCGCGAGCCTGCCGATTTCATCGGCGACGCGCACGGCGAACTCCGGATGCGCGTTCAGTCCCGTGCCGACCGCGGTGCCGCCGAGCGCGAGTTCGTACAGGTGCGGCAGCGCCGATTCGACGTGACGGATGCCCTGGTCGAGCTGCGCAACGTAGCCGGAAAACTCCTGGCCGAGCGTGAGCGGCGTCGCGTCCTGCAGGTGCGTGCGGCCGATCTTCACGATGTCGGCGAACGCCTTCGACTTCGCGTCGAGCGTCGTGCGCAGCGTGCGCAGCGCCGGCAGCAGGTGGTTGACGATCGCGTACGCGGCCGCGACGTGCATGGCGGTCGGGAACACGTCGTTCGACGACTGGCCGCGGTTCACGTCGTCGTTCGGATGAACCTTGCGCGCTTCGCCGCGCTCGCCGCCCATCAGTTCGCTCGCGCGGTTCGCGATCACCTCGTTGAGGTTCATGTTGGTCTGCGTGCCGGAGCCCGTCTGCCAGACCGCGAGCGGGAATTCACGCGGATGCTTGCCGGCGATGATTTCGTCGGCCGCGTCGATGATCGCGCGCGCCTTGTCGTCGGCCAGCACGCCGAGCGACTGGTTCACGGCCGCTGCGGCGCGCTTGACGATCGCGAGCGCGTGGATCAGCTCGGGCGACTGCTTCTCGGTCGAGATCCGGAAATTCTGCAGCGAGCGCTCGGTTTGCGCGCCCCAGAGCCGGTCGGCCGGCACGGCGATCTCGCCAAACGTATCGCGTTCCATCCGAACTGCTTCGTTCATGATCCACTCCTCCAGGAAAGGGGAAAGGCCACGCGTCGTCGCGCGGCATCAGACGTAATCAGACGTATCGTGAGGCAGTTGCGCCGCTCGCGCGGCATCTTGGGGTCTTCAGCCGACTAGCATAGCGCCGGCCCGGATTTCGTGTCTTGTCGCGCTCAGCGCGATGACGTCACGAGCGACGCGCTCTTCAGATGGAAGCGCCATGCCATCAGCACGGCCACGCTTGCGAGGCCGGCCGCGAGGCCCCACCAGAGGCCGCGGGCGCCGAGGCCCACGTGGAAAGCGAACCAGTAGCCGGTCGGAAAGCCGATGCCCCAGTAGCCGAGGGTCGCCGCGAGCATCGGGATGCGCGTGTCCTTCAGGCCGCGTAGCGCACCCGACCCGACAGTCTGCGCGCCGTCGACGATCTGGAACACCGCGGCGATGCCGAGCAGCGACGCGGCGAGCGACACGGTGGCCGCGTTGGCCGGATCGTCGAGGTTCAGGTACAGGCCGACGATCGCATGCGGCGCGACGACCAGCACGATGCCCGACAGCGTCATGAACGCGACACCGAGGCCGAGTGCGACGAAGCCCGCATGCCGCGCGGCGACGGGTGCCCCGGCGCCGACCCAGTAACCGACCCGCACGTTGGCGGCCTGGCCGATCGCGAGCGGCACCATGAACGCCACCGACGCGACGTTCAGCGCGATCTGGTGGGCGGCCAATGACGTCGCGCCGAGTACGCCGATCGTCAGGCCGGTCGCGAGGAACAGCGTCGACTCGACCCCGTACGTGATCGCGACGGGCCAGCCGATACCGATCAGCTCGCCCATCATCGGCAGCTTCGGGCGCGCGGCGGTGACGAAATGACGGAAGCGTTGCCGGCCGTGCAGCAGCCAGATCAGTGCGAGCGCGGTGAGCCAGATCGTGATCGTCGTCGCGACCGCCGAACCGAGGAAGCCGAGGCGTGGCAGCCCGAACGCGCCGTGGATCAGCCCGTAGTTCAGTACGCCGTTGACGCCGACGCCGCCGATCGACACCCACAGCAGCCGGCGCGCCGCGCCGATCGCCGGCAGGAAGGCGCGCATCAGCCCGACGCCGATCAGGCTGCCGAGCGCGGCGAAGCGCAGGATGCCCGTGTATTCGCCGACGTGATGGGCGAGCAAGGGCGGCTCGTGGAACATCAGCAGGATCGGTTCGGACAGCGACAGCGCGATGATGGCCGGAATCGCGAGCAGCACGGACAGCGCGAAGCCGGTCCAGTAGATGTGCGGTACGCGCTCGTCGGCCTTGGCGCCGCGCGCGTGCGCGACGCTGACGCTGACCGACGACAGCACGCCTTGCAGCACGGTCACGATGACGAAGAAGAAGTTCGCGCCGAGCCCGCCCGCCGCGAGCGAATCGGGGCCGAGCGAGCCGAGCAGCACGGTGTCGGTGACGCTCATCGCCATCTGCGACAACTGTGCGATCGCGAGCGGCGCAGCGAGGCGCGCGGTATCGGCGGCGTGACTGGACAGGGACGGCGGGGTGGCAGCCGTCCGCGTAAGACCGGAATGCGACATGGAATGGGCGCTCGCGCGGGTGCGGGCCCGCGCTATATGTATTTATTTTGAGAGAGGGCTAGCTTACGGCTTTATTCGAACCGTGTCGAACGCGCGCGCCGATGGCCATGTCGCAGGCAGGGGGAACCGTCGGCCCTAGGCTTCGCGCACGGCAATGCGCGTGTCGCCGAGCAGGACGACCTGGCCCGCGCGGATCTTGCAGGTCTTGCGCAGTTCGACCGCGCCGTCGACTTTCACCGCGCCGGACGCGACGATCAGCTTCGCGGTGCCGCCGCTGTCCGCGAGGCCGGTGATCTTGAGAAGGTTATGCAGCTCGACGTATTCGCCGGTCAGCGTGAAATCCAGATTGGGCATGACGAAGAGGGGGCGCAATGCGCGGGAGGAGTCGCCCCGCATCATACGGCACCGCGGGCCGGTGCGCGAGCGCGGCCGGCTGCCGCACGCAGTTGTCAGGGAGTGTGAGCCATTCGTCAGCAAATGAAACGGTGGGTAACAGTCTGAGAGATTCGAGAACCGGCCGCGCGGGCCGCGGGTCTTTTGTCGTACCTGCCGCGTATTGCGGCGGGGGATGCAACGGGCCGCATCGTTGCGGTCCGGGCTCACGACTTCCTGAGGAGAATTGCCATGTCCAAGATTCGTACGATGCTGATCGGTGCCGCGCTGACGGCGTTCGCCACTTCGGCCGCATTGGCCCAGACGGGCGCGGCGGTGCAGGGCGCAGCCGGTGCCGGCGTACAGGCGCAGACGCCGGCTGCGGGTGCCGGTGCCGGTGCCGGCATGCAGGGCAGTGCGGGCGCGAACGCGCCGGGCAATGCGGTCGGCGCGGCGGCCGATGGCGCGAAGGATATGGCGTCGTCGGCCGTCCACTCGGCCAAGAAGCACACGAAGCACGCTGCGAAGTCGGCCAAGAGCCATGTCGGCTCGGCCAAGGCGAAGGCTGGTGAAGCGACCGAAGGCGGCGCATCGGTCGGCGCGGAGGGCGGTGCGTCGGCCCAGGGCGCCACGCAGTAAGCGGTGCCCGGCGCCGCGCGACGTTCGTCCTGGACGGTGCGTCGCGACGGCGGCCATCCGACGGCCCGGTTCGCGTTGCGCGAGTCGGGCCGCTTTCATGGGTTGATGCGACCGGGCGCGGCGTTACGGCCGCCGTTGGCTTTGCCCTTGTCCCTGACCCTGCGCCGGCCGCGCGGCGGCCGGGGTGAATACGCTGCGCAGCCACGCGGCGAGGCGGGCGAAGACGTCGTAAGGCTCCTCGACGAAGATCTCCGGCTTCAGCAGCCGCAGGTATTCCATGATCTGCTGCGCTTCCTGTTTCTGGAACGAGCCGTGCGCGAGCCCGAGCCGCAGCAGTCCGCGCAGCTCGCCGAGCTTGTCGCGCGCGGTGCTGCCGACGCTCATCTCGCACGCGAGCTTGGCCTCGTAGACCCGTTGTCGCAGCGATTCCGCGAGTCGCCATGCAGGCGTCTGCATCAGTTCCTCGAGCGCCTGGATGTCTTGCGCCGCCCCCTTGATCTGCGATGCGAGCGGATCGATCAGCGACGGGTCGCCCTGCGCTTCGGCGACGATCGCCTTCGCCCAGTCGCGGCAAGCCTTCGCGAGTTCGTCGGGGGTCCATTCGGAGCGTGACGCGAAGCCGAATCCGAATTCGCCGGCCTGCCGCATCAGGATCGCGACGACGTCCGGAAATTCCTTGTCGAGCGTGCGTTTTGCCCACGCGTACTGACCGCCCTGCAGCATCCGCTGCACCGCGTGCTCGGTCAGCGGCACCATGTTGTCGAGCAGTTTGGCGCGCAGGAAATCCTCGAACGACGGCGTCGCGAACTGCGGGTCGAGTTTCAGCGACACGCGCACGAACGCGTCGTAGTCCTTGCGCAGGGACTCGAGCGTGTCGTCCTTGAGGGAAAGGGTGATCTGGCCCATGAATCGTCTCGATGGCGGCCCGCGCAAGCCGGCGGCCGGCGCGGCGCACCGGGACGGGCGCCGCGTCGACTGACCGGTGCGCGCCGAGGCCGGTGGCGGGTCTTCATCTCCTATATCGGCGTGCCGTACGGAAACTTGAGCGCGCGTGACCGAGCGTGTACTCAGGCGGGTAGCCAGTGGGGCAGCACGACCCCTTGCCAGAAAAAGAACACCGCGAGCCCTGCCGCGATCGTCACGAGCGGGCGGCGGGTGGCTGCCGACACGAGCACGGCAGCGAGCGCGCCGACGAGCTGTGGATTGCGCCAGGTCAGCTCGGCCGTGCCGCCATGCGGCGAGACGGTCATCGGCACGATGATCGCGGTCAGCACGGTGACGGGCACGAAGCCGAGCGCGGTCCGCACGAGCGGCGGGAAGGTCAGCCGTTCGCCGAACAGAAACAGCGTCGAGCGGATCGCGTAGGTGATGACGGCCATCCCGAGAATCAGCAGCGCGTAGCTCACGATGCCGCCTCCGTGCGCGAGCCGGCGCGCGTGCGTTCGTGCAGCAGCGTGAGTGCGACGCCGATCGCGACGCCGGCGGCGACCGCACCGAGCAGCCCGAGCTTGTACGGCCAGCCCTGCCAGAAGTACGCGAGCGTGCCGGCCGTCACGGCCGCCGCAAAATAGCGCAGCGTGCCGAGTTGCGGGACGACGATCGCGATGAAGGTTGCCGCCATCGCGAAATCGAGACCGAGCGTCTGCAGGCCTGGAAATGCCGCGCCGAAGCCGATCCCCGCGAGTGTCCAGACCTGCCAGTTCAGGTACATCGCGAGCCCCGAGCCGAAGAAATAGTGAGGGCCGATCGCGCCCGGCGGGAAATGCCGGTAGTGCGCATAGGCGACCGCGAACACCTCGTCGGTCATCAGTGCGCCGAGCGTCGCACGCCAGCGCAGCGGCAGGTGTGCGACATAGGGCGCGAGCGTCGCGCTGTACAGCAGGTGACGCAGGTTCACGATCAGCGTGGTCGCGAGCACGACGGCGAAGCTGGCGCTGCCCGCGATCAGGCCGAGCGCGATGAATTGCGCGGAGCCCGCGAATACGGCGAGCGACATCAGCGCGCCATGCCATGCGGCGAGCGGGCCGCCGCCAACGAGCGTGCCGAAAATCACGCCGAACGGGGCGGCGCCGATCATCATCGGGATCGTGTCGCGCGCGCCGTCGAGCCATTCGTTCAATGGGCGGCGGGCAGGTGATACGGGTGTCGGGTTCAAAGGGGGCTCCTCCATCAACGGGAGGATAGCGGCCAGGGGGTGTGCCGGCTTGTATGTTCTTGCGCTCGCAGGATCGGGGCGGTGCTTGCCCGCCTGCCGGCGCCGACGGTATCGCGGGGCCGGCCGGACGCTGCGCGTCAGCTCGCCTGCCAGCGCCCGGGCGGCACGCCGAACATGCGTTTGAAATGCCGTGTGAAGTGGCTTTGGTCGACGAAGCCGCTGGCCGCCGCGACGTCGGCGACGGGCACGCCCGCGCGCAGCGGCGCCAGCGCGCGCTGCAAGCGCAACTGGTTGCGCCAGGCATGCGGCGGCATGCCGGTCGTGCGGGTGAACAGGCGCGCCGCGTGGAACGGTGACAGGCCCGCAGCCTGTGCGACTTCGTCGAGCGTCACCGTGCACGTGAGATCGGCGGCGAGCCGCTCGCGCATCGCGTCGACGCGCGGTTCGTCTGCCGCGAACGGCGCTGGTCGCGGCAGTGCGTCGGCATGGCGCACGATCAGCGTCGACAACGCGTCGAGCATCGCCGTTTCGGCGGCGAGCGGATCGTAGATGCGCGGTGCGCCGCTCGCCGGATCGTCAGCTGGCTGCCCGTGCGCCTGCGAGGGCAGTGCGCGCTCGCTGCCGGCTTCCATCATCCGGTGCGCCAGCGTGAGCCTGGTCGCAAGATCGGCGTCGCGAATCACGCCGGGCGCAAACCACGGCGCGTCCTGCGGGCGGCCGGCGATCGCACTGGTGAGTTCGCGGATGAATTCGACCGGCATGTAGCTGACGCGATAGCACCAGCCCTCGTCGGCCGCGCGCGAACCCGTATGCACTTCGCCGGGATTGATCACGGGTACGGAGCCGGTTTCGGCGACATAGCCGCTGCCGCGATAGGTAAAGCGTTCCGCGCCTTCGAGAATCACGGGGATCGTGTACGCGTCGTGCCAGTGGGGGGCGAACGAGTGATCGCGATAGGTGGCCGTGACGAGATCCGCATCCGGCAGCAGCGGCGTGCGCCAGTAGCGTGCGGAGTCGGGAAGGCGGGTGGCGGACATGATCGGGCGCGGAAGCGGTCGAATCGACAGTGTATCGTTCGCGCGCCCGGCAGGCGCGGGCTTTACTTGACCGGAATCGTCGTGCCGGCCGGCATCGGTACCGCGGTGACGGCGTTCTTCGGGCTGCCACTGACGATGCGGTCGCTGTAGGTCAGGTAGACGATCGTGTTGCGCTTGGCGTCGACCACGCGCACGACGTGCAGGGTCTTGAAGATGAACGACATGCGCTCGCTGAACACGTCGGTCTGCTGCTTGAGCGGCTCCTTGAAGCTGATCGGGCCGACCTGGCGGCATGCGATCGACGCTTCGCTCGGATCCTCGGCGACGCCGAGCGTGCCCTTGATCCCGCCGGTGCGGGCGCGCGACACGTAGCAGGTCACGCCGTTCACGACCGGATCGTCATACGCTTCGACGACCACGCGATCGGAGCCCGTGACGCGGAAATGGGTGTTGACGCTGCCGACCTCCTCTGCGTGCGCGAGCGGCGCCGCGGCGAACGCGGAAAGCAGGAGGGCGAAGGGGGCCGAGCGGAGGAGGCGGTGCTTCATCGATGGAACCGGATGCGAATGCGGGACAGAGACTCTAGCATGCGCGCGACCGGGCGACGAAAGTCGGACCGGAAAAACAAAAGGCCCGTCGATTGACGGGCCTTTCGCTATTTGGCTCCCCGACCTGGGCTCGAACCAGGGACCTACGGATTAACAGTCCGGCGCTCTACCGACTGAGCTATCGGGGAATAAATCGGTACATCTGCATGCTTGTTTGTCTACCAGGAAAAAGCCCGTCCACTTTCAATGGGCCTATGCGTTTTTGGCTCCCCGACCTGGGCTCGAACCAGGGACCTACGGATTAACAGTCCGGCGCTCTACCGACTGAGCTATCGGGGAACAAACATCAACAGCAGAGAAACGAGATTATATGGAGCGTTGATCAGGTCGTCAATACTTTTGAGCCACGGCGCACAAAATTTTTTGCGGCCGCTGCGCGATCAGCGCTCGAGCAGGTGCAGCTTGTCCTGCACGTCTTTCCACTCGTCTGCGTCGGCCGGTGCCGGCTTGGTCTTCGTGATCGACGGCCAGTCCTTCGCCAGCTCGGCGTTCAGCGCGGTGAACTGCTGCTGGTCGCCCGGAACGTCTTCTTCGGCATAGATCGCATTGGTCGGGCACTCGGCGACGCACACGGCGCAGTCGATGCACTCGTCCGGATCGATGGCGAGAAAGTTGGGACCTTCACGGAAGCAATCCACCGGGCACACATCCACGCAATCCGTGTATTTGCACTTGATGCAGCCTTCGGTCACAACGTGAGTCATTAAAACGCTCCTGCTTGGCGGTATATATGGGGTGGCGTATGCGCCAAAACCGGCATTGTAACTGAAGCGCAAAACCCGCATGGCGTGGTCGGCTATCCGGCTTATATCGTTTCGTGATTAGTTTATAGGGGCGTCCGGGGGGCTCGCCGAAGGGGCGCACCAACGGGGCGCCTGTCCCGTGCGCCGGTAGGGCGGGGCGACCGGCGCCGGGCGGCAGGCGGTTTCACGATGGTCGGGCCCGCATTCGGGTAACATGGCCGACAGACCGGGCGGCGCGGGGTGCGCCGAGGCCCTGTCACGATATTGGCGGTGCCGTAATCATGATCATCACTTCGCTGCTCGACACGGATCTCTACAAGTTCACGATGATGCAGGTCGTCCTGCATCACTTCCCCGCTGCAAGCGTCGAATACCGTTTCCGGTGCCGCACGCCCGGCGTCGATCTCGTGCCGTACATCGACGAGATCCGCGACGAGGTGCGCGGCCTGTGCGCGCTGCGTTTTTCGGACGTCGAACTCGACTACCTGCGGCGGATGCGTTTCATCAAGAGCGATTTCGTCGATTTCCTCGCGCTGTTCCACCTGAACGAGAAATACATCTCGATCACGCCGTCGCCGAAGGGCAACGGTGAAATCGACATCGAGATCACGGGGCCGTGGCTGCACACGATCCTGTTCGAGATCCCGGTGCTCGCGATCGTCAACGAAGTGTATTTCCGCAACACGCAGCGCGAGCCCGACTATCGCGAAGGCCGCGAGCGGCTGCGCGAGAAGATCAAGCTGCTCGGCGCGAAGCCCGAATTCGCCGACTGCAAGATCGCCGACTACGGCACGCGCCGGCGCTTCTCGAAAGTCTGGCACGAGGAAGTCGCGCTCACGCTGCGCGACGGCCTCGGCCCGCAGTTCGCGGGCACGAGCAACGTGCTTTATGCGATGAAGCACGACATCACGCCGCTCGGCACGATGGCGCACGAGTATCTGCAGGCCTGCCAGGCGCTCGGCCCGCGGCTGCGCGATTCGCAGATCTACGGCTTCGAGATGTGGGCGAAGGAATATCGCGGCGACCTCGGGATCGCGCTGTCGGACGTCTACGGGATGGATGCATTCCTGAACGACTTCGACATGTACTTCTGCAAGCTGTTCGACGGCGCGCGCCACGATTCGGGCGATCCGTTCGAATGGGGCGAGCGGATGCTGCGCCATTACGAGTCGAACCGTTGCGACCCGCGTACCAAGGTGCTCGTGTTCTCGGACGCGCTCGACATCCCGAAGGTCATGCAGCTGTACGAACGGTTCCGTGGCCGCTGCAAGCTCGCGTTCGGCGTGGGCACGAACCTCACCAACGATCTCGGCTACGTGCCGCTGCAGATCGTGATCAAGATGGTCCGCTGCAACGGCCAGCCGGTCGCGAAGCTGTCGGATTCGCCGGGCAAGAGCATGTGCGACGACAAGGCGTATCTCGCGTACCTGCGCCAGGTGTTCGGCATCGCGCAGCCGGTCGAGGAAGACGCGTCGAAGTAGGCGTCGGCCGAACGGCCAAAACTGCGTTGCGGAGAGGTCCGCCGGTATAATCCGACGGTATCGCCCGCCAACGTCACGAGGACCGTTCATGGACACTTCCGCTGCCCGTCGTCAGATCCTCGCGCGCATTCGCGCGGCACAGGGGCGTGCGGCCGAACCCGATTCGGCCGAGCGCGACGGCGTTGCCGACTACCTCGCCCGTCATCCGGAGGGCCCGCGCCCGCCGGCGCCGGCCGATCTCGTCGCTGCATTCGTCGACGAAGCGGCACGCCTGTCGACGACGGTCGACGAAGTCGCGACGCTTGCCGAGGTCCCGGCCGCCGCGGCTCGCTACCTTTCCGCTCACGGCCTGCCGACGCAGGCCGTCGCGTGGCGCACGCTGGCCGATTTCGACTGGGCGGGCGCAGGCCTGTCGGTCGAATGCCGCAAGCCGCGCGACGGCGATCTGGTCGGCCTCACCGGCTGTTTTTGCGCGACCGCCGAAACGGGCTCGCTGGTGCTGCTGTCCGGCCCCGACACCTATGCGTCGGCCGGCCTGCTGCCGGAAACGCACATTGCAATCGTTCCCGCGTCGCGGATCGTCGCCGGTCATGAAGACGCATTTGCGCTGATCCGCTCGGAGCGTGGCGAATTGCCGCGCGCGGTCAATTTCGTGTCGGGCCCGTCGCGCACGGGCGATATCGAGCAGACCATCGTACTGGGCGCGCACGGCCCGTACCGCGTTCACGTGATCGTTGTACGGGGCGCGTGACGCGCCGCTGCATTCACTACCACTCGAACAAGGAAGTTCCGCATGAAACGACATGCCGCCTGGGCGGGCATGGCGTCGGGGATCGCGCTTGGCGCCGTTCCCGCGCTTGCATCGGCCGCAACGCTCGACGGTGCCACGCTGTCCGCACTCTGGGGTATCCCGTTCGCCGGGATCCTGCTGTCCATCGCACTGTTCCCGCTCGTCGCCCCCGTGTTCTGGCATCACCACTTCGGCAAGATTGCGGCCGGGTGGGCGGTCGTGTTCCTGATCCCGTTTGCGTTCGCGTTCGGCGCGGGCACCGCGTTCGGCACGCTCGTGCATGCGCTGCTCGAGGAATACATCCCGTTCATCGTGCTGCTCACCGCGCTCTATACGGTCGCGGGCGGCATCTGCGTGAACGGCAACCTGCACGGCACGCCGAAGCTGAACACCGCGATCCTCGCGCTCGGCACGCTGCTCGCGAGCGTGATGGGTACGACGGGCGCCGCGATGCTGCTGATCCGGCCGCTGCTGCGCGCCAACGACAACCGCAAGCATGTCGTGCACGTCGTGATCTTCTTCATCTTCCTCGTCGCGAACGCGGGCGGCTCGCTGTCGCCGCTCGGCGATCCGCCGCTGTTCCTCGGTTTCCTGAATGGCGTGAGCTTCTTCTGGACGACCACGCATCTCGCACTGCCGATGCTGTTCATCTGCGTTGTGCTGCTGGCGCTGTTCTTCGCGCTCGATACGTACTTCTACCGCAAGGGCGACGAGGAGCGGCCGGCCGTGCTCGATCCGACGCCGGACAGCGACAGGCTGTCGATCGACGGCAAGATCAATTTCGTGCTGCTCGCAGCCGTGATCGGCCTGGTGCTGATGAGCGGCGTGTGGAAGCCGGGCATCACGTTCGACGTGTGGGGCACGCATGTCGCGCTGCAGAATCTCGTGCGCGATGTCGCGCTCGTGGTCGTAACGCTCGCGTCGCTCGCGCTGACGCCGCGCTCCGCGCGCGAGGGCAACGCGTTCAACTGGGCGCCGATCGAGGAAGTCGCGAAGCTGTTCGCGGGGATCTTCGTGACGATCGCGCCGGTGATCGTGATCCTGCGCGCAGGTGCCGACGGCGCATTCGCGCAGATCGTCCATCTCGTCACGGGGCCGGACGGCAAGCCGATCGACGCGATGTACTTCTGGGCGACCGGCATCCTGTCGTCGTTCCTCGACAACGCGCCGACCTATCTCGTGTTCTTCAACCTCGCGGGTGGCGATGCGCAGTCGCTGATGACGACCGGCGCGTCGACGCTCGCCGCGATTTCCGCGGGCGCGGTGTTCATGGGCGCGAACAGCTATATCGGCAACGCGCCGAACTTCATGGTGAAGGCGATCGCCGAATCACGCGGCGTGAAGATGCCGAGCTTCTTTGCGTATCTCGGCTGGGCGCTGGTCGTGCTGATACCGGTATTCCTGCTGACGTCGTGGATCTTCTTCACGGCGTAAGCTGACGATTTTCAACCTAGGGTGGGCGGTCCCGGCGGCGCACGGTGCGCTGCGATCCGTCCGCGGCATGCGGAGATGGCGATGCAGAAGATCCTGGTCGCGCGTCCGATCTTTCCGGACGTGATCGAGCGCCTCAAGCAGTATTTCGACGTCGACTGGAACAACGGCGACGCACTCGCACCCGATGCGCTCGCCGCGCGTCTGGCCGACAAGGACGGCGCACTGACGGCCGGCGACCCGGTCGGCGCGGCCGAACTCGCGGCGGCGCCGCGCCTGCGCGTCGTGGCGAACATGGCGGTCGGCTACAACAATTTCGACATGACCGCGTTCAACGCGGCGAACGTGCTCGGCACCAACACCCCCGACGTGCTGAACGAGTCGACTGCCGATTTCGGTTGGGCGCTGATGATGGCCGCTGCACGCCGGATTGCCGAATCCGAGCACTGGCTGCGGGCCGGCCATTGGCAGAAGTGGGCGTACGACGGTTTCCTCGGCACTGACATTTACGGCTCGACGCTCGGCGTCATCGGGATGGGGCGCATCGGCCAGGCGCTCGCGCGCCGTGCGCGCGGCTTCGGCATGCAGGTGATCTATCACAACCGGTCGCGGGTCGCGCCCGAGATCGAGGCCGAGCTGAATGCCGAATACGTGTCGAAGGATGCGCTGCTCGCCCGTGCCGATCACGTCGTGCTCGTGCTGCCGTACACGAAGGAGAACCATCACACGATCGGCGCGGCCGAACTCGCGAAGATGAAGCCCACCGCGACGCTGACCAACATCGCGCGCGGCGGGATCGTCGACGACGCGGCGCTGGCCGTCGCGCTGCGCGACGGGACGATCGCCGCGGCCGGCCTCGATGTGTACGAAGGCGAGCCGACGGTCCATCCGGCGCTGCTCGAGGTGCCGAACGTCGTGCTGACGCCGCATATCGCGAGCGCGACCGAAAAAACGCGCCGCGCGATGGCGAACCTCGCCGCCGACAACCTGATCGCCGCGCTGGGCGAAGGGCCGTGCGCAGGGCAGCCGTCGAATCCGATCAACCCTGACGTGATCGGGAAGCCGCGCGTATGACGATGACGTTGTTGCTTGCGGCGGTCGTCGTGCTGGCCGTTGCGCTTGCGGTGGCGATCGTCGCACTCGTGCGTGGCGGTGGCCGCCACGACGATGCGGCGGTACTGGGCGACCAGATCGAGGACGCCGCGCATGCGCAGGCGCGCGCGGTCGAGCGGCTCGAACGCGAATTGCGCGGCGAGATCGTCGAGAACGCGCGCGGCTCGCGCACCGAGCTGGCCGGCAGCTTCGCACAGCTTCAGCAGACGCTCGCCGCGCAGCTGACGAGCGTGGCGACCGTGCAGAACAACCAGATCGAAGGTTTTGCGCAGCAGCTCGGCAAGCTCGTCGCCGGCAATGCGCAGCAGTTCGACGCGATGCGCGAGAGCGTGCAGCGGCAGGCGCAGCAGGCGCGCGAGGAGCAGACGGGCGCACTCAGGCTGTTCGGCGACACGTTGAACCGGCAGCTCACGCAACTGACCGAAGCGAACGACCGCCGGATCGGCGAGGTGCGCGCGACGCTCGAACAGCGGCTGAAGGAAATCGAGACGAACAACGCGGCGAAGCTCGAGGAGATGCGCCGCACCGTCGACGAGAAGCTGCACGCGACGCTCGAGCAGCGGCTCGGCGAATCGTTTAAGCTCGTGTCGGACCGGCTCGAGCAGGTGCATCGCGGGCTCGGCGAGATGCAGACGCTCGCGGCGGGCGTTGGCGACCTGAAGAAGGTGCTGACCAACGTGAAGACGCGCGGCACCTGGGGTGAAGTACAGCTCGAGGCGCTGCTCGAGCAGATGCTGACGCCCGAGCAGTACGCGAAGAACGTCGCGACGGTGCCGAAGAGCAGCGAGCGCGTCGAGTTCGCGATCCGGCTGCCGGGGCGCGATGCCGGCACGCGCGACGCGCCGCCCGTGTGGCTGCCGATCGACGCGAAATTCCCGCGCGAGGATTATGAGCGGCTGATCGACGCACAGGAGCGCGCCGATGCGGTGGCGGTCGAGGAAGCGGCCCGCGCGCTCGAAGCACGCGTGCGGCTGGAGGCGCGCACGATCGCCGAGAAGTACGTCTCGCCACCGCACACGACCGATTTCGCGCTGCTGTTCCTGCCGACTGAAGGACTCTATGCGGAGATCCTGCGTCGCCCGGGGCTGACCGACCTGCTGCAGCGCGACTATCGCGTGACGGTGGCGGGACCGACGACGCTCACCGCACTGCTGAACAGCCTGCAGATGGGGTTCCGCACGCTCGCGATCGAGCAGCGCTCGAGCGAGGTGTGGCAGGTGCTCGGCGCAGTGAAGACGGAGTTCGGCAAGTTCGGCGACGTGCTCGCGCGCACCAAGGCGCAGCTCGAAACGGTCACGCGCTCGATCGAGTCCGCCGAGCAGCGTACGCGCGTGATGAGCCGCAAGCTGAAGCAGGTCGAGGCGCTGCCGGGCGACACGGCGGCCGGGCTGCTCGGCGCGGAAGGTAGCGATGGCGCCGATGCGGACGACGCATGACACACTTGGTCGACATCGGCCGGAAAGCAAAAACGGGCGCTGCGGCGCCCGTTTTCTTTTGAATCACTTGACGACGCGGCCGGCCCGCGATCAATGCCCGGCGAGCGTGCCCAGCGCGTCGCCCGTGACGCGGACGATGCGCCAGTCGGGCAGCACGGTCGCGCCCATCTTTTCGTAGAAATCGATCGCCGGTTGGTTCCAGTCGAGGACCGACCATTCGAAGCGCCCGCAACGTCGCTCGACGGCCAGTGCCGCGAGGTGACGCAGCATCGCGGTGCCGAGGCCCGTGCCGCGCTGCGACGGCTGCACGTACAGATCCTCGAGATAGAGGCCGCGACGGCCGAGGAACGTCGAATAATTGTGGAAGAACAGCGCGTACGCGACGATCGCGCCGTCCTGTTCGGCGACCCGCGCCTCGGCGGCAGGCTGCGTGCCGAACAGCGCGTCGGCGAGATCGGCTTCGGTCGCGACGAACAGGTGCGTGAGCTTCTCGAACGCCGCCAACTCGCGCATCAGCGCGAGGATCGCGCCGACGTCGCGTGCCTGCGCCGCGCGGATCAGCGGTGTGCCGCTCACGCTTCCTCCGGCGGATCGGACAGCACGATCTCGATGCCGCCGAAGCGCGATGCGACCCAGTTGTACGCGTGGCAAGCGATCCACAGCAGCACGAAGCCGAGGATGGCGTTCAGCAGCAGCGCGCTCAGGATCGTGCTCAGTTCGACCATCCCGTAGCGGACGTACGCGACGAGGATGCCGAGCAGCACGATCGGCACGCTGAACGTCAGGTAGACGAGGATCAGCGCCTTGGCGGTCTGCCCCGCGGCGATCGACGAAATTTGTTTCTTCATGTGCGGATTGCCCCCGTAGAGATTTACCGATAGTGGAATTCAGATCAGGCCGTCGAGCGGCAGGATGTCGACCGGGGTGCCCGCGTCGACTGCCGCGGTATCGTGGCCCAGGACGATGAAACAATTGGCGGCCGAGAGGCCGCTCAGTGACGCGGAACTCTGCGAGCCGGCCGGTGCGACGTGCCAGCGGCCGTCGGCGGCGCGCGTCGCGATGCCGCGCAGGTAGTCGGTGCGGCCCGGGCGCGTCTTCAGCGCGTGGGTGCTGAGTGCCGTATGCATCGACGGCGGCTGGGCCTGCGCGCCGGCCAGCGTCAGCAGCGCGGGGCGCACGATTGCATAGAACGTCACGGCAGACGCGACCGGGTTGCCGGGCAACCCGAAAAACAGCGTATGACCGGCGCCGTCGGCCGCGCGTGTGAGCGTGCCGCACGCGAGCGGCCGCCCGGGGCGCAGCGCGAGACTCGCGAATGTCACGTCGCCGAGCCGGGCCATGACGTCGCGCGTGAAGTCGGCTTCGCCGACCGATACGCCGCCGGACGTGATCACTGCGTCGGCCTGCGCGGCGACCGCACCGCGCAACGCGGCTTCGAGCGCGGCCGGGCCGTCGCGGACGATCCCGAGATCGACCGCATCGACATGCAGCCTTTCGAGCATCGCGATCAGCATCCCGCGATTGCTGTCGTACAGTGCGCCGGGGCCGAGCGGCTCGCCGGGCTCGCGCAGTTCGTCGCCGGTGGAGAACACGGCGACCCGCACGCGCCGGCGCACCGAAACCTCGGTGATGCCGAACGACGCGAGCAGGCCGAGATCGGACGGCCGCAGGATGCGGCCCGCGGCAAGCGCGCACGCGCCGCGCGCGAGATCCTCGCCGGCCTTGCGGCAGTTCGCGCCGCGTGCGATGTCGTGTGCGGCGAAGTGAATCGTGTCGCCGTCGACGCGCACGCGTTCCTGCGGAATCACCGTATCGCAGCCGGCCGGCATCGGCGCGCCCGTCATGATGCGCACGCATGATCCGGCGGCGATGGCGCCGTCGAACGGATGGCCGGCGAGCGCGGTGCCGGCGACCGTCAGCGTGAGCTCCGCTTGCTGCGATGCGTGCGTGCCGGCGCTGCCGTCGAACGCATAGCCGTCCATCGCCGAGTTGTCGTACGCGGGAAAGTCGAACGGCGCGTTCACGTCGGCCGCGAGCACGCGATCGAGTGCGTCGCGCAGCGTCACCGTGTCACACGCGTCGACGGGCACCGCGAAGCGGCACGCGAGCGCCTGCGCGTCGGCGAGCGACAGCGGAGCATCGGAATCGGGTGTGGTTCGGGGGGCGGGCGAGGATTGCGTGATCATCAGTCGGACTGCGCCGCAAGGCGTATCGGGTTCGTGGCCGGTGGCGCGAGGAGGGTGCCTGGGCGCGGGTGTCGCGTGCGGCGGGCGCCGGGCGGGAACCGTACGAGCGCCGTCAGCGGCGGGCCAGCGCGGCGAGTTCCTGCCAGGAGTTGGCATTGTAAAACGCACGCTCGTCGTGGAACTCGACTTCGACCGTCTTGTGGCGTGCGTACCACGCACGCACCTTGCGGTCGCCGGCGGCGAGCCGGGCGGCGAGATCGTCGGCCAGCGACGTGCGCAGCAACGCGAACGTCGGCTGCGGCGAGCGTGCCTGTCGTGCGTCGACGGTCACCGCCATGGCGATGTCGGCCTGCTGCGCGTCGAGCGCTGCCTGCAACCGTGCGACGAGGTCGGCCGGCAGATAGGGCGTATCGCACGGCGAGCACGCGACGAGCGGCGTGCGTGCCGCCCGCATGCCGGCGAGCAGGCCCGCGAGCGGGCCGGGGAAGTCGGGCGTTTCGTCCGCGACGACGCGCGCGTCGAACGGCGCACCGAGTTCGGCATAGCGATCGGCATGGCGATTCGCGCTGATCAGCGTCTCGTCGACCTGCGGCGAGAGCCGGCGCAGCACGTGCAGCGCGAGCGGTGTGCCGTCGAGCAACTGCAGGCCCTTGTCGACGCCATCCATGCGTGTGGCGCGCCCGCCTGCGAGCAGCAGGCCGGCGATCGAGGGAGAGGCGGAAGCAGGCATGGTAAGAGGGCGGGAAAGGCAGCGAGCATCAGCCGCCGATATACGACATCTCGACCCGCTTGCCGGCGCCGTCGGGCACGGCGTCGGCGGACGCGCTGCCGCGCAGTTGCGAATAGCGGTCGGTGCGGGCCTGCCAGATGCGGGCGATCGCGGTCGCGATCTCGGCGTCGCTTGCGCCACCGCGCACGAGCGCGCGCAGGTCGTGGCCCGTCGACGCGAACAGGCACAGGTACAGCTTGCCCTCGGTCGACAGCCGCGCGCGCGTGCAGTCGCCACAGAAGGCCTGCGTGACGCTCGAAATCACGCCGATCTCGCCGCTGCCGTCCGCATAGCCCCAGCGCTGCGCGGTCTCTGCCGCCGTGTGCGGGTCGAGCGGCACGAGCGGGAAGTGTTCGGCGATCCGTGCGATGACGTCCGCCGATGGTAGCACCTCGGTCATGTTCCAGCCGTTCGACGTGCCGACGTCCATGTATTCGATGAAGCGCAGGATCACGCCGGTCCCGCGGAAACGCTCGGCCATCGGCAGAATCTCGCTGTCGTTGGTGCCGCGCTTCACGACCATGTTGACCTTGACCGGCGCGAGGCCCACGGCCTGGGCCGCGAAGATGCCGTCGAGCACGTCGGCGCTCGCGAACTCGGCATCGTTCATGCGCTTGAACAACGTATCGTCGAGCGCGTCGAGGCTGACTGTCACGCGCGTGAGCCCGGCGTCCTTCAGCGCGCGCGCCTTGCGTGCGAGCAGCGAACCGTTGGTCGTGAGCGTCAGGTCGAGCGGGCGCCCGTCATGCGTGGTCAGGCGCGCGAGGCGCTCGATCAGGAATTCGAGATTCTTGCGCAGCAGCGGCTCGCCGCCCGTGATGCGGATCTTCTCGACGCCGTGTGCGACAAAGAGTCGCGCCACGCGTTCGATTTCCTCGAGCGTGAGCAGCGCGCTGTGCGGCAGGAACGGGTAGTCCTTGTCGAAGACGGCGCGCGGCATGCAGTACACGCAGCGGAAGTTGCAGCGATCCGTCACCGAAATGCGCAGGTCGCGCAGCGGCCTGGCGAACGTGTCGGCCAGCGTGCCGTCCGGGGCATGCGCGACGCCGGAGACGTCCGGCATCCCGCTGACGTCGGCGAGAGGAATGATGCGTCGGGACATGTTGAAAGAAGTGCGAACCAGATCTCTATTTTAGCCGCAAGCGGCGGCCGGGTCCGGTGGGCGGAAACCCGTAGCGCGGACGTGAAAAAGCCCGCCGGAGGCGGGCTTTTCCTGGTCGGACGATGCGTCGGTCAGTGATGCGTCGTTTCGACCTGCTGCATCGGGGTCGTATCAACCGGCGGCAGCGCCTTGCGTTCGCGCGGCACGCGAGCCGGACGCGGGAGGCGCGACGCGGCTTCCTGCGCAGCGGCGAACTTGTCGGCGTCCGTGTTCACCCAGACGAGACCGGCCTGCTCCAGCACGGTATCCAGGCTCGCCGAAGCGGGCGCGGCCGCCGGTTGGGCGGGAGCCGGTGCCGGTGCTGCGACGGCCTCGACCGGCGCTGCTTCGACATGGGCCGGCTCGGCAGCCACCGGAGCGGCTTCGGTCGTCACGACCGGTGCAGCTTGCTCGGCGGGTGCCGGCTGCGGCGCCTCGACGGCGACAGGCGCTGCCGGCACTTCGAACGCGTCGGTCGGCGAAACCGTGACCGGCGCCGGACCGGCTTCCGTGGCGACGGCCGGTGCGATCGGTGCCGGTTCCGCTGCCTGGGCGACAACCGGTGCTTCGGCCGGCGCTGCTTCGACGTGTACCGGTGCCGGCTGCGGCTCGACAGCGGCCGGTGCGGCCGTGTGGGCCGGTTCGGCAGCAGCCGGTGCTTCCGGCGTCACGGCGTGCACCGTCACTTCGCCCTCTGCGCCTTGCTCGGCGTGGTCGACGACTGCGCCGTCTTCCTCGCGCTCGCGACGACCGCCGCGGCGGCCGCGACGGCGGCGGCGACGTTCCTCGCCGTCACGCGCGCCGGCTTCCGCGTCGACTGCCAGCTCGGCGCCGGGCAGGGCTTCTGCGAGGGCCTTGTCGGCTTCCGGTTCCGGATGGGTTTCGCCACGGGTGACGGTTTCCAGCGTTGCTGCATGCTGGGTCGGCTTGCGGCGCTCGCCGCGCTCGCGACGTTCGCCGCGTTCCTGGCGCTCGCCACGACCGGCTGCTTCGACGCCTTCCGGCTGCTCGACGCGCTCGCGCGGTTCGCGGTTCTCACGCGGTTCGCGCGGCTCACGGCTTTCACGCGGCTCGCGGCCTTCGCGCGGCCCACGGCCCTCGCGACCTTCGCGCGGTTCACGACCCTCGCGCGGTTCGCGGCCTTCGCGCGGCTCACGTGCTTCACGCGGCTCGCGTGCTTCCTTGCCTTCGCGTTCCTGGCGTTGCGGCTGGCCACGTCCTGCTGCGGCCTGGTCGCGGCCGCCTTGCACCTGCTGGGCGCCGCCACGACGATTGCGGTTGCGATCGCCGCCGCGTTCGCCGCGCTGTTCGGACTTCTCGGTGCGCTCGCCGCGAGCCGGACGGGCTGCCTGCTCCTTCGCCGGTGCCGGAGCAACCGGTGCGGGTGCGGGCGCCGGCGACACGCCGAACAGACCCTTCAGCCAGCCGATGAGGCCGCCGCTTGCCGGCGCGACCGGCGCGGGCGCCGCAACGGGTTCCACCGGGCGCTGCGGTGCCGGGCTCGGGGCCGGACGCTCGGGCGTGATGCCCTTGACCGCGGCTTCCTGCTTCGGCTTCACTTCCGCCGCGCGCTTGCTGTAGCCGGTTTCCGACTCGAGTTCGCGGGCTGCTTCCTCGGCCATCTTCCAGGACGCGCGCGGATCGTCGAGACGTGCGTCGTCGTGGCGCAGGCGCTCGAGCTTGTAGTGCGGCGTATCGAGGTGCTTGTTCGGAATCAGCACGATGCCGACCTTGAAGCGCGACTCGATCTTGTTGATTTCCTGACGCTTTTCGTTGAGCAGGAAGGCGGTCACCTCGACCGGCACCTGGCAGTGGATCGCCGCGGTGTTTTCCTTCATTGCCTCTTCCTGAATGATCCGCAGGACCTGCAGCGCGGACGATTCGGTATCGCGGATGTGGCCGGTGCCGTTACAACGCGGGCAGGTCACGTGGCTGCCTTCCGACAGGGCCGGGCGCAGGCGCTGGCGCGACAGTTCCATCAGGCCGAAACGGGAGATCTTGCCCATCTGGACGCGCGCGCGGTCATGCTTGAGCGCGTCTTTCAGGCGCTGCTCGACTTCGCGCTGGCTCTTCGCCGATTCCATGTCGATGAAATCGATCACGATCAGGCCGCCGAGGTCGCGCAGGCGGAGCTGGCGGGCAACTTCGTCGGCCGCTTCGAGGTTCGTGCGGGTGGCCGTTTCCTCGATGTCCGCGCCCTTGGTCGCGCGTGCCGAGTTCACGTCGATCGCGACGAGTGCTTCGGTGTGGTCGATCACGATCGCGCCGCCCGACGGCAGCGGCACCGTGCGCGAGTACGCGGTCTCGATCTGGTGCTCGATCTGGAAGCGGGAGAACAGCGGCACGTCGTCGTGGTAGCGCTTCACCTTCGCGACGTTGTCCGGCATCACGATGTCCATGAATGCGCGGGCCTGATCGTGAATTTCGTTCGTATCGATCAGGATTTCGCCGATATCGGGCTGGAAATAGTCCCGGATCGCGCGGATCACGAGGCTCGATTCCAGGTAGATCAGCATCGGCTGGCCGGCGTTGCCGTTTTGCGACGCCGCTTCGATCGCGCGCCACAGCTGCAGCAGGTAGTTCAGGTCCCACTGCAGTTCCTCGGCGCTGCGGCCGATGCCCGCGGTACGGGCGATCATGCTCATGCCGTCCGGGATCTGCAGTTGCGCCATCGTTTCGCGCAGTTCCTGACGCTCGTCACCTTCGATCCGGCGCGACACGCCGCCGCCGCGAGGGTTGTTCGGCATCAGCACCAGGTAGCGGCCGGCGAGCGAAATGAACGTGGTGAGGGCTGCGCCCTTGTTGCCGCGTTCTTCCTTCTCGACCTGGACGATCAGTTCCTGACCTTCGCGCAGGGCATCCTGGATGCGCGCGGAGCGCATGTCGATGCCTTCCTTGAAGTACTGGCGGGCGACTTCCTTGAACGGCAGGAAGCCGTGGCGGTCTTCGCCGTAGTTGACGAAGCACGCTTCGAGCGACGGCTCGATACGGGTGATGACACCTTTGTAGATATTGCCTTTGCGCTGTTCGCGCCCGGCTGTCTCGATGTCGATGTCGATGAGCTTCTGCCCATCTACGATGGCGACGCGCAGCTCCTCCTGCTGCGTCGCATTGAACAGCATGCGTTTCATGAACGACTCCAGGCGGCTCTGCTGGCGGCGCCTCGCGGTTGTCAGTCGCGAGGGCGGGAACGACGGCAGGCCGCACCTTGTTGTGTTGTCACAAGCACGCTGGAGCGGGAACGATGGCGGGGAGAATTGCCTGAAGAGGCGCTTGGGCCCGAAAGACGGGGCCGGCGGCCATAGGGCACCTGCGAACACGGCTTCAAAGCACGGCGTCCACACACCGCACGCTGTCAAAGCGCGCTAAGCCTGAGGCCGGGCACTGCCGCGGGGCGCGTCGTCATGCGACGCGCGTGCCAACGGGCGGCAGATGCTGCGGCTTGGGCCGCAGCGGGGAGTATCGAATCCAGCCCGACTTTCCCGCCTGGGGTGTACTTCCCTGGTTTGACGTCGCCAGGCCCCACACGCTTCGTGGAGCCAAATCGGGCGCAACGCCGTAATTTTCGCAACCAGCAGCCTGCCCGGACGCACTTCGCGCCGTCGGGCTGCCAATCAAATTCTTTTCAACCAACTTTCCGTTACCGCGGCGCCTTGCCGACCGAATCCGCCTGTGGGCGCGATCCTTGCCGACGGGCGGCGCCGTGCGTGCAACTTGCTGCTTCTCTTTGATTAGGGGCGAGCAGCAGACCCCCGGCGCAAGTAAAATAGCGGTTTGCGCTTGCGCCTTGCCCGGTTGGTCCGGGCCGGCCGGTGAGGCCGCCCGCAACGTCAGGCTGGGCAAAATTATATTCAGTATGAACGAGTTAGGCAAAATATCCCAGAATTCGGTCGCAAGCGGCCAGGTATCGATGCTCGAGATCGACGAAAGCTCGGTCGGTCAGCGTATCGACAACTTCCTGTTGCGCGTCTGTAAAGGCGTGCCGAAAAGCCATATTTACCGGATCCTGCGCAGCGGCGAAGTGCGCGTGAATAAGGGCCGGGTCGATGCGCAGTACCGGCTCGCGTTCGGCGACATCGTCCGCGTGCCGCCCATACGCGTGGCCGCAGCCGATCTCGCGCGCGCCGAAGCCACCATCGTGCCGCCCGCGCACTTCGACGTACTGTTCGAGGACGACGCGATGCTCGTCATCAACAAGCCGGCCGGGGTCGCCGTTCACGGCGGCAGCGGCGTTGCGTTCGGCGTGATCGAGCAGATGCGCCAGGCGCGGCCGCGCGCGAAATTCCTCGAACTCGTGCACCGGCTGGACCGCGAGACGTCCGGGATCCTGATGCTGGCGAAGAAGCGCACGGCGCTGGTGGGCCTGCACGAACAGATTCGCGAGAACAAGATGGACAAGCGCTACTTCGCGTGCGTCCACGGTGAATGGCAGTCCGACTGGGGGCGTCGCCGCGCGGTGAAGGCGCCGCTGTTCAAGTATTCGACCCCGGAAGGGGAGCGGCGCGTGCGCGTGCAGGACGACGGGCTGCCGTCGCATACGGTGTTCAACCTCGTCGACCTTTGGCCCGAGTACGCCCTTCTCGAAGCGGAACTCAAAACGGGTCGGACCCATCAGATCCGTGTGCACCTCGCGCATCTCGGCCTGCCGATCGCCGGCGACGCCAAGTATGGCGATTTCGCACTGAACAAGGCGCTGGCGCGCGCGAATGCGCAGCCGTCGCTGAAACGGATGTTCCTGCATGCGTACCGGCTGCGGCTCGCCCACCCGCTGACCGGTGAGGCACTGCAGTTCGATGCGCCGCTGCCGGACGAATGCCGGCGCTTCCTCGATCAACTCAGCGCATTGCGCGATACCGCCTGAACCGCATGGCTCGACAGCAATTTGACCTGATCGTCTTCGACTGGGACGGCACGCTGATGGATTCGACTGCGCACATCGCGCACAGCATCCAGGCGGCATGCCGCGATCTCGGCCTGCCCACGCCGTCCGACGAGGCGTCGCGCTACGTGATCGGCCTCGGCCTGCGCGATGCGCTGCAGATTACGGCTCCGACCCTCGATCCGTCCGACTATGCGCGGCTCGCCGAGCGCTACCGCTACCACTATCTGCTCGACGACCAGCGCATCGAGTTGTTCGCCGGCGTGCGGGAACTGCTCGCCGAGCTGCGCGACACGGGCTACCTGCTCGCCGTTGCAACCGGCAAGGGGCGAGTCGGGCTGAACCGCGTACTCGACCAATCGAAGCTGACGAGCCTGTTCGATGCGACGCGCTGCGCCGACGAAACCTTCTCGAAACCCCATCCGGCGATGTTGCATGAGCTGTCCCGGGAATTGGGGCAGGACCTGTCTCGCACCGTGATGATCGGCGACACGACGCACGACCTGCAGATGGCCGCGAGTGCCGGGGCGGCCGGCGTCGGCGTCGCGTACGGCGCGCACACGGCCGACGCACTGGCTGCGCTCGCGCCGCGCTTCGTCGCGCCGGATGTCGGCGCGCTGGCCGCATGGCTGCGGGAGCACGCATGAGCGCGGCGCCGGACGCCGTGCGCGTGTGCGCATCGGATGCCCTGGCCGACGGCGGTGCCGGCGTGCGCGTCGACGCGACGCTGCGCGGCGAGCAGGCCGTGGTGTTCTTCGTGCGTTACGAGGGCCAGGCATACGGTTACCTGAATCGCTGCGCGCATGTGCCGATGGAACTCGACTGGGCAGAAGGGCAGTTCTTCGAATCGTCGGGCCTCTATCTGATGTGCGCGACGCACGGCGCGATCTACGAGCCGAACACCGGCAAGTGCGTCGGCGGCCCGTGCCGTGGCGGCCGCCTGCGGCCGGTGGAGGTCGACGAGCGCGACACGTCCGACGGGCGTGCGGTATTCTGGGTGCCCGACGCTGACCTGCGTCCCGCCATTCCCGCCATTCCCGCCATTCCCGCCACGACCGACTAACGACAACACTGCATGGCCGACCAACCGAATTCCCCGGATTCCTCCTCCCGTCCCGACAGCCGTGAACCGAACTGGGAGCGTGCGGCACTCGAGCGGATCGCGCTCGCGGCCGTCAAGGAGCAGCGCGCGGCGCGGCGCTGGAAGATCTTCTTCCGCTTCGCGTTCCTCGCCGTGTTCGTGCTGTTCGCGTTCGCGTTGATCGATTTCTCGAGCGATTCGAAGTTCTCGGCGGGCGGGCGGCATACGGCGCTCGTGACGATCGACGGCGAGATCGCGGCCGGCGTCAACGCAAACGCCGACGACATCAACACGGCGCTCGATGCGGCGTTCGACGACGACGGCACGGCCGGTGTCGTGCTGCGGATCAACAGCCCGGGCGGCAGCCCGGTGCAGGCCGGGATGGTCTACGACGAGATCCGCCGGCTGCGCGCGAAGTATCCGGACAAGCCACTGTATGTCGTCGTGACCGACATGTGCGCATCGGGGGGCTATTACATCGCCTCTGCGGCCGACAAGATCTTCGTCGACAAGGCGAGCATCGTCGGATCGATCGGCGTGCTGATGGACGGGTTCGGCTTTACTGGGCTGATGGGCAAGCTCGGCGTCGAGCGGCGTCTGCATACGTCGGGCGAAAACAAGGGCTTCTACGACCCGTTCTCGCCGGAAACGCCGAAGATGGACGCGCATGCGCAGGCATTGCTCGACCAGGTGCACGCGCAGTTCATCAAGGCAGTGAAGGATGGCCGTGGCAAGCGGCTGCACGAGACGCCCGACATGTTCTCGGGCCTGTTCTGGACCGGCGAGAAGAGCGTCGAGCTCGGGCTTGCGGACGGCTACGGCACGACCGACACGGTCGCGCGCGACGTGCTGAAGGCGCCTGATCTCGTCGACTATACGGTGAAGGAAAGCCTGACGAACCGCGTCGCGCGCAAGTTTGGCGCGGCCGTCGGCGGCGCCGCGATGAAGGCGCTGACGGCCGGCGGCGCATCGGTCAGCTTGCGCTGACCAGAAGCGGGCGGGCCGCGATGGCCCGCCGCCCGCCGTTCGCCGCTTACTTGGCGGATCGCCGTTGCGTTTAGTTCGCCAGCAGCAGGAAGATCGCAGGGCGCTTGTGCAGATTCGGCGCCGGCGCCTTTTTCCAGTCTGCTACGGTACGGCTCGCGATCGTCTCGGTCGCGAGGGTCAGGTCGGCCGCGACGCAGATCTGCGTCGACGGTGCGCAGGTCGCGACCAGCGTGTCGAGCATCGCGTGATTCCGGTACGGCGTTTCGATGAAGATCTGCGTCTGGCGGGCCTTGCGTGACAGTTGCTCGAGTTCGCGCAGGCGTTTGGCGCGCGCGGCCGCGTCGACCGGCAGGTAGCCGTTGAACGCGAAGCTCTGGCCGTTCAGGCCCGATGCCATCAGTGCGAGCAGGATCGAACTCGGTCCGACGAGCGGCACGACCTTCACGCCGCGCTCGTGCGCGCGGCGCACCAACAATGCACCGGGGTCGGCGACGGCCGGGCAGCCGGCTTCGGACACGAGGCCGGCGTCTGCGCCGGCGAGCACGGGCGCGAGGAGCCGGTCGATTTCGCCGGCCGGCGTATTGACGTTCAACTCGCGGATCTCGATTTCCTGGATCGGGCGCGTCGTGCCGATCTTCTTCAGAAACGCGCGCGTCGTCTTCGCGTTCTCGCCGATGTAATAGCCGAGCGTGCCGGCGCGCGCCTGTACGGCCGCGGGCAGGACGGCCGCGAGCATCGATTCGTCGCCTTCGCCGAGCGTGTTCGGGACGAGGTAAAGCGTGCCGGCGGTCATGCGCGGTCTCCACGGGTGGGTGCAAACAGCGGATATTCGGCGGCGCGCAGCATGCGCGTGAGCGCGATCAGCGGCAGGCCGACGAGCGCGGTCGGGTCGTTCGAGTCGATCGCGTCGAGCAGTGCGATGCCGAGCCCTTCGGACTTTGCGCTGCCGGCGACGTCGTACGGCGTTTCCGCGCGCAGGTATGCGTCGAGTTCGGCCTCGGGCAGCGAGCGAAAGCGCACGCGCGTGACGATGTCCTCGACCTGCGCCTCGCCCGTCCGGCTGTCGTACAGGCAGAGCGCGCTGTGGAATTCGACTTCGCGGCCCTGCATCGACACGAGTTGCGCAAGCGCGCGCTCATGGGTGCCGGGCTTGCCGATCTGGAGGCCGTCGAAGGTCGCGACCTGGTCCGACCCGATCACGAGCACGCCGTCCGGCGCGTCGATCGTCGCGGCGACGGCGCGCGCTTTTGCCCCGGCGAGCCGCAGGGCGGTCGCGGCCGGCGTTTCGCCGTCGTGCGGGGTTTCGTCGAGGTCGGGCGACACGACGTCGAAGGGGATGCCGAGGCGCTCGAGGAGCGCGCGGCGGTAGCGTGAACTGGAAGCAAGAATCAGCCGCGGCGGGCGGCAAACGGTATCCGGCATGGTCGGTTGGATCGGTGAGTCGTCGGTTGTTGCGCGGACGCAAGCTTAAGTGATTGACTGCAAAAGGTAAAACAGGTATACTTTCCCGCTTTTCGTCGGCAGGCTTCCGTTGTGGTGGCGCCTGCCGGGTCTTCGGAAGTAAAGTACGTCATCCGCGGATGAGCCGTACGCGAGCGGTGCCAAGCCGGATTCGCAAGTCAGCCTGTAGGCAGGAGCGCACATGAACACTTCTTCTTCTGGCAAACCTGCTGCGGCGCTTGATCCGCGTGCAATCGACCTGTTCGAGTTCGCCCGCAGCGGGCGGCAGGCTGCAGGTGCGGTGCGCCTCTCGCAACTGCCGCGCATGTTAAACGAAGTGCCTGCGGACGCGCCAGATCGCGACACGGTCTTCACATGGCAGGCGGAGGGGTTCACCCAGAAGGAGTTGCAGGACGACGGCGCCGACGGGCAGCAGCCGTATCTGCGCCTTGCGGTGCACGGCCATGCGTGGCTCACGTGCCAGCGCTGCATGACCCCGTACGACCAGACGTTCGACGTCGACATGACGTACCGGGTGGTCGCGACCGAAGAAGAGGCTGAAGAATTTCCGCTCGACGACGATGAAGCCGATGTGATCGTGGGCTCACGCCAGTTCGATCTCGTCGACTTGATCGAAGAGGAGTTGCTGCTTTCGTTGCCGCTCGTGCCCAAGCACGAGGTTTGCCCGGCAGTTCACGAAAGCCTCGTGTCGGGTGCGAGTGGTCCCGCGGAAGAGGCGGACGAAGAGTCCGGCGAAGCCGGGGACGAAGGCAAACGGCCGAATCCGTTCGCAGCGCTGGAAGCGCTGAAGAAGGACGGTGACGGCACCAAGAAACACTAAGCAGTTGTGGCGCGGGAAGGCGTAAAGGCTTTGGGCCAGGGTAGTTAAGCGCCGGATCGGGCTGTGTTAGAATCCGGAAAATTATTTAGGAGTTAGTCATGGCAGTCCAGCAAAACAAGAAGTCGCCGTCGAAGCGCGGCATGCATCGTTCGCACGATTTCCTGACGGCAGCGCCGCTGGCAGTCGAGCCGAGCACGGGTGAAGTGCACCTGCGTCACCACGTCAGCCCGAACGGCTACTACCGCGGCAAGAAAGTCGTCAAGACGAAGAACGACTAAGCGTCAAGTCACGCGTTGCGCGCTACGCTTGCCGTTCGCGTGACAACTGGTTCGCTTGACACTTTCCTGGCTCAACAAAAAGGCGGCATTCAACTGCCGCTTTTTTGTGCCTGAAATTCGTCGCATTCCATGACCGTAAAGCTCACAATCGATTGCATGGGAGGCGACCACGGCCCGTCCGTGACCGTTCCCGCGGCAGTCAAGTTCGTCCGCGCGCATCCCGATGCGCACCTGATGCTAGTCGGCATCGAAAGCGCGATCCGCGCTCAGCTGAAAAAGCTGAAAGCCCTCGACGATCCCGCGCTGACCATCGTTCCCGCCACCGAAGTCGTGGCGATGGACGACCCTGTCGAAGTGGCGCTGCGCAAGAAGAAGGATTCTTCGATGCGCGTCGCACTCAACCACGTCAAGGAAGGCGCGGCGCAGGCCTGCATCTCGGCCGGTAATACCGGCGCGCTGATGGCCGTTTCCCGTTACGTACTCAAGACGCTGCCCGGCATCGAGCGGCCCGCGATCGCGTTCGCGCTGCCGAACCCGACCGGCTACACGATGATGCTGGACCTCGGCGCGAACGTCGACTGCGAGCCGCAGCACCTGCTGCAGTTCGCGGAAATGGGGCACGCGCTCGTGGCCGCGCTCGAAGGCAAGGAGCGTCCGACGATCGGCCTGCTGAACATCGGTGAAGAGGTGATCAAGGGCAACGAGACGATCAAGCGCGCGGGAGAGCTGCTGCGCGCCAGCACGCTCAATTTCCGCGGCAACGTCGAAGGCAACGACATCTACAAGGGCACGGTCGACGTGATCGTGTGCGACGGCTTCGTCGGCAATGTCGCGCTGAAGACGTCCGAGGGGCTTGCGCAGATGCTGTCCGACATCATCCGCGAGGAGTTCGGCCGTTCGCTGATGTCGAAGCTGATGGCGCTGCTCGCGCTGCCTGTCCTGATGCGTTTCAAGAAGCGCGTCGACCACCGCCAGTACAACGGCGCGGCGCTGCTGGGGCTGAAAAGCCTCGTGATCAAGAGCCACGGTTCGGCGGATGCCTACGCGTTTGAGTGGGCGATCAAACGCGGGTATGATGCCGTCAAAAACGGCGTGCTGGAGCGCCTCGCGCGCGCGATGGCGGATAATTCAGTGTCGCTCGGCGAAGGCGAACACGACACGGGCGGCGCGGGCCATGCAAGCCCCGCCGCAGGCCATCACGCCGAACCTTCCGCTGCGCAATCCTCTAAAGCATAAATGGCCCAATCGACTCTCTATTCCCGCGTGCTCGGCACGGGCAGCTACCTGCCGCCTGACCGCGTCACGAACCAGCAGTTGACCGATCGCCTTGCGAAGGATGGCATCGAGACGAGCGATGAATGGATCGTTGCGCGCACGGGTATCCACGCGCGCCATTTCGCCGCACCCGACGTCACGACCAGCGACCTCGCGCTCGAGGCGTCGCGTCGCGCGATCGAAGCCGCCGGCATCGATCCGCAGTCGATCGACCTGATCATCGTCGCGACTTCGACCCCCGATTTCGTGTTCCCGAGCACCGCGTGTCTGCTGCAGAACAAGCTCGGCATCAAGAACGGCGGCGCGGCATTCGACGTGCAGGCCGTGTGTTCGGGTTTCGCGTATGCGATGGCGACGGCTGACAGCTTCATCCGCAGCGGCCAGCACCGCACGGCGCTCGTCGTCGGAGCGGAGACGTTCTCGCGCATTCTCGACTTCAAGGACCGCACGACCTGCGTGCTGTTCGGCGACGGCGCGGGCGCGGTGATCCTGTCCGCGTCGGAGGAGCCGGGCGTGCTCGGCAGTGCGCTGCACGCAGACGGCAGCTATTCGCACATCCTCTGCACGCCGGGCAACGTCAACCGCGGCGTGATCGAAGGCAGCGCGTTCCTGTACATGGACGGGCAGGCCGTGTTCAAGCTCGCGGTCAACGTGCTCGAGAAGGTCGCGATCGAGGCGCTCGCGAAGGCGAATCTCGCGCCCGAGCAGATCGACTGGCTGATTCCGCACCAGGCCAACATCCGCATCATGACCAGCACCTGCCGCAAGCTCGGCCTGCCGCAGGAGCGCATGGTCGTGACGGTCGACCAGCACGGCAACACGTCGGCCGCATCGATCCCGCTGGCGCTCGACACCGCGGTGCGCGACGGTCGCATCCAGCGCGGCCAGCACGTGCTGATCGAAGGCGTCGGCGGCGGCTTCACCTGGGGCGCGTCGGTCTTCCGCTACTGATCCGCGGCGCGCGACTGCTGCGCGCGGATCCCATCGGCGCGCCATTCGTGCGCGCCGTCCGAATCGATTCAATTGGGGACGATATGAAATTTGCATTCGTTTTTCCGGGGCAGGGCTCGCAGGCAGTCGGCATGCTCAACGCATTCGCCGATCTGGCCGTCGTGCGCGAGACACTCCAGGAAGCGTCCGATGCACTCAATCAGGATCTCGGCAAGCTGATCGCCGAAGGCCCGGCCGAAGAACTGAACCTCACCACCAACACGCAGCCCGTGATGCTGACCGCGGCCTATGCGTGCTATCGCGCGTGGCAGCAGGCAGGGGGCCCGGCGCCGGCGATCGTCGCCGGCCACAGCCTCGGTGAATACACGGCGCTCGTCGCTGCGGGCGCGCTCGCGTTCAAGGACGCCGTGCCGCTCGTGCGCTTCCGCGCGCAGGCGATGCAGACGGCCGTGCCGGTCGGCCAGGGCGGCATGGCCGCGATTCTGGGTCTCGATGACGACACGGTGCGCGCGGTCTGCGCCGAAGCCGCGGAAGCGGGCGTCGTCGAAGCGGTGAACTTCAATGCACCCGCACAGGTCGTTATCGCAGGCAACAAGGCCGCGGTCGAAAAGGCCTGCGAGATCGCGAAGGCGAAGGGCGCGAAGCGCGCACTGCCGCTGCCGGTGTCGGCGCCGTTCCATTCGTCGCTGCTCAAGCCGGCGTCGGACCAGCTGCGCGACTATCTCGCGAACGTCGACGTCAAGGCGCCGCAGATTCCGGTCGTCAACAACATCGACGTCGCCGTGGTCAGCGATCCGGCTGCGATCAAGGATGCGCTGGTGCGCCAGGCCGCGGGCCCGGTGCGCTGGGTCGAGTGCGTGCAGCACATCGCCGGCACGGGTGTCACGCATGTGATCGAGTGCGGTCCGGGCAAGGTGCTCGCGGGCCTGACGAAGCGCATCGACGGCAACCTGACGGGCGCGTCGGTATTCGATCCGGCTTCGCTCGACGAAGCGCTCAAGCTGGTGACCGCCTGACGCGGCGCCATTTCTCAAGAGACGGATATTCGATTCATGGACAAGACTCTCGATAAACAGGTTGCGATCGTCACCGGCGCGTCGCGCGGCATCGGCCGTTCGATCGCGCTCGAACTCGCGCGCCTGGGCGCGACGGTGATCGGCACGGCGACGAGCGAGTCGGGCGCCGCTGCGATCACGGCCGCGTTCGCGGAAGCGGGCGTCACGGGCCGCGGTGCGGTGCTGAACGTCAACGACGCGGCAGCCGCCGAGGCGCTGATCGACGCGACCGTGAAGGAATTCGGCGCGCTGAACGTGCTCGTCAACAACGCGGGCATCACGCAGGACCAGCTCGCGATGCGGATGAAGGACGAGGACTGGGACGCGGTGATCGACACCAACCTGAAGTCGGTGTTCCGCCTGTCGCGCGCGGTGCTGCGCCCGATGATGAAGGCACGTGGCGGCCGCATCATCAACATCACGTCGGTGGTCGGCTCGGCCGGCAACCCGGGTCAGGTCAACTACGCGGCTGCGAAGGCCGGCGTGGCGGGCATGACGCGTGCGCTCGCGCGTGAAATCGGCAGCCGCGGCATCACCGTGAACTGCGTGGCGCCGGGCTTCATCGACACCGACATGACCAAGACGCTGCCGGAAGAGCAGCAGGCCGCGCTCAAGACCCAGATTCCGCTCGGCCGCCTCGGCAGCCCGGAAGACATCGCCCATGCCGTCGCGTTCCTCGCATCGCCGCAAGCCGGTTACATTACCGGTACGACGCTGCACGTGAACGGCGGCATGTACATGTCGTAACGATTTTCGTTTACCATCCGCGCCGTATCCCGTTTTTCAGGCGGATCGGCGCTTGATCGACCATCAAGCCAACGCGCGTTTTCGCGTCAGCAAACCTGATAAAATGCGCGCACTTGTAAATCTGAACTTTCCCTCGGAGGGGTAATGGACAACATCGAACAACGTGTCAAGAAGATCGTCGCTGAACAACTGGGCGTCGCGGAAGCAGAGATCAAGAACGAAGCTTCGTTCGTGAACGATCTGGGTGCCGACTCGCTCGACACGGTCGAACTGGTGATGGCTCTGGAAGACGAGTTCGGCATGGAAATCCCGGACGAAGAAGCAGAGAAGATCACGACCGTTCAGCAAGCGATCGACTACGCTCGCGCAAACGTCAAGGCGTAACGAGCGCCTTTCGCGCTTGTCCGCCACGTCGCCGCGATCTTCGCGATTGACGCGCCATCCTGCCGGCTTCGCGCCGGACGGACTAACAGCCACAGGGCTCGCAGGGCTGGTTCCTGTGGCCACTGTGGCTTTTGTTTTTGTCATCCAATAATGGAAAAGAGGTTACCGTGAGCCGCCGTCGTGTTGTTGTTACAGGCCTGGGGCTGATTTCGCCTGTTGGCAATAATGTTGCCGACGGCTGGGCCAATCTCGTCGCCGGCAAGTCCGGTATTGCCACCGTCACGAAGTTCGATCCGTCGAACCTTGCCGTCCACTTCGCTGGCGAAGTGAAGGGTTTCGTCGCCGAGGAGTACATCCCGGCGAAGGAAGCCCGGAACATGGATACGTTCATCCATTACGGTATCGCTGCCGGCATCCAGGCCGTCAAGGACAGCGGGCTGGAAGTGACCGAAGCCAATGCGGAACGCATCGGCGTGCTGGTCGGTTCCGGCATCGGCGGCCTGCCGATGATCGAAGATACGCACCAGACCTACGTCGATCGCGGCGCGCGCCGGATTTCGCCGTTCTTCGTGCCGGGCTCGATCATCAACATGATCTCGGGTCACCTGAGCATCATGTTCGGCCTGAAGGGACCGAACCTCGCGGCCGTGACGGCCTGCACGACCGGCCTGCACAGCATCGGCCTCGCCGCGCGCCTGATCCAGGCCGGCGACGCCGACGTGATGGTCGCGGGTGGCGCTGAATCGACGGTGTCGCCGCTCGGCATCGGTGGTTTCGCGGCAGCGCGTGCGCTGTCGACCCGCAACGACGATCCGGCCAGCGCATCCCGTCCGTGGGACAAGGACCGCGACGGCTTCGTGCTGGGCGAGGGTGCCGGCGTGATGGTGCTCGAGGAGTACGAAGCGGCGAAGGCACGCGGTGCGAAGATCTACGCGGAAGTCTCGGGCTTCGGCATGACGGGTGACGCGTACCACATGACCGCGCCGAACATGGACGGCCCGCGCCGCTGCATGGTCGCGGCACTGCGCGACGCCGGCGTGAACGCGGACGAGGTCCAGTACCTGAACGCGCACGGCACGTCGACGCCGCTGGGCGACAAGAACGAGTCCGACGCGGTGAAGGCGGCCTTCGGCGAGCATGCGTACAAGATCGTCGTGAACTCGACGAAGTCGATGACGGGCCACCTGCTGGGCGGCGCGGGCGGCCTCGAGTCGGTGTTCACGGTGCTGGCGCTGCACAACAACGTGTCGCCGCCGACCATCAACATCTTCAACCAGGACCCGGAGTGCGATCTCGATTACTGCGCGAACACCGCGCGTGACATGAAGATCGACGTCGCCGTGAAGAACAACTTCGGCTTCGGCGGTACCAACGGCACGCTGGTGTTCAAGCGCGTCTGACGCCGCAATCGCTTGACGAGTCCATTCGATGCTCCGGCCGGGCGTCCGCAGCGCTTTGCGTTGCGGGCCTCGGCCGTGTCGTATCTCGTGCTGGCCGTGTTAGTCGCGTCAGCTACCGCGTCGGCTTACCTGTTCTGGGCGCCGCGCGCGGGCGCTGCCGCCGGCGCAGGCGTGTCGGCCGTGACGGCCGCGCTGCTGGCCGTGTGCGCTGCGCGGGCTTGTGCCCGCCGGCTGCCGGCCGAGTTGCGGATCGACGCGTTCGGGGAAGTCGCGGCGTTTGGCCGCACCGGGCGCCTGCTGGCCCGCGGCCGCGTGACGGGTCATGCGCACTGGAGCAGCCTGTTGCTGGTGCTGTCGGTCGGGCAGGGTGCCCGGCGGGCCCGGCCGCTGCTGATTCCGGCCGATGCGCTCGACGCCGCATCGTTCAGCGCGCTTTCCGTGCTGGCGAGAACGGCGGGCGCGGCGGGGCGGGCATGACGGCGGCGCGGTTACCGACCGTAACCAGCGTCCGGCCCGGGAACGCTACAATATCGCTCCGCGTTGCATCCCTAGTTAACGGATTTGTCAGGTGAGTGAAAAAGAAATCGATCAGGCTCTGGTCGAGCGCGTACAGAAGGGCGACAAGGCAGCGTTCGAACTCCTGGTCTCCAAATACCACCGCAAGATCATTCGGCTGATCTCGCGCCTCGTGCGGGATCCCGCCGAGGTCGAGGATGTGGCCCAGGACGCGTTCATCAAGGCGTATCGTGCGCTGCCGCAATTCCGCGGTGAATCGGCGTTCTATACGTGGTTGTACCGAATTGCCGTCAACACGGCGAAGAACTACCTTGCGACGCAAGGCCGCCGGGCGCCGACCTCGACCGAGGCCGATGCGGAGGAAGCGGAAACTTTCTCCGACGCAGACCAACTAAGGGATATCAACACGCCTGAGTCGATGTTGATGAGCAAGCAGATTGCCGAGACGGTCAACGCTGCAATGGCTCTGCTGCCCGAAGAACTGCGTCAGGCAATTACGCTGCGCGAGATCGAGGGCCTGAGCTACGAAGAGATCGCGGAAATGATGGGCTGTCCGATCGGAACGGTCCGATCGCGAATCTTCCGTGCACGCGAGGCAATCGCTGCCAAATTGCGTCCGCTGCTCGATACGCCCGAAGGCAAGCGCTGGTGAGCGCGACAGGCGGAGCGACGCGGGTCGGGGTCTAGTTACGGATAGAGTCGTGAAGTCACGACGGGGTGTGCAAGATGGGGAGCATCATGGGGTCGGTCAATACGCAGTCGCAAGCGTGCTCGCGCGGCGAGCGCCTTTCCGCGCTGGTCGACGGCGAAATGTTCGATGGCCCGGACAACGGGCAGTTTCTGGCTGAGCTCAACCGCGCGGATCGCGCAGCGTGGGCCCATTACCACCTGATCGGCGATGCGCTGCGCTCGGACGAGCTCGCGCTGTCGCCTGCGCTGAGCGTTGCGTTCACCGCGCGCATGTCGGCTGCGCTCGAAAGCGAGCCGCACCTGCTTGCGCCGGCGGCCGCACCCGTCGCACGCAAGCTGCTGTCGCTGCGTCGGCGTGTCGTGCCCGCGTTCGCGATCGCTGCCGCGGCGGCCACGCTGACGTGGATCGTCGTCCCCCAAATGCAGACGGCCGGTGCCCCGGGCGCCGTCCAGGTCGCGTCGGCCGGTGCGCCGCAAGGCGGCAACCTGCAGCGCGTGACGGTTGCGCAGGCATCGGCCCAGCCGGGCCTGCAGGACGTCAACATCATCCGCGACGCCAGCCTCGACCAATACCTCGAAGCGCACCAGCAATTCGCGCAGCAGCCCGTCGTCACGGGTTCGATGCCGCTGATCCGCGCTGCCGTGACCACCACGCCAGGCCAATAAACCCGATGCGGACATTGCAGTTGAATCACGCCATCTCCGGATGGAAGCGGCTGCCGGCCCTCCTGCTTTGCGCAGCCGCCCTGTTGTCCGTTCAATCCCTTCCTGCCAGCGCCCAGCAACCGGACGATCCCGTCGCGACCCGCAAGGGTGCCGCCGACTGGCTCGACCGCGTCCAGCAAGCGGCGCAGCAGCAGAGCTACGAAGGCACGTTCGTCTACCAGCGCGGCGGGTATGTGCAGTCGTCGCGCATCGCGCACGTTGCGTCCCGCGATGGCGAGTTCGAGCGCATCGAGACGCTCGACGGCAAGCCGCGCAAGCTGCTGCGCCATAACGACGAGCTGTACACGTTCGTGCCCGAGCGCAAGCTGTGCGTCGTCGAGCGCCGTCAGACGCGCGACTCGTTCCCCGCGCTGCTCGGCGCGAGCGGCGAGCACGTGATGTCCGTCTACGACGCGAAGTCGCTCGGCAAGGATCGCGTGGCGGGGATCGACGCGCAGGTCGTCGAGCTCGTGCCGAAGGATGCGTACCGCTTCACGTACAAACTGTGGGCCGACGCGCGCACGGGGCTGCTGCTGCGCTCGCAGACGCTCGATGCGAACGATCACGTGCTCGAGCAGATCGCGTTCTCGCAACTGCAGGCGGGCGGCGCCAGCGGCGACAGGGCCGCGATCGCGGCCGGCATGCGTAACCTGAACGGCTGGACGATCGTACGTCCGCCGGTCGCGACGGTCGACATGGAAGCGCAGGGCTGGCAGCTCGCACCGAGCGTGGCCGGTTTCCAGAAGATTCGTGAAGTGCGCCGGCCGATGGCTGCGCGTGACGCGGGTGAGCCGCCGATCCCGGTCGATCAGGCCGTCTTCACCGACGGTCTCGCGACGATCTCGGTTTTCATCGAGCCGGCCGAAAAGAATACGCGCAAGGAAGGCGCGGGCAGCACCGGTGCAACGAACGTTCTCGTGAAGCGCCGCGGCGACTACTGGATCACCGTGCTTGGCGAAGTGCCGCCGGCTACGTTGCAGCAGTTCGCGTCTGCCATAGAATACAAGGCTTCCAAGTAACGCTACGGCTTCCGACATGATTAAACTCACGCTGCGCAAATGGCTCGCGGCGGCGGCGCTGTCTGCCTGCCTGCCGCTCGTGCCGCATACCGCGTTCGCGGTGACGGCTCCCGCTGCAGGCTTGCCCGACTTCGCCGATCTGGTCGAAAAGGTCGGGCCGGCCGTCGTGAACATCCGGACTACGGCCAACGTCCCGACGAGCAGCGGCCCGCGCGGGATGCTCCCGCCGGGTTTCGACAACGGCGACATGTCGGAATTCTTCCGGCGCTTCTTCGGCATCCCGCTGCCGCAGGCGCCCGGCAACGGTAGCGACAATGGCGGCGGCAATCCGAAGAACGCGCCGACGCCGGACAATCCGCCCGACACCGAACAGAATCGCGGTGTCGGCTCGGGCTTTATCGTGTCTGCCGACGGTTACGTAATGACCAATGCGCACGTCGTCGACGATGCGGACACCATCTACGTGACGCTGACCGACAAGCGCGAATTCAAGGCGAAGCTGATCGGTGTCGACGATCGTACCGACGTCGCGGTTGTCAAGATCCAGGCGTCGAACCTGCCGGTCGTCGCGATCGGCGATTCGACCAAGGTGCGCGTCGGCGAGTGGGTCGTCGCGATCGGTTCGCCGTTCGGCCTCGACAACACGGTGACCGCCGGCATCGTCAGCTCGAAGAGCCGCAATACGGGCGACTACCTGCCTTTCATCCAGACGGACGTCGCCGTGAACCCGGGCAACTCGGGCGGCCCGCTGATCAACATGCAGGGCGAGGTGATCGGGATCAACTCGCAGATCTACAGCCGTACCGGCGGCTTCATGGGCATCTCGTTCGCGATTCCGATCGACGAGGCGATGCGCGTGGCCGACCAGCTGAAGGCGACAGGCAAGGTCACGCGCGGCCGGATCGCGGTGGCGATCGGCGAGGTGACGAAGGACGTGGCCGACTCGATCGGGTTGCCGAAGGCCGAGGGCGCGCTCGTCAGCAGCGTCGAGCCGGGTGGCCCGGCCGACAAGGCAGGCATCCAGCCGGGCGACATCATCCTGAAGTTCAACGGCCGTTCGGTCGATACGGCGTCGGACCTGCCGCGCATGGTCGGCGACACGAAGCCCGGCACGAAGGCGACCGTCAGCGTATGGCGCAAGGGTCAGGCACGCGATCTGCCGATCACGATCGCGGAAACGCCGGCTGAAACGACGGCAAAGGCTGAGCAGCGCAAGAACGCGCCGCAGAAGCCGCGCCAGACCAATTCGCTCGGCCTGACGGTCAGCGACCTGACGGCGGAGCAGATGAAGACGCTGAAGCTGAAGAACGGCGTGCAGATCGACGGCGTCGACGGCCCGGCCGCCCGTGCGGGCCTGCAGCGCGGTGACATCGTGCTGCGTGTCGGCGATACCGACATCACGAACGCGAAGCAGTTCGCCGACGTGACCGCGCAGCTCGATCCGCAGAAGGCGGTCGCGGTGCTCGTGCGCCGTGGCGACAATACGCAGTTCGTGCCTGTGCGGCCGCGCCAGAAGTAACGCGCCGATGTTCACGCTCTACGGTCGCGGCTGGTGCCACCTGTGCGACGACATGCGCGACGCACTGGCGCCGGTGGCGGCCGAATTCGGTGTCGCGGTCGATTACATCGACATCGACACCGATGCGGCACTCGTCGCCCGCTACGACGAGGACGTGCCCGTGCTGCTGCTGGACGGGGCGGAGGTATGCCGCCACCGGTTCGACGACGCGCGGGTGCGCGAGGTGCTGACCGCCCGGCGCCGAGCCTGACCTGCCGCTGGCGGCCATCGTTTCGTACGGGACTTGGCCCGGCGGGCGCCCCCGGCGGGCCACCGCGCGGCCCGGCGTTGGAAATACCGCCCGGCTGAAGGCCTTTTCGGCTAAAATAACCTGTTTTTGCACCGACTTACACAAGGCGTGCTCCGCAGTCGTCGAGCGCGCCTTTTTCGCTTGATCGGCACTGAATGGATCATATTCGCAATTTCTCGATCATCGCGCACATCGACCATGGCAAGTCGACGCTCGCGGATCGCATCATCCAGGTATGCGGCGGCCTCGCCGATCGTGAAATGGAGGCGCAGGTGCTCGATTCGATGGATATCGAGCGCGAGCGCGGCATCACGATCAAGGCGCAGACAGCCGCGCTGTCCTATCGCGCGCGCGACGGCAAGGTCTACAACCTGAACCTGATCGACACGCCGGGGCACGTCGACTTCTCGTACGAAGTCAGCCGTTCGCTGTCCGCGTGCGAAGGCGCGCTGCTGGTCGTCGATGCGAGCCAGGGCGTCGAGGCGCAGACGGTCGCAAACTGCTATACGGCGATCGAGCTCGGCGTCGAGGTCGTTCCCGTGCTGAACAAGATCGACCTGCCGGCGGCGAACCCCGAGAACGCGATCGAGGAGATCGAGGACGTGATCGGCATCGACGCGACCGACGCAACGCGTTGCAGCGCGAAGACGGGCCTCGGCGTCGAGGACGTGCTCGAGTCGCTGATCGCGAAGGTGCCGCCGCCGAAGGGCGATCCGGCCGCGCCGCTGCAGGCGCTCATCATCGACTCGTGGTTCGACAACTACGTCGGCGTCGTGATGCTGGTGCGCATCGTCAACGGCACGCTGCGCCCGAAGGACAAGATCAAGATGATGGCGACCGGCGCGCAGTATCCGGTCGAGCACGTCGGCGTGTTCACGCCGAAGTCGCGCAATCTCGATTCGCTGTCGGCGGGGCAGGTGGGCTTCATCATCGCGGGCATCAAGGAACTGACGGCCGCGAAGGTCGGCGATACCGTCACGCACGTGGCCAAGGCCGCCACCGAGCCGCTGCCGGGCTTCAAGGAAGTGAAGCCGCAGGTGTTCGCGGGGCTGTATCCGGTCGAGGCGAACCAGTACGACGCGCTGCGCGAATCGCTCGAGAAGCTGAAGCTGAACGACGCATCGCTGCAGTACGAGCCGGAAGTGTCGCAGGCGCTCGGGTTCGGTTTCCGCTGCGGCTTCCTCGGGCTGCTGCACATGGAAATCGTGCAGGAGCGGCTCGAACGCGAGTTCGACATGGATCTCATCACGACCGCACCGACGGTCGTCTACGAGGTCGTGCAGAGCGACGGATCGACGATCATGGTCGAGAACCCGGCAAAGATGCCGGAGCCGGGCCGCATCGCCGAAGTCCGCGAGCCGATCGTCACCGTGAACCTGTACATGCCGCAGGATTACGTGGGCTCGGTGATCACGCTGTGCGAGCAGAAGCGCGGCTCGCAGATCAACATGCAGTATCACGGCCGCCAGGTGCAGCTCACGTACGAGATCCCGATGGCCGAGATCGTGCTCGACTTCTTCGATCGCCTGAAGTCGGTGTCGCGCGGCTATGCGTCGATGGACTACGAGTTCAAGGAATACCGTTCGTCGGACGTCGTGAAGGTCGACATGCTGATCAACGGCGACAAGGTTGATGCGCTGTCGATCATCGTGCACCGTTCGCAGTCGCAATATCGCGGCCGCGAAGTTGCGGCGAAGATGCGCGAGATCATCCCGCGCCAGATGTATGACGTGGCGATCCAGGCCGCGATCGGCGCGCACATCGTTGCGCGTGAGAACATCAAGGCGCTGCGCAAGAACGTGCTCGCGAAGTGCTACGGCGGCGACATCACGCGAAAGAAGAAACTGCTCGAGAAGCAGAAGGAAGGCAAGAAGCGGATGAAGCAGGTGGGTTCGGTCGAGATCCCGCAGGAAGCGTTCCTTGCGATCTTGCGCGTCGAAGACAAATAACAGGGCTGATCCTTTTATGAATTTTGCGCTGATTCTTTTTGTGCTCGTCATCTTGACGGGCGTAGCGTGGGTGCTGGACAAACTGGTGTTCCTGCCGCGGCGACGCAAGGCGGCCGACTCGGCGATCGAGGAGTTCGATCGCCAGCAGTCGCGCATCGACAAGCGTTTCGCGGATGAAAACGCGGCGCAGACGCGTTCGAAGCTGCGCGACGAGAAGCTGCGCCAGCCGTGGTGGCTCGAGTACACCGCGAGCTTCTTCCCGGTGATCCTGGCGGTGTTCGTCGTGCGTTCGTTCGTCGTCGAGCCGTTCAAGATTCCGTCGGGCTCGATGGTGCCGACGCTGCTCGTTGGCGATTTCATCCTCGTCAACAAGTTCGAGTACGGGCTGCGCCTGCCGGTCACGAACACGAAGATCACGCAGGGCAGCCCGCTGTCGCGCGGCGACGTCGTCGTGTTCCGCTATCCGAAGGACGAGTCGGTCGACTACATCAAGCGCGTGATCGGCCTGCCGGGCGATACCGTCGCGTACCAGGACAAGCAGCTCACGATCAACGGCCAGCCGGTGCCCGAAACGCCGCTGCCCGATTTCTTCGACGACGAGCGCCAGAATTACGCGAAGCAGTTCGAGGAAACGATCGGCAACAAGAAGAACGCGATCCTCAACAACCCGGCCGTGCCGCCGTTCGTGATGGGCGCATACGACTATCCGTTTCGCGACAACTGCACGTACAACAGCCGCGGCGTGATCTGCAAGGTGCCGCCCGGCCACTACTTCATGATGGGCGACAACCGCGACAACAGTGCGGACAGCCGCTACTGGGGTTTCGTGCCGGACCAGAACATCGTCGGCCGCGCGTTCTTCATCTGGATGAACTTCAGCGACCTGAAGCGCATCGGTTCCTTCAACTGATCGCATTCGAATCACTCGCACTACGCGACGCACGGGCCGCGTCGCGTATTGCCGAACTACTTTAAGAACCGGCGGTAACACCGCCTCGTCACGCCTTTTCGTGTCCGGCCGTGCCGTTTCGGCCCGACCGGCGCCCGCGTTATACTCCTGCACATGCCCTCATCCCAGTTGGAAAGCCGGCTGCGCTACGAATTTCGCAATGCGGAATTGTTGCGCCAGGCTTTGACCCATCGTAGTCACAGTGCCACGCACAACGAACGGCTCGAGTTTCTCGGCGATTCCGTTCTGAATTGCGCGGTGGCTGCCCTTTTGTTCCAGCGTTTCAGCAAGCTGGACGAAGGCGATCTGTCGCGCGTACGCGCCAACCTCGTCAAACAGCAGTCGCTATACGAAATTGCTCAGGCCCTGAATATCTCGGACGGGCTGCGGCTTGGCGAGGGCGAGCTGCGCAGCGGCGGGTTCCGCCGCCCGTCGATCCTCGCGGACGCGTTCGAAGCCATCATCGGGGCCGTGTTCCTCGATGGCGGCTTCGAAGCCGCCCAAGGGGTCATCAAGCGCCTCTATATCCCGATTCTCGACCACATCGATCCGCGCACGCTCGGCAAGGACGCGAAGACGCTGCTGCAGGAGTACCTGCAGGGGCACAAGATCGCGCTGCCGACCTACACGGTGGTCGCGACGCATGGTGCGGCGCACAATCAGCAATTCGAAGTCGAATGCACGGTGCCGAAGCTCGACGTGAAGGTGTCGGGCTCCGGTGCAAGCCGGCGTGCGGCCGAGCAGGCCGCCGCGAAGAAGGCGCTCGATGAGGTGATGGCAGCCGCGCCGATGCTGGCCGCCAAACCGAAGCGCTCGAAGAACGCGCGCGGGTCGAAGCATGTCGAACCCGAAATCGTGCCGGGCGTGAAGGGCGTGCAGGAAGCGCTCGACCTGCGCTCGCCGGAGCGGAAGGAACGTGCGGCAGCGCGCGAGGCGAGGGCGGCCGGTGCGGCGCCCGCGGCAAGCGCTGCGGCCGGTTCCGAGCCGGCCGCGGCGCCGATGGCCGCGATTCGCGCGGCGCATGTCGACGCGGCTGCGGAGAAGGGCGAACGGGCGGCAAAGCCTGCGGCCGACAAGGTAGTCGACAAGCCGGCCGAGCGAGCCGACAAGACCGCTGAGAAGCCCGCCGAAGCCGTGCCCGCTGCCCGTGCGGCCGACAAGCCGGCGGGTCAGGCAGCCGATCCGGCAGCGTCGTCCGCCGACAAGTCTTCCGCCGGTACCGACTCCGCTTCGCGTGCGGCCGCGCGTACACGCGACGCCGCGGCACCGGATTCCGAGACGCCGCCGGGCCGCGCAAGCCTTGCCGCCGCGCAGGCGCGCGTGGCCGATGCCGACCACTGAATTGCCCATCGATCGTGCCGCGCGCCGCGCGGCCGTTTCCGAACCAGTCTCCCAAACGATATGAACACTCCCGCTCCTACCGGTTTCCGTTGCGGCATGATCGCGATCGTGGGCCGCCCGAACGTCGGCAAGTCGACGTTGATGAACGCACTCGTCGGCCAGAAGATCAGCATCACGTCACGCAAGGCGCAGACGACCCGCCACCGCATCACCGGCATCAATACGTTCGACGACGCGCAATTCGTGTTCGTCGACACGCCGGGATTCCAGACCCGTCACAGCACCGCGCTGAACCGCTCGCTGAACCGCGCGGTCACGTCGACGCTCACGTCGGTCGACGTGATCCTGTTCGTGATCGAGGCCGGCCGCTTCGGGCCCGACGACCAGAAGGTGCTCGACCTGATCCCGCCCGGCATGCCGACGCTGCTGATCGCGAACAAGATCGACCGCGTGACCGACAAGGCGACGCTGTTTCCGTTCATGCAGCAGATGAGCACGCTGCGCGAATTCACGGAGCTCGTGCCGCTGTCGGCCCAGCGCCCGGAAGACATCAAGCGCCTGCTGGACACGATCAAGCCGTACCTGCCGGAAGGCGAGCCGATCTACGGCGAGGACGAACTGACCGACCGCAGCTCGCGTTTCCTCGCAGCCGAAATCCTGCGCGAGAAAGTGTTTCGCTGGACCGGTGACGAACTGCCGTACACGAGCACCGTGCTGATCGACAAGTTCGAAGAGGAAGGGCGCCTGAAGCGTATCTTCGCGACGATCCTCGTCGAGCGCGATTCGCACAAGGCGATGGTGATCGGCAAGAAGGGCGAGAAGCTCAAGCAGATCAGCACCGAGGCGCGGATGGACATGGAGAAGCTGTTCGACGGCCCCGTGTACCTCGAGACCTTCGTGAAGGTGAAGAGCGGCTGGGCCGACAACGAGGCGGGGCTGCGCGCCTATGGGTACGAATGACGCGCTGACGTCGACTGAAGACGCGGTGACGGCCGGCGCGAACGACGCGCCGCTGCCGGCGCCGCCTGAACCGCCGCGCAAGGCGCGGCGCGCGACGTCTCGCACGTCCGATTTCCGTGTCGCCGAGCAGCCGGCGTACGTGCTGCACAGTTACCCGTATCGGGAAACGAGCCTGATCATCGACGTGCTGACGCGTGATCATGGCCGGCTCGCGCTCGTCGCGAAGGGCGCGAAGCGCCCGCATTCCGCGCTGCGCGGCGTACTGCAGACCTTCCAGCCGCTGCTGCTGTCCTGGTCCGGCAAATCCGAAGTGCGCACGCTGACGGGCGCCGAGTGGGTCGGCGGGATGCTGCCGCTCGGCGGCGACGGTTTGCTGTGCGGTTTCTACGCGAACGAACTGCTCGTGAAATTCTGCGCGCGCGAAGATCCTCAGCCGCCGCTCTTCAATCATTACGTGCTGACCCTCACGCGCCTCGCGCACGGCGAGCCCGCGGTGCAGGTGCTGCGCTCGTTCGAGCGCGTGCTGCTGCGCGAGACCGGTTACGCGATGGCGCTGAACCGCACGGTCGCGCGCCGCGCGGTCGAGCCTGACCGTCGTTACGTGTTCGATCCCGAGCGCGGCGTGCGCAATGCGGACGATGAAGTCCCATCGCACTGGCCGGTGATTTCCGGGCAGACGTTGCTCGATATGGAGCAGGACGATTACCATCGAGCCCAGACGGTTGCGCAAAGCAAGACGCTGATGCGCTTCCTGCTGAACACTTATCTCGGCGGTACGCCGCTTGCCACGCGTCAGATCCTGATCGACCTGCAGAACCTATGAGCTTCTTCCTGACAACGCCCACCGCCATCGACCTCGGCGTGAACATCGACCACGTCGCGACGCTGCGCAATGCGCGCGGCACGACCTATCCCGATCCGATCCGCGCGGCGCTCGCCGCAGAAGAAGCGGGTGCGGATGCGATCACGCTGCACCTGCGCGAGGATCGCCGCCACATCGTCGATGCGGATGTGCGCAAGCTGCGCCCGCTGCTGAAGACGCGCATGAACCTCGAATGCGCGGTGACGGCCGAGATGCTCGATATCGCATGCGAAGTGCGCCCGCACGACGCGTGCCTCGTACCCGAGAAGCGCGAGGAACTGACGACCGAAGGCGGTCTCGATGTCGCCGGCCACTTCGAGGCCGTACGTGCGGCATGCAAGCAGCTTGCCGACGTGGGGGTGCGTGTATCGCTGTTCATCGACCCGGACGAGACGCAGATCCGTGCCGCGCACGAAGCGGGCGCGCCGGTGATCGAGCTGCATACGGGACGTTACGCCGAAGCGCACGACGAAGCCGAACAGCAGCGCGAATACGAGCGCATCGTCGCGGGCGTTCAGGCCGGCGCGCAACTCGGTCTGAAGGTCAATGCCGGTCACGGGCTGCACTACACGAACGTGCAGCAGATCGCCGCGATCGACGGCATCGTCGAACTGAACATCGGCCACGCGATCGTCGCGCACGCGATTTTCGCGGGCTGGGACAACGCGGTGCGCGAAATGAAGGCGATCATGGTCGCCGCACGCGTTGCCGCGCTGCATGGCGGCGCGCGTTGAAGATGACGTGCTGCCGCGCGTCGCGCGTCATGCCTGACCCGGCCCGGCCGGTTCGTATCGGCGGGTACTGACATGGCGATCTACGGCATCGGTACCGATATCGCCCAGGTGAGCCGCATCGCGGCCGTGCTCGAACGCACGGGCGGCCGGTTTGCCGAGAAGGTGCTGGGCCCCGACGAACTGCGCGTGTTCCATGCGCGCCGTGCCCGCTCCGAGGCGCGCGGCATCGCGTTCCTCGCGACGCGCTTTTCCGCGAAGGAAGCGTTCTCGAAGGCGATTGGGCTCGGCATGCACTGGCCGATGACGTGGCGTGCGCTGCAGACCCTGAACCACCCGAGCGGCGAGCCGTACGTGATCGCGTCGGGCGAGCTGGCCGACTGGCTTGCCGCCCGTGGCATCACGGCGCGCGTGACGGTCAGCGACGAACGCGACTACGCGGTGTCGTTCGTGGTCGCCGAGACGGACGCCGCGCCTGCACCTGTTTCCCGAACCTCCTCCTGACGGAATTCCCGATTCGATGAAAACGACTCCCGGCCCGGTCATGCTCGACGTCGTCGGCACGGCCCTGTCGCGCGACGATGCGCGGCGTCTCGCGCATCCGAATACCGGCGGCGTGATCCTGTTCGCGCGGCACTTCCAGAATCGCGCGCAGCTGACCGCGCTGACCGATTCGATTCGCGCGGTGCGCGAAGACATCCTGATCGCCGTCGATCACGAAGGCGGGCGCGTGCAGCGTTTTCGCACCGACGGTTTCACGGTGCTGCCGGCGATGCGCCGCCTCGGCGAGCTGTGGGATCGCGACGTGCTGCTCGCGACGCAGGTCGCCACGGCCGTCGGCTACATCCTGGCCGCCGAGCTGCGTGCATGCGGAATCGACATGAGCTTCACGCCCGTGCTCGACCTCGACTACGGGCACTCGAAAGTGATCGGCGATCGCGCGTTCCACCGCGATCCGCGCGTCGTCACGCTGCTCGCGAAGAGCCTGAACCACGGGCTGTCGCTCGCCGGGATGGCGAACTGCGGCAAGCATTTCCCGGGGCACGGCTTCGCGGAGGCCGACTCGCACGTCGCGCTGCCGACCGACGACCGGACGCTCGACGCGATTCTCAAGGAGGACGTCGCACCGTACGACTGGCTCGGCCTGTCGCTGTCCGCGGTGATTCCCGCGCACGTGATCTACACGCAGGTCGACAAGCGGCCGGCCGGTTTCTCGCGCGTGTGGCTGCAGGACATCCTGCGCGGGCGGCTCGGCTTCACCGGCGCGATCTTCAGCGACGACCTGTCGATGGAAGCCGCGCGCGAAGGCGGCACGCTCACGCAGGCGGCCGACGCCGCGCTCGCGGCCGGTTGCGACATGGTGCTCGTCTGCAACCAGCCGGACGCGGCTGAGGTCGTGCTGAACGGGCTGAAAGCACGGGCAACGGACGAGTCGGTGCGACGCATCAAGCGGATGCGCGCGCGTGGCAAGGCGCTCAAGTGGGAGAAGCTGATCGCGCAGCCCGAGTATCTGCAGGCGCAGGCGCTGTTGAGCAGCGCACTGGCCTGAGCGGGGAGGAGGCGGTTCGGTCTGCGCCGTTCCGGTCACGGAAACAACGAGCCGCGCAATCGCGCGGCTTTTTTATGGATTGCTGCCGGTACGAACCGAGCAGCCTCAGGAATCAAGCAGGTTGGCGAAGCGAGTCTAGATGCAACTAACGGTCAACGCCTGCCAGTGCCTTCGAGCATCGCCGCCCGCTCAGTTCACCTTCATCCGCTGCAGCTTGTTGTACAGCGTCTTCGGGCTGATGCCGAGCAGCGTTGCCGCTCGGTGGCGCGTGCCGCCGACTGCGTCGAGCGTCGCGCGGATCAGCAGATCCTCGACGTCGGACAGCGGCGTGCCGACCTTGATCTGCACGCTGCTGCCGTTCAGCGCGGCGCCGGCCGAGAAGCTCGGCTCGCCCGCGCGCAGCGTCTCGATGAAATCGCCCGACGCGTCGTACGCAAAGCGCACGCGCTCCTGCAGTTCGCGCACGTTGCCCGGCCATTCGTAGGACAGGCACTCGCGCACGAAGCCAGGCGCCGCGCGCTTGTCGGTCGTGCTGCGGCCGGTTGCGCGCGCTTCGCGGTTCAGCTCGTCGATCAGCGCATCCGCGATCGCGAGTGCGTCGCCGTCGCGCTCGCGCAGCGGCGGCATCGTGATCGACGCCGCATCGAGGCGCAACCAGAGATCCTCGCGCAGCGTGCCGTTCGCGACCGCTTCGCGCGCCGGGCGCCGCGTGGTCGCGATCAGCCGGAAATCGCTCGTGATCGAGCTCGTGCCGCCGATCCGCATGAAGTTCTGCGAATCAAGCGCATGCAGCAGCGCTTCCTGCAGCACGAGCGGCAGCGCGGTGATTTCGTCGAGGAACAGCGTGCCGCCGCCGGCCTGCTCGAACAGACCCGATTCGCGGCGCTCGGCACCGTCGAACGCGCCGCGCTCATGGCCGAACAGTATGCTGTCGAGCGATGCGCCATGCCGGCCGGCCTGTGCGATCGTCCGGCAGTCGAACGACACGAACGGCCCCTTGCGGCGCCGGCTCAGGTCGTGCAGCGTGCGCGCGGCCAGCTTCTTGCCGGTACCGGCTTCGCCCGCGAACAGGACGGCCGTTTCGGTGCGCGCGTTGTGCTCGATCATGTCGTACACGTGCTGCATCGCGTCGCTGCGGCCGACCAGCGCGCCGAAGCGGCCGAGATGGCGCAGCGAGGCGCGCAACGACTGCACTTCGTCGATCAGTTCGTACGGGCGCGGAATCCGCGCGAGCAGGCTGCGCAGGCGCGGAATGTTGATCGGCTTCAGCAGGTAGTCCCAGATACCGTGACGCAGGCCCTCGATGGCGCTTTCGACCGTCGCATTGCCGGTCAGCACGATGACGGGCAGCGAGCCGTTCGGCTGTTGCTGCGGCAGGTGCTGGAGCAGGTCGAACCCGCTGCCGTCCGGCAGATTCAGGTCGACGAGAACGACATCGGGAATCGAGCGGCCGAGCGCCGTGCGCGCTTCGGCGAGCGACGTGGCCGTGTCGACCGAGAAGCCGTCCGCGGCGAGCAGCGCGGTGAGACCGGACAGACTGTTGGGATCGTCTTCGACAATCAGGGCGTGTGGCATGGTGGACGCGAGTCGAGTCAAGAGAGGCGGGCTGTCGGCCAACGGGGCCGCAGCCGCATGTCAGATTAAAAACTGATTTTATGCCCCGCTGAACGCGTAACGAGCATTATTTCTCCGGCGCTATAAAACAGTTACCGATGATACAAATTGAATATCTTTACCGGTGGATTTTGTGCTTTACATCAGCCTGACTTCCGTCCGGTTGTTGGCGCCGGACAAACAAAAAGCGCCCCGAAGGGCGCTTTGTTCGATGCGGTATCGCTCGCGATTACGCGCGGCTGCGGTATTCGTTCGTACGCGTATCGATTTCGATCTTGTCGCCGGTGTTGCAGAACAGCGGCACTTGCAGTTCGAAGCCCGTTGCGAGCTTGGCGTTCTTCAGCACCTTGCCCGACGACGTGTCGCCCTTGACGGCCGGCTCCGTGTAGGTGATCTCGCGAACGAGGACCGTCGGCAGTTCGACCGAGATGGCCTTCTCGTTGTAGAACACGACTTCGCAAGCCATGCCGTCTTCGAGGTAGTTCAGCGCTTCGCCCATCATTTCCGCTTCGACTTCGAACTGGTTGTAGTCGGCGTCCATGAACACGTACATCGGATCGGCGAAGTACGAGTACGTCACTTCCTTGCGGTCGAGCACGACGACGTCGAACTTGTCATCAGCCTTGTAGACCGCTTCCTGGCCTGCGTTCGTCAGCAGGTTCTTCATCTTCATCTTGACGACGGCGGAGTTACGGCCCGACTTGTTGTATTCGGCCTTGGCGATGACCCATGCGTCGCTGCCGATCTGCACGACGTTGCCTACGCGGAGTTCCTGTGCGGTTTTCATAAAAAAACTGTCCTGATCAAATCAAATAAATAGGTGCCTGAGCGTTGCGCAACGGGTGAGGCGCCAAGCTTACTTTTCCGGTGGACGCCAAAAGCGAGCGCTTGCCTGGTCAGCCGTCGGATAACCGCTTATTTTAACTGAGATTTTGCGTATTCCGCCAGCTTTCCGGCGAGATCGCCGACGGCCGCGAGCGCATCGGCCCAGCGGGCCGCGTTGGCGTCCAGTGCGGCGCGGTGCTGCCAGAAATCGGCCCAGTCGGGCGTGCCGACGCCGTTCCATGCGTGCCAGAATCGCTCGAGCGCCGCGCGCGGCGCGTCGGCGAGGCCGGCCGACAGGTGCGCGAGCGCGGCGTCGAGCTTCGGCAGGTGCACGTCGTCGGCCTGCGGGTAGATGTGCCACACGAACGGCTTGCGTGCCCACTGCGCGCGGACGAACGAATCCTCGCCGCGCACGAAATTGATGTCGGCCACCCACAGCAAGGGATCGTAGTCGGCCTGGGGGACGAACGCGAGCCCGTGAGCCGCCAGGTTACCGCTGCGCGCATGCGCGCCCGCGCCGAATGACTCGACCCCGAAAAAACGGGCGACGGCAGGCGACACGCGGCCGGCCGGCACGAGTGCGACGACCGGCGACGGGCCGTCGCGCCACTGCGCGAGCAGTGCATCGACGGCCGGATTCTCGTACGCGAACAGGCTGACGACCGTCGTGCCGGCGGCCGGCGGCGCGCCGCCGGTCGCGCGCTGCCACCAGGCGTCGCGTGCCGCCGCGTCGGTTTCGAAGGCCGTGCGGCGCGCATCGAGGTCGTGCTCCTTCGGGACGCCGCCGGTGCCTGCCGACAGGCCGGGGAAGAAAAACGTCTTCAGCAGCGGATAGCGCGGATGCGGCGATGGCCGCAGATGAAAATCGGCGACCCAGTCCTCGGCGCTCAGGTATTCGAGGTTGATCCACACGGGGCGACGCGCCCGGCGCGCCATCGCCGCGAGATACGCGCCGGGCAGCTCGCACGCGAATGCTTCGATCACGACGTCGGCGATCTCCAGCGCGTCGCCGGCTTCCGCATGCCAGTGCTCGATCACGATCGCATCGACCGTCTGCCGCCCCGCGTCGGCATCGACCCCGGGCAGCAGGCGCGCGAAGGTGCGCAGGTCGTCGACGAACAGGCGAACCTGCCAGCCGTGCTCGTGCGCGAGCTGGCGCGCGACGCGCCAGCAGACGCCGATGTCGCCGAAATTGTCGATTACCGTACAGAAGAGGTCGCAGGCGATCGGTTCGCCCGGCGCGAGCGGCGCGGCGGGCAGGGGGGCGGTGGTGCGGGGCATCGAAGCGGGCCGGTGAATGCTCTAAACTGGCGATTCTAATAGACCCGTTCCGCGTTACAAGGCGCCCGGATCACGCATGACATCCCCTGAAGCTTCCGATACCCCGTTCGAACCGAAGAAGATCCTTGCGCAGTTGCCGCACATGCCGGGCGTCTATCGCTATTACGACACGGCGGGTGCCGTGCTCTATGTCGGCAAGGCGCGCGACCTGAAGAAGCGCGTATCGAGCTATTTCACGAAGACGCAGCTGTCGCCGCGCATCGCGATGATGGTCACGCGCATCGCGCGTATCGAGACGACCGTCACGCGCTCGGAGGCCGAGGCGCTGCTGCTCGAGAACAACCTGATCAAGGCGCTCGCGCCGCGCTACAACATCCTGTTTCGCGACGACAAGTCGTATCCGTACCTGAAGCTCACCGCACACCGCTTTCCGCGGATGGCCTACTACCGCGGCTCGGTCGACAAGCAGAACCAGTATTTCGGGCCGTTCCCGAGCGCCTGGGCCGTGCGCGAGAGCATCCAGATCCTGCAGCGCGTGTTCCAGTTGCGCACCTGCGAGGATTCGGTCTTCAACAACCGCACGCGGCCGTGCCTGCTGCACCAGATCGGGCGCTGCACCGCGCCGTGCGTCGGCGCGATCTCCGACGAGGATTACGCGATCGACGTATCGAACGCCGCGCGTTTCCTGCTCGGCCGGCAGTCCGAAGTGATGAAGGAGCTCGAGCAGAAGATGCACGTGTTCGCGGCCGAACTGAAATTCGAGCAGGCGGCGGCCGTGCGCAACCAGATGAGCTCGCTCGCGACAGTGCTGCACCAGCAGGCGATCGAGGTCGGCGGCGACAGCGACGTCGACATCCTGGCCGTCGTCGCACAGGGCGGGCGCGTATGCGTGAACCTCGCGATGGTGCGCGGCGGCCGGCATCTCGGCGACAAGGCGTATTTCCCGACGCACGTCGAAAGCGCGCTGACGCTCGCCGAGGGCGGTCTCGGCGACGAGTCCGAGCTGGCGGAGGCGGCCGATGCGGCCGCCTCCGCCATGCCCGACCTGCCCGCGGAAGAAACCGGCCGCGCGCGCAGCGATGCGGCGGCGTCGGTCGAGGCCGAGGTGCTCGACGCGTTCATCGCGCAGCACTATCTCGGCAATCGCGTGCCGCCGGTGCTGGTCGTGAGCCATGCGCCCGCGAGCCGCGACCTGCTCGAGCTGCTGTCCGAACAGGCTGGCCACAAGGTGTCGCTGGTGCGGCAGCCGCAGGGGCAGCGGCGTGCGTGGTTGTCGATGGCCGAACAGAATGCGCAGATCGCGCTCATGCGGTTGCTGTCCGAGCAGGGCTCGCAGCAGGCGCGCACGCGTGCGCTCGCGGAAACGCTCAGCTACGAATGCGACGATCTCGCGACGCTGCGGATCGAATGCTTCGACATCAGTCATACGATGGGCGAGGCGACGCAGGCGTCGTGCGTGGTCTACCACCATCACAAGATGCAGTCGGGCGAATACCGCCGCTACAACATCACCGGGATCACGCCGGGCGACGACTACGCGGCGATGCGGCAGGTGCTCACGCGCCGCTACGAGAAGATGGTCGAGCAGGCCGCGCAGGCGGCTGCCGCCGACGATGCGGCCGGCATCGACGGCGAGTCGACGCGCCAGGCCGAGGCGTCGAGCCTGCTGCCGAACATCGTGCTGATCGACGGCGGCAAGGGTCAGGTCGAAATCGCGCGCCAGGTATTCACCGAGCTCGGTCTCGACACGTCGATGCTGGTCGGCGTCGCGAAAGGCGAGGGGCGCAAGGTCGGCCTCGAGACGCTTGTGTTCGCGGACGGCCGCACGCCGCTCGAGCTCGGCAAGGAGAGCGCCGCGCTGATGCTGGTCGCGCAGATTCGCGACGAGGCGCACCGCTTCGCGATCACCGGCATGCGCGCAAAGCGGGCGAAGGCGCGCCAGACGTCGCGGCTCGAGGAACTCGAGGGCGTCGGCGCGAAGCGCCGGCAGCGGCTGCTCGCGCGATTCGGCGGGTTGCGCGGCGTGGTTGCCGCGAGCGTCGAGGAACTCGCGAGCGTCGAGGGCATTTCGCACGCGCTCGCCGAGCAGATCTACAAGCAGCTTCACTGACGCGGCCGTGCGGCCGGCTGCCTTGCCAGCGTTCTTGTGGCAGGCCGGTCGACACGGCACAATTGCGAATCCTTTACTGTCCCGCATGCCATGCCGTTCAATTTCCCGATTTTCCTGACGTGGGTACGGATCGTGCTGATTCCGCTCGTCGTCGGCGTGTTCTATCTGCCGGACACGGTGATAGGCGGCGCGCACCGCAATCTCGCGGCGGCGGCGATCTTCATCCTCGCGGCGCTGACCGACTGGTTCGACGGCTATCTCGCCCGCAAGTGGAACCAGACGTCGTCGTTCGGCGCATTTCTCGACCCGGTGGCGGACAAGCTGATGGTGACGGCCGCGCTGCTGATCCTCGTGCAGATTTCGCGGGTCGACGCGGCGATTGCACTCGTGATCGTCGGCCGCGAGATCGCGATTTCGGCGCTGCGCGAGTGGATGGCGCAGATCGGCGCATCGAAGAGCGTCGCGGTGAACCAGCTCGGCAAGTTCAAGACCGCATGCCAGATGGTCGCGATCCCGATGCTGCTGTTCTATGGGCCGCTGCCGCTCGGCGTCGTGACGATCGACACGCGTGTGTGGGGCGAATGGCTCATGTATCTCGCCGCGGTGCTGACGATCTGGTCGATGCTGTACTACATGAAGCTCGCGTGGCCGCAAATTCGGGAGCGCGGCGGCGCGTGATGCGTCCGGTCGAGCGGGTTTTTGTAAAAAGGGCTGGAAAAGCCCTTGACACACGAATGCGCCTTCGACATAATCTCGCTTCTCCGCTGCACGACGAAGTAAGTGTGTGACGGGGAAGCAGTAGCGTAGTGATACGCGGGAGTAGCTCAGTTGGTAGAGCGCAACCTTGCCAAGGTTGAGGTCGCGAGTTCGAGACTCGTCTCCCGCTCCAGATTTTTTCTGGCAGCGTGTTGTACGGCAAAGCGCTGCAGATGCAGGACACATGCGGGAGTAGCTCAGTTGGTAGAGCGCAACCTTGCCAAGGTTGAGGTCGCGAGTTCGAGACTCGTCTCCCGCTCCAGATTTTTTCTGGCAGCGTGTTGTACGGCAAAGCGCTGCAGATGCAGGACAATGCGGGAGTAGCTCAGTTGGTAGAGCGCAACCTTGCCAAGGTTGAGGTCGCGAGTTCGAGACTCGTCTCCCGCTCCAAGTAATGGGGAAGCCACGCTTCCCTTTTTATTTGATGGACTTTCGGTCCTCGAATAAAAAATCTGTCGCTTGCCTCACGGCATCCGGACAGTCCGCTTTTGGCGCGATAGCAAAGCGGTTATGCAGCGGCCTGCAAAGCCGTTTAGGCCGGTTCGACTCCGGCTCGCGCCTCCAAGTAAGAAGAGAAAAAGCCCTGAGAAATCAGGGCTTTTTCTTTTTCCAGCTCCGCTTCATCCTTGTAAGAGAGCCGCCGAGCGTGGTACGAAGTCGCCTCTAACCGCTCAAGAAACACGCGTAACCACACCGAAGTCGGCGCTTTGGCCGTATAGGCGGGTTCGCGTCAGTACACGGCGACCAAGCGATTACGCCCCGCTGAAACGTGGGAATACATCATCCGACGTTTGAAGCTCCCCCCAAGCCGCTTTCCCTGACGCTCCAATCCGAAGAAGAGCGCGACGCGTATGTTGCTCGTCTCGAGCAACTGCTCGATGCCTGCATCGTGCCGGCGGATATAGTCGAACAGCGGGAGATGATTTCAACGACGCTGGATGCAATTCGCGAGTATCCGCGTCGTGTCATCGCGCGTTTCCCGGCACATGACCGCTACGTCGAGGTGTTCGTGGGCGGGGCCCGGTTGTACTGCCTTCGACCGCCAGCAAAGGTCGAGGTGGTCAACGATGTCAGTGGCGAATTGATCAATCTGTATCGTCGTGTCGTGGAGCACCACCCGGAGGCGTTCGTGCGCCAGCTCAAATGGGCGCTGACGAGCCGGCAGGTGTTCGAGTGGCTAATGCAGGCGATCCCGGAAACACTCGCCGATCCAACTTGCGGGCTTGTTCTAAAGACGAAGGAGTCGGACGGTGATCGTGCCGATCATCCGATATTCATATGCTCGCCGCATCAAAGCGTGTTTGCGTGTAAGGGCACTAACGTTTCGGCGTTGAAACATCCCCCCGGCTGGATGCAGATTTTTCCCTGGCTGCGTCGCGGTGCGTCCAGTGTGTTCGGCCATCTGGCCGCATGCGCAAATCCTGTCAAATAGCTTTCGCATTATCTCAGCCCAGCCACTGGCTTGCTTGTGGAGATTCGCGGTCTCTTTCAGTCAGCGGTCTCCACGCATCAACGCTTCCGGAAAATGCGTTTCAGACCTGAAACAAGGCGGCGCTGAGGACTGGTTCGCACGCCGCTTAGGCGTTGCGTTTCCTTAAGCGACGCGCATTGGCACGAATCTGGCATAGAACCGGTCGGCCTGGTTGTAGCTCGATAGCGTGAATGTGATCCAAGAATCCACGCATCACCTTCAAACGTCAAACGGGGACCGTCATGCGAAAAAGAATACAGCGGGGAGTTGTGACGGTTGAATTTTCGCTATTGCTCCCGGTTCTGTTGCTGATACTTCTTGGAATTGCACAGTTCTCGTGGATGATTTCAAATTTTATTATCGTAACGTACGCGACGTCGGTCGGTGCGCATCAACTTGCCTCTGAGCGCGGATTTTCGACTCCGTATTCTGACACGGTATCCAGCATTACAAATGCGCTCGGCCCAATTCGTACCGGGATTAATATTTCAACTTCCGTGAACGGATCACCTTGTACATCCGATTCTACCTGCAAAGCTGCATTAGGGACAATGGCCAATGCGCTGGCGGCCGGCTCAACCGTGACAGTAACAATTGCCGAGACATTCAGTCCGTTGTATTCCGGCTCCTGGGGTTCATTGGCTAATATCATGCCGAAAAACATTACGTCGACGATGATTGAGGTGATTCAGTAATTTCGCGAAGGGGCTAACACTATGAAATCTCAAGAGGGATCTGCGGCCATCGAAATGGCGGTGACGATGCCGGTCATCCTTTTGGTTCTATTGGGTATCGCGCAATTCGGATGGCTCCTTGTCAATTATATAGCGGTTGGTAACGCTGCTTCATCCGCGGCGCGAACGTTCGCTTCGCAGAGAGGCACGACAACGCCGTACACCACAACATTGGCGCAAGCAAAGGCGGCGGCTTCATTCCTTAACCAGAGCAGCATTACGATTTCCACATCCGTCAATAGCATTGCATGTACGGACGACGCGGGTTGTGCAGCTGATCTTGCCCCGGCCTCGAGCGCGGCAGTAAACGTGCCCATCACGGTCAGCGTGAATTATTCGGGTTTCAATCCTGTTGTCTCGGCAAATTATCTCAACTTGAAATCGATGATGCCGTCACTGTTGGCTGCGACTGTTACCGCGCGTGTGCAATGACGATAGATCAAAAAAAGGAAAAAAGGGGAGCGGCATGAATACTTCAAAACCACGTGGCAGGACAATTCGTCATCAGCGCGGCGCAGTCGCCATCGTCGTTGCTGCATCTTTGATCGCTATTCTGGGCTTTGCCGCAATTTGCGTCGATGTCGGGTATTTGATCTACGCGCAACGGCGCTTGCAGGCGGCCACAGACGCCGCGGCACTCGCGGGTGCGACAGATCTCTGGAGTCAGTCGTGGAATACGGCATATAGCGACGCAGTCGCCTATTCGGCGGGCCAGGCCAACCAACTTCCAGGGGGGGCGACCGTCAGCTCAACGTCCGTAACCGGGCTGACTCTGACAAGTATTCAGCTTCCCTACAAACAGGCGGTGTCCGGCTATAACGGCATTCAAGTGACGCAAAAGGCGAGCGTTCCAACGTTCTTTGCGCGCGTGTTCGGTATCAAGGCGACGACTGTTTCCGCGACGTCGACCGCAGCCGCCGGTGGTGCGGGTGGACCGGCCCAGTACAACGTGATGATCATCCTCGACACGACTGCGTCGATGAACACCAACGACAGCAATTGCACGAACTCGAAGGGCGTCGTGCAAACACGTCTCGCATGCGCAAAAGCCGCCGCGTTGCAGCTTCTTCTGACGCTTACCAATGCCGGAGATAACGTGGGATTGATGGCGTTTCCTCCCATGTCCTCCAATTACTCGTTCTCGTGCAGTAGTAGTGCGCCCAGCATCGCGGGAAGCTATTCTGCGGCAGCAAGTGCCGGTTACCAATACAGCAAACTGGGAACAGGATTCCTGGGTAGCAGTGGCAGCGCCAATACAAGCTCGGGATTGGTCCAGGCACTCGGTGGTGGCTCATGCAGCGGACTCGCCGCCCAGGGTGGACTAGGGACTTACTATGCGCAGGCCATATCCGCTGCCCAGCAGTCGTTGCAGTCTCTGTCCTCGACGCAGCACCCGCCCGGTCAAAACGTCATCATTTTATTGAGCGACGGCGATGCATCGTCAAGTCAAACGCAACTTGGCGCGACATATAAGTCGAACTATGGATCAGAGTGTCAGGAGGCAATAAACATTGCCGCCACAGCGAAAGGGGCAGGGACGCTTATATACACGGTGGCATATATCGGTGGTGGTAGCGCATCGTCTACCTGTAGTGATGGAAGCGACCCTTTGTCGCCGTGCGCAACGATGCAATCCATCGCCACCGGGTCGGCTTATTTTTATTCCGACACCTGCACGAATTCAAATGGAGGTGTCGCTAATCTCAGTTCAATTTTCAGTACTATTTCTTATAGTCTGACGAAGCCGCGTCTGATTCCGGTGTCCGCCACGTGATTATTCTCGTTAGGGTTGTCGGAGGTGTGAGGTGGATAATGATCTATCCGATTCTCGCGGGCAGGGTGACCCCCGTGCGCTCACAAGAGCTTGTATTCATTGCAATGGTTTGTTGAGGGTTGGTTCAATTCGCTGTCGAATTTGTGGCTCCGAAGATCCTTTTGGCAGCAAGATGGCGCGGAAGAGGGGGGCGCTGTTTCATGGTCTGGTGGCGGTGAGTATTTTCTCGATGCTTTTCTTGGTGGTCTATGAGGCTCTGCCAATTTTTTCATTATATATTCGTCTTCGCAAATGAATTATTGGGGTGTTAATTCCGCGGTGACGCCTTGGTTGGCAGTGGGAATCTTGTCAGTCAGGGGGGCTGTAGAGCACGGAGCTGTGGGGTGAGTGTTTCGAAAAAGTGTACAATCCGTCGAAGGACTTGAAAAGTCATCGTTCGGGTTTCATGCTGCGGAGCCAGTAAGGCCTTTTTTCTCTAAGCTGATTTGGCTGGATAGTAATTTTCTTGAAAAAAACCGAGATGTTGACTATACATCGATAATTTGCAGAATATTGGCTGCAACCGCGTTTAATGGATATATGAGCTTTAGTTTCCGTTATTCATTGGATTGCTTGTATTCTTGAAAGAATCGCTCGATATCGTTGTCGCCGACGCGATCGTGGACAATGGGAACTGCAATTTATGCAATGTGTCCCCTACTGGGCCAGCAAGACACTTGACCTCAACCGGAACCCAGTGTCGAGCGAGCGAGAGCGCGGATCGGTTGCGCTCTTCTTCCTGCTGTTTTTGATTCCGCTACTGATGTTCGGCGCGTTGGCCATCGACGTTGCGTGGGTTGCGGTTGTCACCAACCAGTTGCAGAACGCGGCCGATGCGGCTGCGCTAGCGGGCGCCCGATCCTTGATGTCAGGGGCGACACTGAACTGGTCGCAGGCGGTCACGGCGGCGAACCAGGCAGTGGCACTCAACACGGCAGCAGGCGCTCAGCTATCGACCGGCACGGTTACGGCTGGCTATTGGAATTTGACACAAACGCCGTATGGAATGCAGGCCACTACGATTACGCTTGGCACTTACGATGTACCCGCCGTACAAGTCACGGTGTCGCGTAAGGCCAATGTGAACGGCGGCAATATCCCGCTTTTGCTGGGAGGCTTGCTTGGAATCTCGAGCACGCCAGGGAGCGCGACCGCGGTTGCTGTCGTAACTTCGCCAGCGGCGATCGGTGCGGGAGGGGTGTTTCCGATAGCGCTGGACCAGTGCATCTTCAACCAGTACTGGAATTCGGCGACCAACGAGCCGCTCTATTACCCGCTGACGAACATTCCGTACGAACTCACCATCACGAACGGGCAAGTGTATGGCTCGTCTTGCATCGCCGGTACCTGGACGTCATTTCTCGTCAATGCGAGCGACGTGCCAACACTCACGGGCCTCATGCAGACGGGTAATCCAACCCAACTCAGCATCGGCAATAGCATCTACCTTGCTCCTGGCGCAAAGACGGCTTTATACGGCTCGGTGCCAGTAGGTGCGACCGTGCTAATGCCTGTCGTTACAAATAGTTCGAGTTCGTCCTATGTACCCATCGTCGCGTTTGCTCCGTTTGCAATCGATGCGTCTGTCGGCGGAAGTGGCAAGTACATCATGGGGCATTTTGTGACCGGATACAGAATTCCCGCGACGGTGAGCGGTGCTGGTCCGAATTACGGTGCCTATGGCGCTCCAAAGCTTGCGTTTTGAAAGATGCGGTGTGGAAGTCAGAGGTTTCGATTCGACTCTTGAACTATATCGACAATGTTGCAGCTGTAATTTTGCAAACTCCAAAGAAAACGGGAGTGGACATGTGCCGCAACTGTGCGATTGAAAAAGAATTGGGGCATGTGCAAAGCGCGATTTACACTCTTGACAGTAAGCGAGGGGCGTTCCCGCATGGGACGATCATTGGTGACCTTGCGTATTGGCTCGCGAGACTTCAATCGATTCGTGGTATGGCCGAGCGCTGCAACTTCCCGGGGCTCAGAGATCAAGCTGACGAGCTACTAGATCAAATCTTGACGCCGCAGTATTAAGCTTGCTTGGCAGGGAACAAAAGAGCCGCACTAAATGCGGGCTCGCACCAGGAGAGCAGCGCATGGACGTTTCCTCCGCCTGCTCGATAGCTGTCGATGATCGGCAACCCGAGGCGATCCGGCCGGCGGCGGTTGCCGTCGAGAATGACGGCGAGGTGCCGGAGAGGGGCGCTGGTGTCGGAGATCGGCGTGTCGGGCATGCCGATCGTGCAGGCGTCGCGGGCCTACAGTGCCACGGCTTGAGTCATCGCCACACCTTCGATCAGGAAGTTTGCGTCGACGATGCGATGCCGTTGCATCCACCCGATGAATCCGACAATGCGCAATGGAAAAGAAACGGTTGGGGAGACCGTTTGCAACTCACATTATTCGTAATTGTCCGGGATTTTCAAGCCGATAAAGCGGATGTTTTATTTTTCGACAAACCGATTCAAATCATTCCAGTCATGGAAATGACGATTGCTCGTGTTATCGGCGCCGGTGACCGGCGCCGCCCGTCAAGGCGGGCGGCGGTCGAACGCGGCGATGCCGCTCAACCATCCACCGGCTGCGCCGGCGTTTCGAGCGTCAACTGATAGAACGCCGCGTCGAGCCACCGGCCGAACTTGAATCCCGCCTGCGTGATCGTGCCCGAGTGCACGAATCCGAGCTTCGTATGCAGTGCGATGCTTCCTACATTGGTCGCATCGATGCAGCCGACCACCACGTGCACCTGCGCTTCGCGCGCGCGCCGGACCACTTCGCGCAGCAGCACCTCGCCAAGCCCGCGGCCGCGCTGGTCGCGATGCACGTACACGCTGTGTTCGACCGTGTACTTGAAGGCCGGAAACGCGCGGAACGTACCCCAGCTCGCAAAGCCGAGCAGCGTGCCGGACGCGTCGATGGCGCCGATGACCGGGAAGCCGCCCGAGCGCTTCGCCGCGAACCACGCGACCATCGCTTCCGGCGGACGCGGCTTGTAGTCGTACAGCGCGGTCGAGGTCGCGATCGCGTCGTTCAGGATCTCGAGGATGGCCGGCGCATGCTCGGCCTCGCTGCAATCGATCAGGCGCACGTCGTCGCGCTGTTTCGGGGAATTCATACGGGCTCCTGTGGGCAGTAAGTAGGGCGCGCGCACGGCGGCTGCGATGACGCGCTCGTCAGAGGTTCCGCACGCCGCCGGCGGCAGGCGCATCGCAGATCGCGACGACATAGCGCGCGGCATGCGACGACGGATTGCTGAAAATCAGCGGCTGGTCGAGCCGCATGGCCAGGCAGTCGCCTTCGTAAAGTTCGTGAAGCTCGTCGCCGAACGTGACGTCGACGCGGCCGCTGATGATCCACACCTGCTGATGCAGCGCGCTTTCGCGTCCGCCGCTGTCGTACGCGACGCGTGCACCGGGCGGGAAATCCACTTCGACGAGCTGGATCGGCGACGGCCAGCCGGCCGGGGACAGGTTGCGGCGCACATAGCCGGACGCCGGATCTCGCCATTCGGCCTGCTGCGCGCGGCGTGCCAGCGGCTGCGCGGGCGTGTCGTGCGGGTCGCCGCTGAACAGCCCGGCCAGCGATACGCCGAGCCCGGCCGCGAGCTTGTCGAGCACGACAGCCGTCGGGCTGGCCGATGCGCGTTCGATGAGCGAAATCATCGAACGGCTGACGCCGGAGCGCGCGGCCAGTGCATCGAGCGTGTAGCCTCGTACGGTGCGCAGGTCGCGGACGCGCCGCCCGATGCGTTCGTTGATGCCGGTGTCGTCGGTAACGGCGGTGACTGCTTCTTTCATGGTGGATTCATTTTCCAGTAAATTGGAATTTGATGTCAACGACACTGACGGCGGCCGGCCAGCGGCTCGACGGGATCTGAATGGCTTGCCCGGCAGTCGCGCGCAGCTTAATATACGAACTGACTACGTTTCGTTTAATTGGGGATATATGGGCATCATCAAGATTTCCGAGCACATGCACGAGCGGCTGCGCTCGACCAGCACGGCGCTGAGCCGCTCGATCAATGCGCAGGCCGAACACTGGCTGCGCGTCGGGATGCTGGCGGAACTCAATCCGGCGCTGTCCTACGGGGACATCTGCCGGATGCTGATCGAGGCCGAAGCACGGGGCGGTGAGACGGGGCTGGCGGAACCGGTCGAGCACGGCATCGAGCAGGTGGCGTAATGGCAAAGCGAGAAATCCCGATCCGCGGCGCCGCGGAAATCGCCAAGTCGCGCGAAGCCGCGAAGCTCGCGTCGCAGGTGCTGACGATGATCACCGAGCACGTGAAGCCGGGCGTCTCCACCGACGACCTCGATGCACGCTGCCGCGAATACATCGTCGACGTGCTCGGCGCGATTCCCGCGAACATCGGCTACCACGGTTATCCGAAGACGCTGTGCACGTCGGTCAACCACGTGGTGTGTCACGGCATTCCAACGTCGCGGCCGCTGCGCGACGGCGACATCGTGAACCTCGACATCGCGGTGATCAAGGACGGCTGGTTCGGCGATACGAGCCGCATGTATTTCGTCGGCGAACCGAACGAGTTCGCGCGGCGCCTTGTCGCGACGACCTATGAGGCGATGCACGCGGGCATTCGCGCGGTGCGTCCGGGCGCCACGCTCGGCGACGTCGGCTACGCGATCCAGCAGGTCGCGCATCGCGAAGGATTCAGCGTGGTTCGCGAGTATTGCGGGCACGGCATCGGTGATGTCTATCACGACGAGCCGCAGGTGCTTCACTACGGCCGCCCGGGCACCGGCGTGCCGCTCCGGCCGGGGATGATCTTCACGATCGAGCCGATGCTCAACGCGGGCAAGCGCGACACGCGCATGCTGGCGGACGGCTGGACGGTCGTCACGAAGGACCATTCGCTGTCGGCGCAATGGGAGCACATGGTCGTGGTGACCGAAACGGGCTTCGAGGTGCTGACCGAGGACGCGAAGCCGCAGGCGTTCCCGGCGCTGTCCGGCACGCACGCCGCCTGATACCGGCCGTGCGCCGCGAAGGGCGGTGCGGCGGCACAGTGGACGGGCCCCTTTGCGGGGCCCGTTTCGTTTTCGTTCTCGGTCGTGAGACGCGATTCACATGCGAACGCGGCGACCGGTTGCCCGATGGATGAGCGTGGCCTGGCCGCCGTTTAACCGCGCGTCTTCTGCCATGCGTGTTCGATGAACACGCGGCACAGCGCTTCCATACCCTGGCGATCTTCTTCGTCGAAGCGCGCGGCGACCGGGCTGTCGACGTCCCACACGCCGATCAGCGTGCCGTCGGCTGCCACCAGCGGCACGACGATTTCCGATTCCGATGCCGCGTCGCACGCGATATGGCCGGGGAAGTCATGCACGTCGCGCACGACCTGCGTCTCCCGCGTCTGAGCGGCCGTGCCGCATACCCCCTTGCCGAGCGCGATCCGTACGCAGGCGGGCTTGCCCTGGAACGGCCCGACCACGAGTTCCGTCCCGTCGAAGAAGTAGAAGCCGGCCCAGTTGAGACGGTCGAGCGAGTGGTAGACCAGCGCGGAGAAGTTGGCCGCGTTCGCGGTCAGGTCGCGTTCGGACTCGACGAGCGCGCGTGCCTGCTCGACGAGCGTCGCGTATTGATCGGCCTTGGAGGCGTGGGGGGCGTCGGACAGCGTGAACATGGCGGGAAAGCGATCAGGGTTGTGGAATGCGCGATGCGCGTACCGCAGTCTACGGCACGCGCGCGCGGTTTGCAGCGCAACGTCGCACGTGACGCTGCGGGTTCAATCGGGTTCGAGTTCGGCAAACCGTTTCGCCAGAAAATCCAGCAGTGCGCGCACCGCGGGCAGCAACCCCCGGCGCGACGCGAACACGGCATGCACGATCTCGCGGCGCGGCGCCCAGTCGGGCAGCACGGTCACCAGCTCGCCGCGTGCGACCGCCTCGCGCACCATCATCGTCGGCAACTGCACGATGCCGACGCCCGCGGCGGCGGCCGCGCGCAGCGCGAGCATGCCGCCCGTGACGAAGCGCGGCTGGTGATGAATTTCCGCGTAAGCGCCGTCGGGCCCGCGCAGCCGCCAAACGTGCGCCGACTGCGGGGCGCCGTGATCGAGGCTGGGCAACTGCGCGAGATCGGCGGGAACGGCCGGTGCGCCATGCTCGCGCAGCAGCGCGGGGCTTGCGACGAGGCACTGGCCGCGCTCGGCCAGCACACGCAGCGCGAGATCGCTGTCTTCGAGCGGCGGCGGGCGCACGCGGATCGCAACGTCGATCCCTTCGCCGACCACGTCGACGCGACGGTTGGTCGCTTCCAGATGAATCTCGACGCGCGGGCACGCGACCATGAACGCGGCGATCATCGTGCCGACCAGCGAATCGAGCAGCACGATCGGGCAACTGACGCGCACGATGCCACGTGGCTCCTCGTGCAGCAGCGCGATCGCCTCGTCGGCAGCATCGGCCTCGACGAGCATCGCGCGGCAGTGCGCGTAATAGGTCTGGCCGACGTCGGTAACCGTGAAGCGGCGCGTCGAGCGCTGGATCAGCCGCATTCCGAGCCGCGCCTCGAGCAGCGCGATGCGGCGGCTCAGCTTCGATTTCGGCATGTCGAGCGCACGCCCGGCCGGTGCGAAGCCCCCGTGTTCGACGACCTGCACGAAGTAATAGAGATCGTTCAGATCCCGCGCTTTATCGTTCATGAAATGGAACGCTGAGTGGGATTTTGGCAGTCTACCGGATCGATCGTTCCACCACTATATTTCCACCCAGGATGCGAAACACGTGTTTCGCCGCAATTTGGAGAAGGCAATGAAGAAGATCCAGGGTGTGTACAGTGCGCCGCGCGGCCATTGGGTCGGCGACGGTTTCCCGGTGCGTTCGATGTTCAGCTACCAGTCTCACGGTGCGCACCTGAGCCCGTTCCTGCTGCTCGATTACGCCGGCCCGACCACGTTCGAGCCGGGTTCGGCCTCGGCGCCGCGCGGTGTCGGCCAGCATCCGCACCGCGGGTTCGAAACGGTGACGATCGTCTATGACGGCGAGGTCGCGCACCGCGACTCGACCGGCGCGGGCGGCGTGATCGGCCCGGGCGACGTGCAGTGGATGACGGCCGCGAGCGGGATCCTGCATGAGGAATTCCACTCGGAAGGGTTCACGCAGCGGGGCGGCCCGCTCGAGATGGTGCAGCTGTGGGTGAACCTGCCCGCTGCGGACAAGATGGGCGCGCCCGGCTACCAGACGCTGCTGAACGCCGACATCCCCGTGGTCGAGCTGCCGGACGGCGCGGGGCGGGCGCGGATCATCGCGGGTGAACTCGACGGGCGGCGCGGCCCGGCTCGCACGCATACGCCGATCGACGTGTGGGACGTGCGGCTCGCGGCCGGCGGCCATGCGCGGTTCCCGGTCGCCGAAGGGCGCACGCTCGCGGTGGTCGTGCTGGGCGGTACCGTGCAGGTGAACGGTGAGACGGTCGCCCGCGAAGCGCAGTTCGTGCAACTTGGCCGCGACGGCAGCGATGTCGAGATCGAAGCGAACGGCGACGCGAAGCTGCTGATCCTGAGCGGCGAACCGATCGACGAACCCGTCGTCGGTTACGGGCCGTTCGTGATGAACTCGCAAGCGGAGATCCGTACCGCGATCGAGGACTTCAACAGCGGCCGCTTCGGCCGGATGCCGGCATGACGGACAGGCCCCGCGCAATGCGGGGCTTTTTTGCGCGCGGGCAGCCGGTCGCGCGGCGGGCGCGCTTCGAGGCATAATCGGCGATTGCCGTGCGCCGGCCGGCGCGCCCGAATCAGGACCGACCATGAACGCATCCGCTGCATCCCCGAGCGCCGCCGATCTCGACTGGCGCTGGAAATCCTTCGACGCGCTGACGGCGCGCGAAGTCTATGCGATCCTCGAAGCACGCAGCGCGGTGTTCGTCGTCGAGCAGAACTGCGTGTATCGCGACATCGACGACGCGGACCAGGCCGCATGGCACCTGGCCGCCTTCGATCCGGCCGGTCGCCTGGCCGGCTATCTTCGTGTGCTGCTGCCCGATGCGCAGAATGCCGACGTACGCATCGGCCGCGTGCTGACGACCGCCGCGTTCCGCGGCGCGGGCCTCGGCAACGGGCTGCTGTCGCGCGCGCTCGAGCATATCCGCGCGCAGTGGCCGGATACGTCGGTGAGCCTGCATGCGCAGGCCCACTTGCAGCGTTTTTACGGGGCATTCGGCTTCGCGCCGAGTTCGGACGTGCACGATGAGGACGGCATCCCGCACGTGTGGATGAGCCGCGCACGCGCGTAATGCGCGATGCGCCGCGCCGCGGTCAATGCGCGGCGTGCGCCGCCGACGGCCGGTCCGCGCGCTGTGCGGCCCGTTCTTCGACCAGGCGGCCGCGCGCGGACAGCCTCAGCCAGTGCCGCAGCGCGATCAACGCGCCGATCACGCTCATCATCGAGCCGGGAATCCACAGCAGCAGGCCACCGATCTGCTGATCGCGCAGCGGGCTCAGCCACGTGAACGCACGGCCGCAGATCGAATAGATCGGATACAGCTCGTGCGGCGTGAAGAAGATCAGCGCGCCGAGCGCGATCTGCGGCGGGATCGCCGCGACGACGATCAGGATCCGGCGGCCGGGCGACAACCGCGCGGGCGGCGCGGGACGCGGATCGACGACGAGCCACCAGAACAGCAGCCCGTCGATCACCATGCTCCAGTTCATCACGCGATAGAGACGCCAGTCGAGCATCGCGATGAAGTGGATCGGCGACAGCAGCCAGAAATAGATCAGCCCGACGAACAGCACGACCGCGACGACGGGATGGAACACCACGTCGAGCGTCGCGCGCACGGGCGCCCACGCGAGCGCGGGGCGCACGAAACGCTGCCGCCAGCGGAACGGGATGCCCGCTCGGATCGCCGCGCCCGGATAGGACAGCGCAATGAAGAACGGCCCGAGGTGGTGCAGTACCAGATGCTGCGCGCGATGCAGGAAGAACTCGTGCTCGAAGAAATAGTCGAGCCGCGTATGCAGCGCGACGTAGAGCGCCGTCAGCCCGAACCAGAACGAAAACTGCCGCAGCGGCGACACCTTCGCCTTCTTCACGCCGCGTGCGAACAGCACGGCGGCGGTCAGCACCGCGATCACCACGGTGGGCGACGGTTCCCACGGATCGAGCCAGTACAGGAGGTTCATCGCGCGGGCATCACTTCGCCTGGGCCGGTGACTTCACGGCGAACGGCGCATCGACCGTTTCACCGTCGGAGAACTTCAGGCGCAGGTGCACGGTGTCGCCCGGCTTGATCGCGTGCTTCGGCTCCTCGAGCATCACGTGGTAGCCGCCCGGCGCGATGTCGACCTTGCCGCGCGCCGGGATCGTCAGCTTGTCGACCATTTCCATCTTCTGCGTCGAGCCGTTCGAGACGGTCTGGTGCAGCATCGCCATCCCGTAGTCGGGGCTGTCGACGTCGACGAGATCGACCGGTTTGTCGCTCGTGTTGACGAGCGTCACATAGCCGCCGGCGGGCAGCTTGTTCGGCAGCCAGCGCACCCATGCGTTCTGCGCGGTGATCGCGCCGGCGGCATACGCGTGGGCGCCCGCGCCCAGCGCGGCGAGGAGGGCGAGCGTCTTGAGGGTCGTTTTCGTTTTCATGTTTGGATGAATTCAGGTCGTGGAGGCGGTGTCGATGATCCGGCGCACATCGGCGGCGATGGCGTCGGGCGAGTCGTGGTCGGTCGCAAGCAGGCGGGCGCGGCCGCTCGCGTCGAAGATGTAGACGGCCGAGCTGTGCGTGACTTCGTAGCCGCCGTCCGGATCGCGCTTTTCCATCTGGTACGCGACGCGATAGCGCTTCGCGAGCGATTCGATCTGGCGGTCGGTGCCGGTCAGGCCGCGCGCGTGCGCGGGGTCGAATGCGGCGACATACGATTGCATGGCCTGCGGCGTGTCGCGCGCGGGGTCGACCGTGACGAACAGGATGCGCACGTTGTTTGCCTGCGGGCCGAGCTTCGCCAGCACTTCCATCAGCCGCGCCATCGTTTCGGGGCAGACATCGGGGCAGTGCGTGTAGCCGAAGTAGACAAGTGCGACCCGGCCGTGGAACGCATCGGCGTCAATGGGGTGACCGTCGCCGCCCGTCAGCGTGAACGACAGGTCGGGCAGGTGGCCGGTGACGTTGGTCAGGTTCCAGCGCGGCTCGTCGTGCGTGCACGCGGCGAGCGCCACGGCGGCGACGAGGGCCGCGGCCGTGCGAATGAGGCGGGAGAAGCGCCGGTGCGGCGCAGTGCGGGCAGACGACATCCTGGGGCTCGATCGGACGGAATGGTGGCCGCCGGCGGCGCCATGCGTCGCGCGGCAGGCGGTTGCGACTGTAGCGCAATTCGCGCGCCCGCGTCCTTTCGAAACCCGTACGCGGCGACCGAGCGAGGCAATATGTCGCAGTTGACGCGGGCGGCGGCGCGATGCTCGCGATGTACCGGTTTCGCCCATCTCGATACGCAGGCGCGGTAAGATGCGCACAATTCCATTCGCGCAGCGGCCGCCCGGGGCGTTTGCCGGCCGACCCTCACACTATCGAATCGATGCAATCCGTTCCGGCTTCCCTGTCCCTGACCGATACCGCGTTCTTCTTCGACTTCGACGGCACGCTCGTCGAACTGGCGCCCACGCCCGACAGCATTCATGTCCCGCCGTCGCTGCCGACGCTGCTCGACGAACTGCAGCGCCGCTCGCACGGCGCGGTTGCGATCGTGTCCGGGCGCGGTATCGACAACATCGACACGTTCCTGAAGATGCCCGGCATGCCGATCGCCGGCCTGCACGGCGCGGAGCGCCGCGATGCGAACGGCGACACGCAGCGCATCGGCTTCAACGACGAACGTCTGCTGCGCATCGAGCGCGAGCTGGCGGCCGTCGTTGACCGTCATCCGGGCATGCTGCTCGAAATCAAGGGCGCCGCCGTCGCGCTGCACTACCGCAACGCGCCCGAGCGCGAGGCGGCTGCGCGCGCGGCCACCGAGCGCCTCGTCGCCGACTATGCCGACGCGTACGTGCTGCAGCCCGGCAAGATGGTGTTCGAAATCAAGCCGAAAGGCGTCGACAAGGGGCGCGCGCTCGCCGCGTTCCTCGACGAGCCGCCGTTTGCCGGCCGCATGCCGGTGTTCGCGGGCGACGACCTGACCGACGAGAAGGGCTTCGCGGTGGTCAACGCGCGCGGCGGCCTGTCGATCAAGGTCGGCGCGGGTGAGACGTCTGCCCGCACGCGGCTCGATTCGGTCGACGCGCTGCATGACCAGATCGCGCGCTGGCTCGGTGCGGGGCAGCCGGACGCATGAGTCGCCTCATCATTGTTTCAAACCGCGTTGCGCCGATTTCGGAAGGCGAACCGGCGGCGGGCGGTCTCGCGATCGGCGTCTACGATGCACTGAAGGAGACCGGCGGCATGTGGTTCGGCTGGAGCGGCGAGGTCGTCGCGTCCGGCGCGCCGCAGATTCGCGTCGAGGAGCACGGACCGGTCACGTTCGCGACCATCGGCCTGTCGCGGCGCGACTACGACCAGTATTACCGCGGCTTCTCGAACGCGACGCTGTGGCCCGCGTTTCACTACCGCACCGACCTGATCCAGTACGACCGTCACGAGTTCGAAGGCTATGGCCGCGTGAACGTGTGGCTCGCCCGGCAGCTCGTGCCGCTGCTCCAGGACGACGATGTGATCTGGGTGCACGACTATCACCTGATCCCGTTCGCGCGCGCCCTGCGCGCGGCCGGCGTGAAGAACCGCATCGGCTTCTTTCTGCACATCCCGTTTCCGGCTGCGCAGGTGCTGGTGAACGTGCCGCCGCATCGCGATCTCGTCGAGTCGCTGTGCGCATTCGACCTGCTCGGCTTCCAGACCGAGCCCGACCTGCGCGCGTTCTGCGACTACGTTGAATCGGAAGCAGACGGCGTGATCGAGCGCGATGGCCGCGTGCCGACGGTGCGCGCATTCGGCAGGACGCTGCGCGCGGCCGCCTATCCGATCGGCGTGCATCCGGACGAGATCGCGTCGCTCGCGCAGGCCGGCGAGCACGGCAAAGCGGTGCGCACGCTCGCGACCTCGCTGCGTGGTCGCAAGCTGATCATGAGCGTTGACCGGCTCGATTACTCGAAGGGGCTCGTCGAGCGCTTTCGCGCGTTCGAGAAGCTGCTCGAACACGAGCCGTCGCATCGCAATCGCGTGTCGTTCCTGCAGATTGCGCCGTCGACCCGCGCGGAGCTGCGCGCGTACCAGGACATCCGCCTGCAGCTTGAGGGGGAGTCGGGGCGCATCAACGGACGCTTCGCCGAGCTCGACTGGGCGCCGATCCTCTATATCCATCGCCAGTACGACCGCCAGCTGCTCGCTGCGCTGTACCGGCTCGCGCGGGTCGGCTATGTGACGCCGCTGCGCGACGGGATGAACCTCGTCGCGAAGGAATACGTGTCCGCGCAGAATCCGGAGGATCCGGGCGTGCTCGTGCTGTCGCGCTTCGCGGGCGCCGCACGCGAGTTGACGGGGGCGCTGATCGTCAATCCGATCGATATCGACGGGATGGCCGATGCGTTGTCGCAGGCGTTGACGATGCCGCTCGCCGAGCGGCGCGCGCGTTATACGGACATGATCGCGCAGCTTCGCGAGAACAACGTGTCGGTGTGGCGCGACAACTTCCTGCGCGATCTGCAGCACGCGTAACCGGCGCTTCATCGAGTAATAAAAAAGCCGCAGTGCGAGGCGCACTGCGGCTTTTTTGTCGGCTGCGGGCCGGTACGTCAGGCCACGCGTTCGCCGGTCGGCGTGCTGCCGTCGGGAGCCGGGTGATGACGGCCGTGCTGTTTCGCGAGCAGGTCGCGGTACAGGCCCGGGCGGTTGCGCAGCACGTCGGGTGTGCCGTCGTCGATCACCTTGCCGTTGTTCATCACGATGATCCGGTCGAAGTTGCGCAGCGTCGACAGGCGGTGCGCGATCGCGATCACCGTGCGGCCGACCATCAGGCGGTCGAGCGCGCTCTGGATCGCTTCCTCGGATGCGCTGTCGAGTGCGGACGTCGCTTCGTCGAGCAGCAGGATCGGCGCATCTTTCAGGATCGCACGCGCGATCGCGATGCGCTGGCGCTGGCCGCCCGACAGCTTGACGCCGCGGTCGCCGACGATCGTGTCATAGCCTTCCGGCATCGCTTCGATGAACTCCGCGCAGCGCGCGTCGCGCGCGGCGGCGAGCACTTCGTCGCGGGTCGCCTCGGGGCGGCCGTACGCGATGTTGTCGTAGATCGTCCGGTGCAGCAGCGAGATGTCCTGCGGCACGAGCGCGATCGCGTGGCGCAGGCTGTCCTGCGTGATCGTCTTCACGTCCTGGCCGTCGACCCGCACGGCGCCGTCCTGCGTGTCGTAGAAGCGCTGCAGCAGCGCGAGCACGGTCGACTTGCCGGCGCCCGACTTGCCGATCAGGCCGACGCGCTGGCCCGGCTCGATATGGAGGTCGAAGTGGTCGAGGATCGCGCGGCGGTGCGGATACGCGAACGTCACGCGCTCGAAGTCGACGCGGCCGCCCTTGGCCGACAGCGGCTGTGCGTCGGAGTGGTCCGGCATCCCGTGCGGCTCGAGCAGCGTCTTGACCGCTTCGGACAGGCGCGCGATGTGCTGCGTGACGTCGACGAGTGCGACCGCGAGATCGCGCGTGCCGTGCAGGATCGTGAAGCCGAGCGAGCTGACCAGCACGATGTCGCCCGACGTCGCGCGGCCCTGGTCCCACAGCCACAGCGCCCAGCCGAGCAGGCCGGCGGACAGCATCGCGGTGATCACGGCGTGCAGCAGGCGCAGCTTTTCGAGATAGAGCAGGCTCTGCTGGCGCGCATCCATCTCGGCCTTGACCGTCGCGCCGAAGCGTTTCTGTTCACGCAGCGTCATCCCGAACGCACGCACGAGCCCCATGTTGCCGATCACGTCGACGAGCTCGCCGTCGACCGCCGCCGCCTTCGCCGCGAACGCGTGGTGGCGCGCGGAGCCGCGACCGGCCAGCTTGAACAGCACGACGGAGAGCACCGCGGAGCAGCCGAGCAGGCCGGCCGCCATCATCGGATTGACGACGATGATCATCAGGATCGCGCCCATCACCGCGATGCACGGCGGCAGTACGTTCCACGCCATCGTGTTCTCCGACGTGTAGACGGCGTTCGACGTGGCCGTGATGCGGCTCGCGAGCGTGCCGGGCTGCTTTTCGGCGTAGTAGGTGGGCGAATGGCCGATCAGGTACTGGAACAGGTCGCGCCGCAGGTCGCCGGTGACCGCGACGAACGTGTGCGCGGCGAACCAGCCGCCGACGCGCCACAGCAGGTTGTCGGCGGCGATCAGCCCGACGAGCAGCGCGAATGCGCTCCACAGCGGGCCGGGGTGATGCCGCCCGGTCGCCAGCACGTCGATCAGGTGCTTGATCGCGTATTGCGAGCCGAGCGCGCAGCCGACGGCGGCCAGCACGCTGCAGAGCACGACCAGGTGGGCGACGGGGTGAAGGCGAATGTAGCGGAACAGGAACGCGATCGGCCGGTGCGCGTAGCTCGACAGCTTCGCGTTGTGGGCGTTGCGCTGGGCAGGGGTGAGAGATTCCAAAATATGCGTGCGGTGATTCGGTGATTGAGCGTGGCGGCTGGATCGCAGGCCGGCGTTCGCCCGGACTGAATAATCCGGCATTGTAAACAAGGCCGCGTGTCGCGCTGCGCGAATCTTGCCTTGGCCGGGGGCTCGCGATCGATTTTGAGATAAAATCCGGCATCCCGTCCTGCCTCATGTGCCGGAATCACGCTGCCGGCAGTCACGGGGGCAAGGAATGCCAAAAGGGCCTTCCACTCTAGAACGGACACCCAAGTCCGCGGGTTGCAAAGTGTTGCACCTTTGTAACAAAGTAAAGTGTTTGAAATGTTGTGCGCCGTATCGGGATTAACCCTAGATAATCGGCTCCGGGTTCGATTCCAGGTTTTTTTACGAACCCCTGTCAACGGGTCTTCGTTTCAAACGTTCTATGCCTGTCGCGTCGCCGACGCTCCTTGAGCAGCGCGGGTTTGACGCCCCCGGCAGGCTGATTCGTCCGACCTTCGGACGAAATGCATCCAGCCCGGACCGCCGGCAGGTTGCCGACCCATACCTGGTTTTTAGCCGATTTTTTAGGAGTTACGCATGCGAATCGCCCAAATCGCTCCGTTGCACGAAGCGGTGCCCCCGAAACTGTACGGTGGTACCGAGCGAGTGGTGTCCTACCTCACCGAAGCACTTGTCGAGATGGGGCATGACGTCACGCTCTTCGCGAGCGGCGATTCGCAAACCTCCGCGAAGCTCGAAGCCTGCTGGCCGCAGGCGCTGCGCCTCGACCCGACGATCCGCGACGTGATGGCCCCGCACATGCTGCTCCTCGAGCAGGTGCGCCGCCGCGCGGAAGAGTTCGATGTCCTGCACTGCCACATCGACTACTACCCGTTCTCGCTGTTCTCGCGCCAGCCGGTCCCGCATCTGACGACGATGCACGGCCGTCTGGACCTGCCGGAACTGCAGCCGATCTTCAACGCATTCAGCGACGTGCCGGTCGTGTCGATCTCCGACAACCAGCGCATCCCGCTGCCGCAGGCGAACTGGCTGTCGACCGTCTACCACGGCCTGCCGGAAAACCTGCTGACGCCGATCCCGAACGTGAAGCCGAGCTACCTCGCGTTCCTGGGCCGCATCTCGCCGGAGAAGCGCGTCGACACGGCGATCCGCATCGCCGAGCAGGCCGGCCTGCCGATCAAGATCGCCGCGAAGCTCGACAAGGCTGACCGCGCGTACTACGAAGAGAAGATCAAGCCGCTGTTCGCGCTGCCGCACGTCGAGTACATCGGCGAAATCAGCGAGTCCGAAAAGACTGAATTCCTCGGCAACGCGCACGCGCTGCTGTTCCCGATCGACTGGCCGGAGCCCTTCGGCCTCGTGATGATCGAGGCGATGGCTTGCGGTACGCCGGTGATCGCGTTCAAGCGCGGCTCGGTGCCGGAAGTGATCGACAACGGCGTGTCGGGCTTCGTCGTCGAAGACGAGCTGTCGGCTGTTGCCGCGCTCAAGCGCCTCGATGCGCTGCCGCGCGAGCAGGTCCGCGCCGCGTTCGAAGCCCGCTTCTCGTCGAAGGTGATGGCGCAGAACTACGTGAAGGGCTACGAGGAACTGCTGCGCCAGAAGCGTCGCACGGTGCTCCGCGAAGTCAACGCAAGCTGATTGCGGGCCGCCGCCGCGCTGCGGCGCGGCTTGCCCTAGACGCCCCGTCCGGGTTCCCGGCGGGGCGTTGTCACATCCGCGGCGCGGATCTGTTGTATTCTCGCCGCGCCCGACGCCGCGAACGGCCCCCGAAGCGACCCGCCATGGCATCCGGTCGTCTGTCCAGACGGTAATGTCCCTATAATGGCCGTGCCGTGAAATCCGGCCCCGCACGAATATCCAGAGGAGAGCAGTCTTGGCGAGAACGAAATCCACGCGCGCAGCGCCGGCCCCCGGCGCCGGTGTGATCTTCGCGTTGCGTGCGATCGGTCTCGTGCTGCTCGCGCGCTGGCTGTTCTCGATGTCCCAGATGGGTTATCGCTCGTCGCTGTCGGCGATGGTGTCGTCGCCCTGGGCATTCGTCTATCTTCTGCTGATCTTCCTGCTGCTCGCGCTGCCGGGCGCCGTCGCGCGCGCCGAACGGCCGTTTCATCCGCTGCCGCAGTGGCTGCGCCAGGCGCTGCGCGTCTTCGCGCTGATCGGTTTCCTGTTCGCGGTCTGGTCGATCGGCATGTTCGTCTGGGTGGACGGCTGGCGCCTCGCGCTGCATGCGGTGACGGCGACCAACGGCTGGCTCGTTGCCGCACCGGCGCTTTATGCAGCAATCGTCTGGATCTGTCGCCCGCGGCCGCTGTGGCGGACCAACGTGGCCGCCCGCCGCTTCGCGGTCGGCCGTTATGCGATTTCGCTCGACGTGCTGACGCGCACCGCGATCGTGTGGATGGAAAGCCGCAAGGTCGGCCAGTACGATGCGCGCGAACTGTCGGTGCGCTGGCCCGGCCAGGCGGCCCCTGCGGCAGGCGAGGGCGCATCGGACGCGCAGCCGGCAGTCGTGCCGCCGCGCCGCGGCAGCCTCTTCAACCGACCGAAGGTCGAACTGCTGTGGGATTCGCCGGCGGCCGTCGGCCATAACCGGCAGATCGTCATGCGTGCGCCGCTCGCGACCGAAGGCGACCGCGTCGCGGTGCTCGCGCTCGACGCCGCGCTCAAACAGATCGTCTGACAAGTCCCGCGCACGGCCCGCGGGCGACAAGGAGGCGTGATGATCGTCCGCTGGTTGCTGGCTGCCATTCACCTGAGCGCGTTCGGCGTCGCGTTTGCCGCGATCGCGGGGCGTAACCGCGCGTTGCGCCGGCTCATCGCGTCGGCGCAGGCGGCCGACTTGCCCGGTGTATTCAAGGCCGATGCCGCATGGGGGCTGTCGGCGCTCGTGCTGATCGTGACGGGCCTGATGCGCGCGTTCGGCGGTTTCGAGAAAGGCTCCGCGTACTACCTGCACGAACCGCTTTTTCATCTGAAGATGACCGCGCTCGTGCTGATCCTGCTGCTCGAGGTCGTGCCGATGCTCGGGCTGATCCGGTGGCGCGTCGCCGCGCGGCGGCAGCAGATGCCCGATCTCGGCCGTGCGCGCACCTATGTGCGGATCGGCCATTGGCAGGCGGTGCTGGTGATCGTCATCGTGTTCGCCGCGTCGGGGATGTCGCGAGGGATTGGGTTGGCCGGGTAGGTGCGGCCCAGGCGAGGCCGGGCAGGCCGGCCATCGCTGCCGCCACCTTCACCCCGATCCCGTTCGACCCAAGCAGCGTTTTCCGCCCGAGACCCGTCATCGTCCCGGCAGCGGGCCGCAGCGCTTCGCTCGGTGCCGGCTCGACCGGGCGATCCTGCCGCCCGGTCCGTCCCGTGCTTAGCGCACGAGGCAGGGGCGCTTGTTGTTGAAGGTCCACCCCGGAATCAGGTACTGCATCGCCGCCGCGTCGTCGCGGGCACCGAGCCCGTGCTGCTTGTACAGTTCGTGCGCGACCGCGACGGCATCCATGTCGATATCGATGCCGAGCCCCGGCCGCTTCGGCACCTCGACCAGCCCGTTCTCGATCTTCAGCGGTTCGCGCGTCAGCCGCTCGCCGTCCTGCCAGATCCAGTGCGTGTCGATCGCGGTGACCTGACCCGGCGCGGCGGCCGCGACGTGCGTGAACATCGCGAGCGACACGTCGAAGTGGTTGTTCGAATGCGAGCCCCACGTGAGGCCCCAGTCGCGGCACATCTGCGCGACGCGCACCGAACCCTGCATCGTCCAGAAGTGCGGATCGGCGAGCGGGATGTCGACGGCCTGCAACTGCACCGCATGACCCATTTGCCGCCAGTCGGTCGCAATCATGTTGGTGGCCGTCGGCAGCCCCGTCGCGCGGCGGAATTCGGCCATCACTTCGCGGCCCGAGTAGCCGTTCTCCGCGCCGCACGGATCTTCCGCGTAGGCGAGCACGTGATGCTGGTCACGGCACAGCCGCACGGCTTCGTCGAGCGACCACGCGCCGTTCGGGTCGAGCGTCACGCGTGCGTCGGGGAAGCGCTCGGCGAGCGCCGTCACGGCCTCGATCTCGCTCGCGCCTTCGAATACGCCGCCCTTCAGCTTGAAGTCGTTGAAGCCGTAGCGCGCACGCGCGGCCTCGGCGAGCCGCACGACGGCCTCGGGCGTCAGCGCGGCTTCGTCGCGCACGCGCGTCCAGTCGTCGGTCGCGCCGCTGCCGTCGCGGTAGGCGAGCGCGGTCTTCGTGCGGTCGCCGACGTAGAACAGGTAGCCGAGCATTTCGACACGCTCGCGTTGCTGGCCCTCGCCGAGCAGCGCGGCGACCGGCACGCCGAGATGCTGGCCGAGCAGGTCGAGCAGCGCGGCTTCGAGCGCGGTGACCGCGTGGATCGTCGTGCGCAGGTCGAAGGTCTGCAGCCCGCGGCCGCTCGCATCGCGGTCGGCGAAGGTGCGCCGCACGTCGTTGAGCACGGCGAGGTAATTGCCGACCGGCTGGCCGACGACGAGCGCGCGCGCATCGTCGAGCGTGCGGCGGATGCTTTCGCCGCCCGGTACTTCACCGACGCCGGTCCGGCCCGCGCTGTCCTTCAGGATCACGAGGTTGCGGGTGAAGAACGGGCCGTGTGCGCCGCTCAGGTTGAGCAGCATGCTGTCGTGACCGGCGACCGGAATCGCTTGCAGGTCGACGATGCGCGGCGTGTCGTGGGAGGGCGAGGCAGTGACGGCGTTCATGGGCGGCGATGGCGAAAGGGTGGGCAATGCCGCGCGGCAAAAGCTTTGCCGCGCGCGGCGGGAGGTGCGATCATTCGACAACCGACCTGCGTGGCGCGCAAGCCCCGCAGGTCGACGCCACCCGGCACGGGGTGGGAGCGGCAACCGATCCGGCGGAGCGCGGAACGCGAACGCTGGCTGATCGTAAGGCATGGGACCGGGCGGCGCTGGAATGCTCGCTTGAGTCGACAGGAGATCCGTGTTTCTATCATCAGTCGTCGGATGACTTGTGACGAAGTATAATGAATCATCGGCTTTCGCTCAAACCCCGCGTAAACCCTCGGCTCACATCAAGATCATTCAAAAAGGAACCGGCCTCATGTCCGTGCCTACGCTTCCCGCAGCGCCGCGTCGTCGCGCACGCAGCCTCGCACAAGATGTCGTCGACGCGCTGACCGCGCAGATCGAAAACGGCACGCTGCGCCCCGGCGACAAGCTGCCGACCGAAACCGAAGTCATGGCGGCGCAGGGCGTGAGCCGGACGGTCGTGCGCGAGGCGATCTCGCGGATGCAGGCGAGCGGCCTCGTCGAGACGCGCCACGGCATCGGCAGCTTCGTGCTGGAGCCGTCGCGCCGCCAGGCGCTCGGCATCGACCCGGCGACGATCACGACGCTGCGCGACGTGCTCGCGGTGCTGGAACTGCGCATCAGCCTCGAGAGCGAATGTGCGAGCCTTGCCGCGCAGCGCGCGAACGATACCGACCTGGCCGCGCTGCGGCGCGCGCTCGACGCGATCGCAACGGGGGCGGGCGGCGGCCGCGACACCGCACAGCTCGACTTTCAGTTCCACCTGCAGATCGCGCAGTCCACCGGCAACCGCTATTTCGTCGACATCATGACGCAGCTCGGCACGTCGATCATCCCGCGCACGCGCGTGAATTCGGCCCGCTTTGCCGGCGACGATCTCGAGCGTTACGTCGGCCGGCTGAACCACGAGCACGAGGACATCTACGAGGCGATCGCGCGCCACGATCCGGAGGCCGCACGCGCCGCGATGCGCACGCACCTCACCAACAGCCGCGAACGGCTGCGCCGCGCGCACGAGGCGGCCGAGGCCGAGCGCGACACGCAGGCCGGCTGACGCGCCGGGCGGCGCGGCCCGTGTTGCCGCTTGCCCGCTCGAATCGCTTCAACGTCAGTCGTCATACGAGATCGATATCCCTTCATCGATCGCCGCAGGCCGGGCGGCGTCTCCGCCGCCGGCCGCCGGCACCACCGATCAGCCTCCCTTCGTCGTGATCGTCTTCCATGCGCCGCTCTTCACCTGGTACAGCGTCGACATCCCGCTCTTCAGCGAGCCGTCGTTCGCGAACGAGATGCGGCCGGTGACGCCTTCGAAGTCGATCTTCTTCAGCGCCGGACGATAGACCTTCGGGTCGGTCGAGCCGGCCGCCTGCATGGCCTTGATCGCTGCCCACGCCGCGTCGTAGCCGAACTGCGCGTATGACAGCACGTCGACGCCGAAGCGCTTCTTGAAGCGTTGTTCGAAATCCTTTCCTTGCGGCAGCTCGTCGAGGGGCCGGCCGTATTCCCATGCCATCGCGCCTTCGGCGGCCGGGCCCGCGATCTTGATGAACTCGTTGTCCTTCACGCCGCCGCCGCCGACGAACTGCGCGTTCAGCCCGAGCTGGCGCATCTGCTTGATGAAGTTCGCGGCGAGTGAGTCGAGGCCGCCGAAGAAGATCAGGTCGGGGTTCCTGGCCTTCAGGCTCGTGATCTGCGCGCGGAAGTCGACCGCCTGGTTGCTGGTGAATTCGCGGCCGACGATGTTCCCGCCGGCGGCCTTCACGGCCTTCTCGAACTCGTCGGCCTCGCCCTGGCCGAACGCGGTGCGGTCGTCGATGATCGCGATGCGCTTCGCCTTCGTCACGTCGACTGCGTACTTGCCCGCGTTGCCGGCGTTCTGGCCGTCGGTCGCGATCACCATGAACATGTTCGCGAGCCCGCGCGCGGTGAGCGTCGGGTTGGTGGCGGCCGGATCGATCACCGGGATGCCGGCCTTGTCGTAGACGACCGACGCCGGAATCGTCGTCCCCGAGTTGAAGTGGCCGACCACGACCGACACGTTCTGGTCGACGAGCGCCTGCGCGGCCTGCACGCCGATGCGCGGGTCGGCCTGGTCGTCCTGCACGACGAGGTCGAAGTGTGCGGGCTTGCCGGCGATCTGCACCTTCTGCGCGGCGGCATCGTCGAGCGCAAGCTGCACGCCGTTTTGCAGGTCCTTGCCGTAACCGGCGTTCACGCCCGTGAGCGGCGCGGCGAACCCGACTTTTACGTCGGTCGTATCGGCGGCCTGGGCGGCCTGTTGCGAGAGGAGGGCAAGCGCGGATGCAATCGACACCGACAGTACGGAATGACGGAATTTCATGTTGTTCCTCTTGTTCGACACCTGCGAGTGAATACCGCATGCGCTCGGGCGGGCCGGGCGCGTGCGACGGGCGGGCGGTTCGACCGCTTCTCGGAATCGGGCGGGGAGGTCGGCATCGTGATCCTCGGAAGATTCTCCCGTCAGGCTTTGTGAGGCGCCCCGACTGCCTCGATATATAGGTCGCCGATATGCCCGGGTCTTGGCAATTTGCCGCGCATTCGGTGAGGATTTGCGCATAGCTTCCGCGCGTGCGGCGGCGGCCGGTATCGGGAGTTTCCCGTCGCGAACGGAGCGGGTGGAGAGGGGGGAGGAGCAGGGAGGCGGCGCGGCCCGCCGGGGCCGCGCCGCGCACCGGACGCCGTCAGTCGGACAGGGCGTCCGATGCGGCTTCGGCATCGTCGTGCGATGCGTGCGTGCGGATCAGCGGATCGCTGGTGCTCGGACGGCCCGTCTCGACGTGGCCCGCGAAGCGGCGCAGGAAGCCGAGCAGCCGGCCGTCGCTGACGGTCAGGTCGTACCAGCCGTGGCTGCCGCGCAGATCCCAGTAGTCGTCGATCTGCTGGCCCGGTGCGAGGTCGAACGTGCGCGCGCGGCCGTGGCCGTACGCGTTCGTGACCTTGAGCCGCACGGCCTGGTGGCCGCGGTTCATCAGGCGCAGCGTGATGTTGCCGTTCGCGACGTCGTAGCCGTAGATCACCTCGGGGTTCACGTTCGCGCTGCCGACGCCGGTCGCGAACGGGCCACGGAAATGGCAGTAGAAGCCGTTCGGGCCGTACACGTCGAGGTCGTACAGGCCGAGCGACGCGGCGGCGCTCCACGTGTCGTCGATCCGCTTGCCGGCTTCGACCGTATACGTCCACGGACCGTCGAGACGGTTGCGCGACTGCACCTGGAACGCGGCGCCCGCCCGGCCCGTGTTCGCGAAGGTCAGCCGGAACAGGCCGTTCACCGATTCGACGCGGCCGTGCGCGAACAACTCGTACGGCAGCGCGCGCGCCGGACGCAGCCCGGCCTCCTGTTTCGGCAGCTTCTGCAGCACCGGCGGCACCGGGATGTAGTCGGGGTGGCGCAGGCGGTCGGGCGGCGCGTAGCCGCTCGTGTCCGGCAGCGTCGGCCAGCCGGCGTCGGTTGTTGCGAAATCGAACGCGGCGGTCAGGTCGCCGCACACCGTGCGACGCCACGGCGAGATGTTGCCGGCCTTGACCGGATACTGCGCGCCGAAGCGCGCTTCGATGAATTGCAGCAGCGACGTGTGATCGAAGGTCTGCGAGCAGACCCAGCCGCCCTTCGTCCATGGCGACACGACGAGCATCGGCACGCGTGGCCCGAGCCCGTACGGGCCGGCCATGTGCGATGCATCGCCGGGGAATACCTCGTTGGTCGTCGCGACCGTCGACAGTCCGTTGTCGCGCGACTGCGGCGCGAACGGCGGCTGCACGTGGTCGAAGAAGCCGTCGTTTTCGTCGTACGTGATGAAGAGCGCGGTCTTGCTCCATACCTCCGGATTCGACACGAGCGCCTTCAGCACCTGCTCGATGTACCAGGCGCCGTAGTTCGCCGGCCAGTTCGGATGCTCGGAATACGCTTCCGGCGCGCAGATCCACGACACCTGCGGCAGCGTGCCGTTCTTCACGTCCTGCTGCAGCACGTCGAACAGCGTGCCGCCCGCACTGATGTTGGTGCCGGTGCGCGCCTTGTCGTACAGCGGCGTGCCGGGCAGCGCGGTGCGGTACTGGTTGAAGTAGAGCAGCGAGTTGTCGCCGTAGTTGCCGATGTACGGGTTCTGCGTCCAGCCCCACGACCCGGCGGCGTTCAGGCCTGTGCCGATGTCCTGGTAGATCTTCCACGAGACGCCGGCGTTCTCCAGCACTTCCGGGTAGGTCGTCCAGCCGTAGCCCGCTTCCTCGTTGCCGAGCACCGGGCCGCCGCCCGTGCCGTCGTTGCCGACGTAGCCCGTCCACATGTAGTAGCGGTTCGGATCGGTTGAGCTCGGGATCGCGCAGTGGTACGCGTCGCAGATCGTGAACGCGTCGGCGAGCTGGTAGTGGAACGGGATGTCGTCGCGCTTCAGGTACGCCATCGTCGTGGTGCCCTTGTTCGGCACCCACTGGTCGTAGCGGCCCTTGTTCCAGGCGGCGTGCATGTCCTGCCAGCCGTGCGGCAGGTCCTGCAGGAACTGCAGGCCGAGCTTGTCCGCGCCCGGATGGAATGGCAGCAGCTCGGCCGGGCCGACCGGCTGGTGGAACGCCGACTTGCCGTTCGCGAGGCGCAGCGGGCGCGGGTCACCAAAGCCGCGGACACCGCGCATCGTGCCGAAGTAGTGGTCGAACGAGCGGTTCTCCTGCATCAGGATCACGATGTGTTCGATATCGCGGATGGTGCCCGTGCGGCGGTTCGCGGGAATCGCAAGCGCATCGCGAATCACGGGCGGAAACAGGTTCAGCGCGGCGGCGCCGGCGGTGCCGGCAGCGACGCGCAGGAAGTCACGACGGTTCGATCGGGTCATGGTCGTTATCGTGCGTTAAAGGGGGAGCCGATTGGCGGGACCTGCTGGAAGGGCGCGCCTGGGTCGCAGGATGCGGCTGCGTCGGGTCGTGCCGCCGCGAGCATAGCGAGGAATCGGTGTCATTCATGTGAAGTCCGGAAACGTTTGCATCCGCATCGAAGCGATCTCGAGGCAGCGTCGGGACACCTGTCGCCGGCGGTCGTGGTGCGGCGGGGGCGGCTGGAAAGCGGCGCGGGATGCGCGCCGATGAAGCGGAGGGCGACGCCCGCGTGTCAGGCGTCCGTGACCCACGCCCCGAACCATTCGCTCGGGCGCGCGATTTCGTCCTGCGCGGCGACCAGTTCGAGCTCGTAGCGGCGCGCATCGTAGGTAGCCTTCACGACCGCATGCACGGCCGCGAGCGTATGCTCGAACGCGGCGCGCACGGAGTCGCCGCGCAGCCGGCATGCGACGAAGATCGCGCTGGTCAGGTCGCCGACGCCGACCGGATGGCGCGGAAACGCGTACAGCGGACGCTGGCCGATCCACGCTTCGGTTTCGGTGACCGCGAGCATGTTGAAACGATCGGCCGGGCTGTTGCGGTCGTGCAGGTGCTTGACGAGGACGATCTGCGGGCCGCGGCGGATCAGCGCGCGGCACGCGTCGACGGCTTCGGCGACGGTTTCGATGCGCCGTCCGACGAGCTTCTGCAGTTCGGTGTGGTTCGGCGACATGCCGTCCGCGAGCGCCGGCATCTCCTGGACCATGAATTCCTCGACGCCGGGCTCGGGCCGGATGCCGCCCGTCTGGCCCATCGCCGGATCGCAGAAGTACCACGCGTTCGGGTTCATCGCCTTCACCGAGCGGACGATCTCGACGGCCGCACGCGCCTGCGGCGGCGAGCCGAGGAAGCCGGACAGCACGGCGTCGCAGCGCTTGAGTGCGCCAATGGCGGCGATGCCGTCGACGAGCTGCTCCATCTTCGCGGCATCGATCGCACTGCCGGCCCAGTGACCGTACTGCATGTGATTCGACAACTGGACGGTATTGAGCGGCCAGACGTTGACGCCGAGGCGCTGCATCGGGAACACGGCCGCACTGTTGCCGGCATGGCCGTAGATGACGTGCGACTGAATGCTGAGGACGTTTTTCATGGGAATCGCCTGCACGCGTTTCAGGGTCACGTCACACGATACCCGAGTTCGTCGCGCGCGCGGAAGTCGCGCGGCCCCGGAGTGTTGCGCGCCGTCGTCAGCGTGACCGCGTAGAATCGCTGGGCGCGAGGCGGCCTGGCTGCCCGCGAGCGTCTCCAATCACCGTGATCGCCATGCTTTCGATTCGCAAGATGTTGTTTGCCGCGCGCGCCGCCGTGCTCGGCATGGGTGTCGCCGCCGCGTGCGCCATGCCTGCCATGGCGGCCGCCGCATCGCCCGCCGGCAACGACGGGCCCGTGTATGGACCGCGCCTGGAAGGGTTCACCTATCCGGCGCCCGTGCATCTGTACACGTTCGTGTCGCAGCGCGAAACCCTCGAGATGGCCTATCTCGACGTGCAGCCGGCACACCCGAACGGCCGCACCGTCGTGCTGCTGCACGGGAAGAACTTCTGCGCGGCGACCTGGGAGGACACGATCGGCGTGCTGAGCCGTGCCGGCTATCGCGTGATCGCGCCGGACCAGATCGGCTTCTGCAAGTCGTCGAAGCCCGATCGCTACCAGTACAGCTTCCAGCAACTGGCGCGCAACACGCACGCGCTGCTCGAATCGGTGGGGGTGAAGTCGGCGACGATCGTCGGCCACTCGACGGGCGGGATGCTCGCGATGCGCTACGCGCTGATGTATCCGAAGGCGACCGACCAGCTCGTGCTCGTGAACCCGATCGGCCTCGAGGACTGGAAGGCGCTCGGCGTGCCGCCGCTGCCGGTCGACTACTGGTATGCGCGCGAACTGAAGACCACGGCCGACGGCATCCGCCGCTACGAGCAGGGCACGTACTACGCGGGCAAGTGGTCGCCGTCGTACGAGCGCTGGGTGCAGATGCTGGCCGGGATGTACCGTGGCGCGGGTCGCGATGCGGTCGCGTGGAACTCCGCGCTGATCTACGACATGATCCTCACGCAGCCGGTGGTCTATGAACTCGGCGCGATCCGCGTGCCGACGCTGCTGATGATCGGCGACAAGGACACGACCGCGATTGGCAAGGACGTCTCGCCGCCTGACGTGCATGCGAAGCTCGGCCGCTACCCGGAACTCGCGAAGCGCACGCAGGCCGCGATCCCCGGCGCGCAGCTCGTCGAGTTCCCGGCGCTCGGGCACGCGCCGCAGATCCAGGACCCGGACGCGTTCCACAAGGCGCTGCTCGACGGGCTCGAGGCCGTGCACCCGCAGTGATGCGGGGCCGGCCGCAGGCGGCCCGGGCGAGCGCCGTCAGTGCGTTTCGCTCGCGAGTTCGTCGCGGATCTGCGCGGTCAATTCGAACGAGCGCAGCCGTGCCGCGTGATCGTAGATCTGTGCGGTGACGATCAGTTCGTCGGCCCCCGTCTGCGCGATGCGGTCGCGCAGCTTGTCGCGCACCGTGTCGCGCGAGCCGACCGCCGCGAACGACAGCGAATGCGCGACGGTCGCGAGTTCCAGCTCGTTGGCCTCGAGCACGTCGACCGGCGGCGGCAGCTTGCCCGGCGTGCCGCGCCGCAGATTGATGAACTGCTGCTGCAGCGACGTGAACAGGCGCCGCGCCTCGTCGTCGGTATCGGCGACGAACACGTTGACGCCGACCATCGCATGCGGCTTCGGCCATGCGGCCGACGGCCGGTACTGCGCACGATAGATCTCGAGCGCGCGCATCAGGTAATCCGGCGCGAAGTGCGACGCGAACGCGAACGGCAGCCCGAGCATCGCGGCGAGCTGGGCGCTGAACAGGCTCGAGCCGAGCAGCCACACGGGCACGTCGAGCCCTGCGCCGGGCACTGCGCGCACGCGCTGGCCGGGCACGGGCTCCGCGAAGTAGCGCTGCAGCTCGGCGACATCATCCGGAAACGAGTCGGCGCTGCCGATCAGGTCGCGGCGCAGCGCGCGCGACGTGGTCTGGTCGGTGCCGGGCGCGCGGCCGAGGCCGAGATCGATGCGCCCCGGATACAGCGACGCGAGCGTGCCGAACTGCTCGGCAATCACGAGCGGCGCGTGATTCGGCAGCATGATGCCACCCGACCCGACCCGGATCGTCTGCGTGGCGCCCGCGACGTGGCCGATCACGACGGCCGTTGCCGCGCTCGCGATGCCGGGCATGTTGTGATGCTCGGCGAGCCAGTAGCGCCGGTAACCCCAACGCTCCGCATGCTGCGCGAGATCGACGGTGTTGCGGAATGCCTGGGAGGCGTCGGCGCCGGCCGGAATGGGGGCGAGGTCGAGTACGGAAAACGGAGTCATCGGTTGGCCTTCGAACGGGGGAGCGGGGTGATGCACTTACGCAACAAATGCCGGGGATTTTGCCAAAGGGCACCGGAACGTGCTGGGGGCGGCCCGATACCCATGCGCCTTTCAGGGATGCAGGGTTGAATTTGATGATCGTTGCAAAAATCAATCTAATTGCCGATTAATTACCAATCTTTACGGCGATTGGATGTGAATCCGCATCGACATACAAATTTGCACGAAACGTTTGATTTTCAAGACTGCAATACGCCTGCAAACCGCTTACGCTAACGTGAACGCGGGTGTGCCCAAATGGTTCGCCGACTGCGCAGCTTTGCCGGAATTGCACCAGTCCGTTTCTCGTAGTGCCGAGCGCGGGGTGCCGCGGGCTGCTAAAATCCGGCGCCTGCCCATGTTGTGCCGAAGGTAGCCATACGAGTCTTCCCGTATCCCGTCCGGGTGTCGCGCGGCGATGCGCCACGCGAAGCCGGGCATGGCCATACCCGAAAGATGGGTCGAGCCTCCCTCATATACAGACGCTGCTGGAACAAGGAGTCGGGTCGTGCCCGCGTTCGTCGTTGTCGGAATACCGAATCACGCTCAATCACGCTCAGGCGTGCTCCATGGCGTTCAGGTCGCCGGGAGGCGTCGCGCATGACGGCAACCGCAACGATGCTCGACTGGCTCCTGATCGCCTTCACGCTGGCCGCGGCCGGCTATGCGCTCGTCGCGGCGTTCGCACCGCGGCCGCGTACGCCGCGCACGGCCATGCGCGACGGCTTCGAGCCGGTCAGCGTGCTCAAGCCGCTGTGCGGCGCGGAGCCGCACCTGTACGAAAACCTCGCGACGTTCTGCGAGCAGCGCCATCCGCGTTATGAAGTGCTGTTCGGCGTCGCGTCGGCGGCCGATCCGGCCATTGCCGTGGTCGAACGGCTGCGCGCCGATTATCCCGAGTGCGACATCACGCTCGTGGTCGACGCGCGCGTGCACGGCAAGAATCTGAAGGTCGCCAACCTGATCAACCTCGCCGAGCGCGCGAAGTACGGCCGCATCGTGATCGCGGACAGCGACATCGCGGTGAGGCCCGACTATCTGGAGCGCGTGACGGCGCCGCTCGCCGACGTGTCGGTGGGGGTCGTCACGTGCCTGTACCATGCGCGCAGCGTCGGCGGGTTCTGGACGCGGATCGGCGCACAGTTCGTCGACGCCTGGTTCGCGCCGTCGGTCCGGATCACGCACCTCGGCCGCTCGAGCCGCTTCGGCTTCGGCGCGACGCTCGCGCTGACGCGCGACACGCTCGACCGGATCGGCGGCTTTCCCGCGCTGAAGGACGAACTGGCCGACGATTTCTGGCTGGCCGAGCTGCCGCGCCGCCTCGGGCGACGCACCGTGCTGTCGGAGGTCGAGGTCGCGACCGACGTGATCGAACCGTCGTTCGGGCCGCTGTGGCACCGCGAAACGCGCTGGCTGCGCACGATCCGTTCGCTGAACCCGGCCGGCTTCACGTTCCTGTTCATTACGTTTACCGTGCCGTGGCTCGCGATCGGCGCGGCGCTCGCGCTGCGCCTCGACGGAACCTTCGCCGGCTCGCTGGCGGGCTGGGCGGCCGTGGTGGGCGCGTTCGGGCGGCTCGTGCTGCACGCGCGCGGCGAGGACGGCTGGCTCGCGTTCTGGCGCGACCTGCCGCTCGTCGCGGTGCGCGACACGCTGCTCGCGCTCGAATGGCTCGCGGCCGCGTTCGGCACGCACGTCGTGTGGCGCGGCGCGCGGATGACGGTCGTCGGCGGCGAACGCGCGACGGCGGCAGTGGAAGCAGTGGACGGCCGCTAGGGCCGCTCCAACCGAACCCGGCCCGAGGGCCGAGACGCGCTGCGCGGCGAGGCCGCGCGGCGCGACATGACAGAGAGGCGGGCGCCGGTACGGCGGCCCGCGGTTTTTTGACTGAATCGTTGTGACGAATCGAACTATGCAGGCTACCGGAGCATTCATGAAAACGCTGTTCTTGCAGGCCCCTTCGTATGACGGCTTCGACGGCGGAGCCGGCTCGCGCTATCAGGCGAAGCGCGAAATCCGTTCCTTCTGGTACCCGACGTGGCTTGCGCAGCCGGCCGCGCTCGTGCCGGGCAGCCGCGTCGTCGACGCACCGGCCGACGGCCTGTCGGTCGAGGAAACGCTGAAGATCGCGAACGACTACGACCTCGTGATCATCCACACGAGCACGCCGTCGTTCCCGACCGACGCGATGTTCGCGCAGGATCTCAAGAAGATGAAGCCGTCGATGCTGGTCGGCATGGTGGGCGCGAAGGTGATGGTCGATCCGCACAACTCGCTCACGGCGAGCGAGGCAATCGACTTCGTGTGCCGCGAGGAATTCGACTACACCTGCAAGGAAATCGCCGAAGGCAAGCCGTTCCCCGAGATCAAGGGCTTGAGCTGGCGCGCGAAGGACGGCTCGATCGAGCACAACGAAGCGCGTCCGATCCTCGAGAACATGGACGAACTGCCGTTCGTCGCGCCCGTCTACAAGCGCGACCTGAAGATCGACAACTACTTCATCGGCTACCTCAACTATCCGTACGTATCGATCTATACGGGCCGCGGCTGCAAGTCGCGCTGCACGTTCTGCCTGTGGCCGCAGACGGTCAGCGGCCATCGCTATCGCACGCGTTCGGTCGAGAACGTGCTCGCGGAAGCGAAGTGGATCCGCGACAACATGCCGGAAGTGAAGGAACTGATGTTCGACGACGACACCTTCACCGACGACCTGCCGCGCGCTGAGGCCATCGCCATCGGCCTGGGCAAGCTCGGCATGACGTGGTCGTGCAACGCGAAGGCGAACGTGCCGTACAAGACGCTCAAGGTCATGAAGGAAAACGGCCTGCGCCTGCTGCTGGTCGGCTTCGAATCCGGCGACGACCAGATCCTCGTGAACATCAAGAAGGGCGTGCGCACCGATTTCGCGCGCCGTTTCAGCGCGGACTGCAAGAAACTCGGCATCAAGATCCACGGCACCTTCATCCTCGGCCTGCCGGGCGAGACGCAGGAGACCATCAAGAAGACGATCGAGTACGCGAAGGAAATCAATCCGCACACGATCCAGGTGTCGCTCGCCGCGCCGTATCCGGGCACGACGCTCTACAAGCAGGCCGTGGAAAACGGCTGGATGGAAGAGAACAAGACCATCAACCTGGTGAGCAAGGAAGGCGTGCAGCTCGCGGCGATCGGCTATGCGCACCTGTCGCGCGACGAGATCTATCACCATCTCGAGCAGTTCTATCGCCAGTTCTACTTCCGTCCGTCGAAGATCTGGGAGATCGTCCGCGAGATGCTGACGAGCTGGGACATGATGAAGCGCCGCCTGCGCGAAGGCGTCGAGTTCTTTCGCTTCCTGCGCGCACACGAGGCCTGATTCGTGGCGACGCAGCGGGCGGCGCGGGCGCTGATCTACACCGCGGACGACTTCGGGCTGCACCCGCGCGTCAACGCGGCGGTCGAGCGCGCACACCGCGACGGCGTGCTGAACGCCGCCAGCCTGATGGTCGGCGCGCCCGCCGCGCAGGATGCGATCGAGCGCGCGCGGCGGTTGCCGTCGCTCGCGGTCGGCCTGCATCTCGTCCTCGCGGACGGGCCGGCCACGCTGCCCGCGCATGAGATTCCCGCGCTCGTCGGCCCCGACGGGCGCTTCGGCGATGCGATGGCGAAGGACGGCTGCCGCTTTTTCTTCCTGCCGCACGTGCGGGCGCAGCTGCGCCGCGAGATTCGCGCGCAGTTCGACGCGTTCGCGGCGAGCGGCCTGCCGCTCGACCACGTGAACGCGCACAAGCATTTCCACCTGCATCCGACCGTGCTGTCGATGATCATCGAGATCGGCCGCGACTACGGGCTGCGCGCGGTGCGGCTGCCGTACGAGACGAGCGCACCCGCGCTGCTCAAGCCGTGGATCGCGCTCGTGCGCGCGCGGCTCGACCGCGCGGGGCTCGCGCACAACGACTACGTGGTCGGGATCGAGCATACGGGCGCGATGGACGAGGCCGTGCTGCTCGACGCGCTGGCCAAGCTGCCGCCGGGCGTCGGCGAGATTTACTGCCATCCGGCCGAAGCCGGCGACGGCCCGATCACGCCGACGATGGCCGGCTACCGTCCGGTGGACGAACTCGACGCGCTGCTGTCGCCGCGTGTCGCGGCCGCGCTGAAGGCCGCCGGCGTCGCGACCGGCGGCTTTGCCGAGGTGTTCGGTCAGCCCGCGGCACGGCGCGGCGCACAAACGTCGCGTGCACCGGGGGCGCAGCCGTCATGACCAAGTGGATCAAATGGCTCGGCTGGCCGCTCGGTATCGGCATCCTGCTCGCGCTGGGGCTGCATGAAGGTATCGGCGACGTGTCGCAGATGCTCGCGCGCGCCGGTTACGCGCTGCTGTGGCTCGTGCCGTTCCATGCGCTGCCGCTGCTGCTCGATGCATATGCGTGGCACTTGCTGCTCGACAAGCGCTCGTCGCTGCCGTTCCTGTGGTGGATTGCCACTGTCCGCGAAGCGGTGAACCGGCTGCTGCCGGTGGTCGGGATCGGCGGCGAGCTGGTCGGCATCCGGCTTGCGCGCTGGCAGGTGCCCGACGCGAGCCGCGTGACGGCGTCGGTGATCGTCGAGGTGCTCGTGACGATCGTCGTCCAGTATGCGTTCGCGACGCTCGGCCTCGTGCTGCTTCTTGCGACAACGGACAACATGGGCGGCGGCACGATCGGCCTCGCGCTGCTGCTCACGCTGCCGCTGCCGGTGCTCGGCGTCGTGCTGATGCGTCGCGGCGGCATCTTCCATGCGATCGAGCGTTTCGCGGGCCGCCTGCTCGGCGATTCGCACCGGCTGCTGCAGGGTGTCGACGGCAAGCGGCTCGATGCCGACATCGATGGGCTGATGTCGCGCACGGGCCTGCTGTTCAGCGCATTCTTCTGGCAGCTGGCCGGCTATGTGCTCGGCGCGCTCGAGATCTACTGGGCGCTCGCGCTGCTCGGCCATCCGGTGTCGATCGGCGGCGCGATCGCGATCGAGGCGATGACGCAGGCCGTGCGTCATGCGGCGTTCATGGTGCCGGGCGGCCTCGGCGTGCAGGAGGCGACCGTCGTGCTGCTCGCGCAGATGTTCGGCGTCGACCGCGAGACGGCGCTGTCGCTCGCGCTGGTCAAGCGCGGCCGCGAGGTGCTGTTCGGCTGCCTGGCGCTCGGTTCGTGGCAGCTTGCCGAACTCGTGCGCACGCGGCGCCGCATCGGTGTGCCGCCGGCCGCGCCGCAAGCGACGAGCCGCGTGGCCGAGACCGAAACCGAAACGATGCATTGAACACGAGACGGACCGCGCGCCCGTCTCGCGCTTTTGGCGTCGCGCGGGTATCCTTGGCGCGTGTTTTCTCGACGCGCATTTCTTCCGATGAATTTCCGTTTCCGGCTGCTTCCCGTCACGATGCTGGCCGCCGCGCTGGCGCTGACCGGCTGCGACGACAAGCAAGGCAACCTCGACGTGCAACGTATCAGGGACTTCTTCAACGCGATCAAGCCCGCGCCGCTGCTGCTGAAGGGGCTGAAGGTCGGCGAATCGACCGAGGCCGACGTGCGCGGCACGATGGGCAAGCCCGAGACCGAGCGCGACTTCACCGATGGCTCGAAGCGTCTCGAATACCCGCGCGGCCCGATGGGCAACCAGACGTGGTTCGTCGATCTCGATGCGAACGGCCGCTATACGGGCGCGACGCAGGTGCTGACCGCCGAGAATTTCGCGAAGGTGCGCCCGGGGATGAACGAGGACGAGGTGCGGCGCCTGCTCGGCAAGCCGGGCGACATCGCGCAGTATCCGCTCAAGCCCGAGACGGTGTGGAGCTGGCGCTGGCTCGAGGACGGCGTCAACACCGACGCATTCTTCAACGTCCATTTCGGCCCGGACGGGCTTGTCTATACGACTTCGCGCTCCGACATCCTGAAGGGGCGATAACCGCAGCCGCAGCCCGCTTCGGCGCTATATCGAAAAAGCGACCGGAAAATTGCAAAAAGTCCGCTTCCCTGCCCGTTATCCGGTTGTCAGGGAGCGGCTTTTCTCCTTTTGAAACAGCGGTGTAGGCCAACGTCGTAAATGGTGGGGCGGATTGTTGCGGCGCAGCAATCGCATGCAAGGTGATTTGAGACAATCAATTTCGCTTGCGACTATCCGCGTCAGCCCGGCGCGGGACAGGCATACGCGTCGGCATCCATTCCAACTCTGGAGACGCGCGTGTTCCTTTACGGCTTTGGTCCCGTCCTCTGGGCCGGCACCGTGCAGACCATCGAGCTGTCGGTGCTGTCGCTCGCCACTGCGGTGGCGCTGGGGCTGATCGGCGCGGTGGTGAAGCTGTCGCACAACCGGGTGCTGCGAGCGATCGCGACCGGTTATACGACGCTGATCCGCTCGGTGCCCGATCTCGTCCTGATGCTGCTGTTGTTCTACAGCATCCAGATCTGGCTGAACCAGTTCACCGACTTCGTCGGCTGGGACCAGATCGACATCGACCCGTTCGTGGCCGGCGTGCTGACGCTCGGCTTCATCTACGGCGCGTACTTCACCGAGACGTTCCGCGGCGCGTTCCTGTCGGTGCCGCGCGGCCAGCTCGAAGCCGGTGCGGCTTACGGGATGAGCGGCGCGCGCGTGTTCGCGCGGATCATGTTTCCGCAGATGATGCGCTTTGCATTGCCCGGGATCGGGAACAACTGGCAGGTGCTCGTGAAGGCCACCGCGCTGGTGTCGATCATCGGCCTGGCGGACGTCGTGAAGGCCGCGCAGGACGCCGGCAAGAGCACGTTCAACATGTTCTTCTTCATCCTCGTCGCGGCGCTGATCTATCTCGCGATCACGACCGTTTCCAACCTCGTGCTGATCCAGCTCGAGAAGCGATATTCCATGGGCGTGCGGCACGCAGAACTATGATCGAGATCCTTCAGGAATTCGGCCAGGCGTTCCTTTACTGGGACGGCCAGCGCCTCTCCGGCCTCGCGGTGACGCTGTGGCTGCTCGTCGCGTCGATTTCGCTCGGCTTCGTGTGCGCGGTGCCGCTCGCGGTTGCGCGCGTGTCGAGGAACAAGTGGGTGTCGACGCCGGTGCGGTTCTACACGTACGTATTCCGCGGCACGCCGCTCTACGTGCAGTTGCTGCTGCTGTACACGGGCATGTACAGCCTCGAGTTCGTGCGTTCGCATTCGCTGCTCGATGCGTTCTTCCGAAGCGGCTTCAACTGCGCGATTCTCGCGTTCGCGCTGAACACCTGCGCGTACACGACGGAGATCTTCGCGGGGGCGATCCGCGCGATTCCGCACGGCGAGGTCGAGGCCGCGCGCGCATACGGGATGTCGCCGTTCACGATGTACCGCCGCGTGATCCTGCCGTCGGCGCTGCGCCGCGCGCTGCCGCTGTACAGCAATGAGGTGATCCTGATGCTGCACGCGACGACCGTTGCGTTCACGGCGACCGTACCGGACATCCTGAAGGTCGCGCGCGACGCGAATTCCGCGACCTACATGGCGTTCCAGTCGTTCGGAATCGCCGCGCTGATCTATCTTGCGGTATCTTTCGCACTCGTCGCGGCGTTTCGCCGCGCGGAGCGCCACTGGCTTGCGTATCTCGCGGCCGCCCGTCATTGAATCACTTCGAGGAGAGCCAGTTGGCCGAGATCACTCAAACGAGCGCTGCCGCTTCCGTCAAGCTTGCCGCGATCGACATTCACAAGCGCTATGGCGACAACGAGGTGCTCAAGGGCGTGTCGCTGAACGCGAAGGCCGGTGACGTCATCAGCATCATCGGCGCGAGCGGCTCGGGCAAGAGCACGTTCCTGCGCTGCATCAATTTTCTCGAACGGCCGAATGCGGGGCAGATCGTCGTCGACGGCGAGACCGTGCGCACGAAGACCGACCGCGCCGGCGCGCTCGAAGTCGCCGATCACAAGCAGCTTCAGCGTATCCGCACGAAGCTTGCGATGGTGTTCCAGCACTTCAATCTGTGGGCGCACATGAACGTGCTCGAGAACGTGATGGAAGCGCCGGTGCACGTGCTCGGCATTTCGAAGAAGGAAGCCGAGGAGCGTGCACGCGCGTATCTCGAGAAAGTCGGCCTCGCGCCGCGCGTCGAGAAGCAGTATCCGTCGCACCTGTCGGGCGGTCAGCAGCAGCGCGTCGCGATTGCGCGTGCGCTGGCGATGCATCCGGACGTGATGCTGTTCGACGAGCCGACGTCGGCGCTCGACCCCGAGCTGGTGGGCGAAGTGCTGAAGGTGATGCAGAAGCTTGCGGAGGAAGGCCGCACGATGATCGTCGTCACGCACGAGATGGGCTTCGCGCGCAACGTGTCGAATCACGTGATGTTCCTGCACCAGGGGCGGACCGAGGAAGAGGGCGATCCGAAGGAGGTGCTGGTGCGCCCGCAGAGCGAGCGGCTCAAGCAGTTCCTGTCGGGCAGTCTCAAGTAACGCGACAGGGCAGGTTTCAACCGTGGTACCGGTGTCTCGTCCCGCAGGCGCTACCCGCACGACGCAGGTGGCGATCGTTGCATTGCCGCCCGTGTCGATGTCGGGCGTGGGGCCGATCGTCGATGCGTTGAACCTCGCGAACGAGATCGACGGGCGGCTGCTGTATCGCTGGCAGGTGTGTTCGTGGGACGGGCGACCCGTGACGCTCGCGGGCGGCGCGCAATGGCATGCCGATGCGGCGTTCAACGATGCGATCGCGTGCGACTGGCTGATCGTCGTGTCCGAGCGGTTCCAGCAGTTCGCCGATTACCGGCTGTTTCTCGCGAGTCTCGCGCGGGTCGGGCAGCGCACGCCGGTCGTGACCGGCATTCATCATGGCGTGTGGTGGCTGGCGATGGCCGGGCAGCTTTCCGGGTATCGCGTGAGCGTGAACTGGGAAACGTATCAGCAGTTCGCAGAGCAGTTCGAGCGCTCGATCGTCACGCAGCAGATCTTCGAGATCGATCGGGATCGCGCGACGTGCGCGGGTGGGCAGGCTACCGTGGATTTCATGCTGGCCATGATTGGCCGGGAGCATGGGCCCGATCTCGGTGAGCGGATTGCCGATGCGCTCGGTGCGGGGACTTTGCGGAGTGGCGAGGAACGCCAGCGGATTCCTTTTGTGACCGCGCCCGGCGAGCGGCATCCGCGGTTGAACGATGCGTTGCTGTTGATGGAAGCCAATATCGAGGATCCCCTGACTACCGATGAGATCGCCGAATTGGTCGGCGTTTCGCGCCGACAGTTAGAGCGGTTGTTTCGGCAGTATCTTGGGGCGATGCCCTCGAAGTATTACCTCAATCTTCGGTTGCTCAAGGCTCGGACCCAGTTGCAGCGCACGAGCAAATCGGTCGTGCAGGTGAGTCTTGCCTGTGGGTTTTCTTCTGCTGCGCACTTTTCCAATGCCTATCGGGAAAGGTTCGGCGTGACGCCTCGCGAGGACCGGCGAGCGTGGCTCGAAAAGCAGACCGGGGGGGAGCCTCGCGGGGGCGCGTTGGTTGAGCGGGAGGGGAAGGATTGATTCGGGGTTTGCTTGCGGTTTTCGTGAAGTGCCTGTGATGGTGTCGGTCTATTAGCGTCGCCCCTGCGCGGGGCGGCGGTTACTTTTCTTTGTCTTGCCAAAGAAAAGTAACCAAAAGAAAGGCGCTGTGAAAACGCATGACTTCCCGGTGCCGTGGTCATCGGAGTGGCCCGCGCCTAAGTGTCCGCGCCAGTCAGGAAACCGGAGTGGTTCGAGCAATGGTTCTGACACCACTCACCACCCGACAGAGCGGTATACCGCCCGCAAGCTCCATCCTCGCTACGCTCGGCTGCAAGGTGCCTCAAATCGCGCGGCTGGCACTTATGTGCTTCCGCCCGCGCGGCGCGCCGGGTCCGATATTCTGACCGATTACGCCCCTCTGACGACCGGGCCGGTTGCCTGTTATCGCTGCTCAACTGCGCTATGAGGGCGCGTGTTTCCGTGTTGGTGAGTACGTCCCTCTTTTTCTGCAGCGAGAGGTGAGGACCGCGTACGTATCGGGTTTGGGGTGATCTTTCGATCGTGCTGCTTGAGCGGTGTGAACCTGTCGACCGAGCGAAGCGAGGGCGGAGCTTGCGGGCGGTATACCGCTCTGTCGGGTGGTGAGTGGTGTCAGAACCATTGCTCGAACCACTCCGGTTTCCTGACTGGCGCGGACACTTAGGCGCGGGCCACTCCGATGACCACGGCACCGGGAAGTCATGCGTTTTCACAGCGCCTTTCTTTTGGTTACTTTTCTTTGGCAAGACAAAGAAAAGTAACCGCCGCCCCGCGCAGGGGCAACGCTAATAGACCGACACCATCACAGGTGCTTCACGAAAACCGCAAGCAAACCACCCAAAACCCCCAAAAAAAACGAGACACGAAAACACGACCTCCCCCCGCCGAAAGGGCAAAATAAAGCGACCTATCCGCTTCCGATAGAACCCGTCGCAATTCCGCAAGACGCTTGCGTCACCCTTCCCTAAACTTGATCCTGTTGAACCCTCTTACGAAACCGAAAGGAACGACCATGACGACCTCGACCGTGACCCGCCAGACATTCGATGAAGTGATGGTGCCGGTATTTTCCCCCGCGCCGTTCGTGCCGGATCGCGCAGAGGGCTCCCGCGTGTGGGACACGGCCGGCCGCGAATACATCGATTTCGCGTGCGGTATCGCCGTGACGTCGCTCGGCCACGGCCACCCGGAACTGCTGAAAGTCCTGGACGAACAAAGCCGCAAGCTCTGGCACATCGGCAATGGCTACACGAACGAGCCGGTGCTGCGCCTCGCAAAGCGCCTCGAATCGCTGACCTTCGCCGACCGCGCATTCTTCGCGAACTCGGGCGCGGAAGCGAACGAAGCCGCACTGAAGCTCGCTCGCCGAGTCGCATTCGATCGCCACGGCGCCGATAAAGCCGAAATCATCTCGTTCGTGCAGTCGTTCCACGGCCGCACGTTCTTCACGGTCAGCGTCGGCGGCCAGCCGAAGTACTCGGAAGGCTTTGGCCCCGTGCCGGCCGGCATCACGCACCTCCCATACAACGACATCGAAGCCGCCAAGGCCGCGATCGGCCCGCAAACCTGCGCGGTGATCGTCGAGCCCGTGCAAGGCGAAGGCGGCGTGATCCCGGCCGATCCGGCCTTCCTGAAGGCGCTGCGCGAAGCCTGCGACGCCAACGACGCACTGCTGATTTTCGACGAAGTGCAAACGGGCGTCGGCCGCACGGGCCAGTTCTACGCTTACATGGATACCGGCGTCACGCCGGACATCCTGACGACCGCGAAGGCGCTCGGCAACGGCTTCCCGATCGGCGCGATGCTGACGACGAACGAACTGGCCGCGCACTTCAAGGTCGGCGTGCACGGCACGACGTACGGCGGCAACCCGCTCGCATCGGCAATCGCCGACAAGGTCGTCGAACTGATCGGCGACCCGGCACTGCTCGAAGGCGTGCGCGAACGCAGCGTGCGCCTGAAGGGCGCGCTCGAGCGCATCAACGCGCGCTTCGGCATCTTCAAGGACATCCGCGGCAAGGGCCTGCTCGTCGGCGCCGAACTCACCGCCGCGTTCGACGGCCGCGCGAAGGACTTCGTCACCGCAGCAGCAGAGAACGGCCTGATCATGCTGATCGCCGGCCCGAACGTGCTGCGCTTCGTCCCGTCGCTGGTGATCCCGTTCGACCTGCTCGACGAAGGCGTGAAGCGCTTCGAGAAGGCCGTCGAACAAGTGCTCGCCGCCCAGGAAGCCACCGCGCGCTGATCGGCGCACCCATCGCAGACAGGAACGACGATGCTATTTGTTCGCCCCGGCAAACTCACGGATCTCGATGCGCTCGCGCACATGGCGCGCACCGCGCAGCCGGTCCTGCACTCGCTGCCGCACGACCGCGCGGCGCTCGAGGCGCGCGTGGCGCTCTCCGAGGATTCGTTTCGCGCGGACGTCGACTTCGCCGGCGAGGAGTTCTACCTCTTCGTGCTCGAGGATTCGTCGACCGGCAAGCTGCTCGGCACGGCGAGCATCGTGGCCGCGGCCGGCTACTCGGAACCATTCTACGCATTCCGAAACGACGCGCTGATCCACGCGTCGCGCGAGCTGCACGTGAACCGCAAGATCCACGCGCTCACGATGTCGCACGAGCTGACCGGCAAGAGCCGGCTGGCGGGCTTCTACGTCGATCCGTCGCTGCGCGGCGACGCGGCCGCGCACCTGATCTCGCGTGCGCGGATGATGTACATCGCCGCGAACCGCCGCCGCTTCACGCCGGAAGTGTTCACGCTGCTGCTCGGCGTGAGCGACGGCAACGGCGCATCGCCGTTCTGGGAAGCGGTGGGGCGCAAGTTCTTCGGCCGCAACTTCACCGACGTCGACATCGCGTCGGGCGGCCGCAGCCGCACCTTCATCGCGGAAGTGATGCCGGCGTATCCGCTCTACGTGCCGCTGCTGCCGGAAGCCGCGCAGCGCGTGCTCGGCGAGCCGAACGAATCGGCGCTGCTCGCGTACGACATCCATCTCGAGGAAGGCTTCGAGCCCGACCGCTTCGTCGACATCTTCGACGCGGGCCCGGTGCTGACCGCACAGGTCGATCGCACCGCGTGCGTGAAGCACGGCGCCGAGCGCATCGTGCGCGAGGCCGCGCACCAGCAGGGCGATGTCGCATACATGGTGTCGACGGGCAGCGGCGAATCGTTCCGCTGCGTGCTGGCCGACCTGCCGGCCGATGCGGGTGACGCGCCGCTGGCCGGCGACGTGCGCGCGGCGCTCGATGTGAAGGATGGCGATGTCGTGCGCTGCGTGCCGCTGCATCGCCGCGACGAGGAAGATTTGAAGGGAGACGCAGCATGATCGTCGTTCGGGTCGTACAAACGGGCGACGTCGACGCGCTCGTGTCGCTCGCGAAGGAAACCGGGCCGGGCCTGACCACGTTCAAGCCCGACCGCGACGCGCTCGCCGCGCGCATCGAGCGCACGCGCCGCACGCTGGCAGGCGAGGCGGCGCCCGGCGAAGCCGGCTACTTCTTCGTGATGGAAGAATCGAAGACGGGCGACATTGCAGGCGTGTGCGGGATCGAGACGCAGGTCGGCCTCGAACAGCCGTTCTACAACTACCGCGTGAGCACGGTCGTGCACGCGAGCCAGGAGCTCGGCGTGTGGACGCGGATGTCCGCGCTGAACATCTCGCACGACCTGACGGGCTATGCGGAAGTGTGCTCGCTGTTCCTGAGCCCGCGCTATCGCACGGGCGGCGTGGGCGGCCTGCTGTCGCGCTCGCGCTTCATGTTCATCGCGCAGTTCCGCGAGCGCTTTCCGGAGCGCATCTGCGCGGAATTGCGCGGCCACTTCGACGAAGACGGTACGTCGCCGTTCTGGCGCGCGGTCGGTTCGCACTTCTACCAGATCGATTTCAACGCAGCCGACTATCTCAGCTCGCACGGCCGCAAGTCGTTCCTCGCGGAACTGATGCCGCGCTACCCGGTGTACGTCGACCTGCTGCCGCAGGACGCGCAGGACGCGGTCGGTCTCACGCATCGCGACACGCTGCCGGCCCGCAAGATGCTCGAAGCGGAAGGGCTGCGCTACCAGAATCACGTCGACATCTTCGACGCGGGCCCGGTGCTCGAATGCCACGTCAATGACCTGCGCACGGTGCGCGAGAGCGTCGTCGTGCCGGTCGCGATCGGCGTGCCGGATGCGCGAGAGGATGCACCGAAGTCGCTCGTGTCGAACACGTCGCTCACCGATTTCCGCGTCGGCGTCGCGCCGGGCGTGGTCGCGAACGGCTCGTTCGTGCTGTCGGCCGACGATGCCGTCGCGCTCGACGTGAAGGCCGGCGATCCGGTGCGCGTGCTGCCGCTCAAAGTCAAACAGGGATAAACGAATCATGACGGAACTCTTCATCGACGGCGCCTGGGTCGCAGGCTCGGGCCCCGTGTTCGCTTCGCGCAACCCGGGCACCGACGAGATCGCGTGGCAGGGCGCAAGCGCGTCGGCGGCCGACGTCGACCGCGCGGTCGCGAGCGCGCGCCGCGCATTCGCCGGCTGGTCGGCGCTCGACTTCGAATCGCGCTGCGCGATCGTCAAGCGATTCGCCGCGCTGCTCAACGAGCGCAAGGAAGCGATCGCGACCGCGATCGGCCGCGAGACGGGCAAGCCGCTGTGGGAGGCGCGCACCGAAGTCGCGTCGATGGCCGCGAAGGTCGGCATCTCGATCCAGGCCTACCAGGAACGCACCGGCGAGAAGCGCCAGGACATGGCCGACGGCGTCGCGGTGCTGCGTCACCGCCCGCACGGCGTCGTCGCGGTGTTCGGCCCGTACAACTTCCCCGGCCACTTGCCGAACGGCCATATCGTGCCCGCGCTGATCGCCGGCAATGCGGTCGTGTTCAAGCCGTCGGAGCTCGCACCGGGCGTCGCGCGCGCGACGGTCGAAGTGTGGAAGGAGGCCGGGCTGCCGGACGGCGTGCTGAACCTCGTGCAGGGCGAGAAGGATACCGGCATCGCGCTCGCGAACCATCGGCAGATCGACGGGTTGTTCTTCACGGGCAGCTCGGACACCGGCACGCTGCTGCACAAGCAGTTCGGCGGCCGTCCGGAAATCGTGCTCGCGCTCGAGATGGGCGGCAACAACCCGCTCGTGATCGGCGAAGTCGAAGATATCGACGCGGCCGTCCATCACACGATCCAGTCGGCGTTCCTGTCGGCCGGCCAGCGCTGCACGTGCGCACGCCGCATCTTCGTGCCGCAGGGCGCGTTCGGCGATCGCTTCCTCGCGCGCTTCGCCGACGTCACGTCGAAGATCACGGCCGACGTGTTCGACGCCGATCCGCAGCCGTTCATGGGTGCGGTGATCTCGGCGCGGGCGGCGGCGAAGCTCGTCGACGCGCAGTCGCACCTGATCGAGCAGGGCGCGAAGCCGATCATCGCGATGACGCAGCGCGATCCGCGCCTCGGCTTCGTGAACGCGGCGATCGTCGACGTGACGGGCGTCGCGAACCTGCCGGACGAAGAACACTTCGGCCCGCTCGCGCAGATCGTGCGCTACGCGACGTTCGACGAAGCGATCGAGCGCGCGAACGACACGGCGTTCGGCCTGTCCGCCGGCCTGCTTGCCGACGACGCGAAGGCATGGGAGCACTTCCGTCGCACGATTCGCGCCGGGATCGTCAACTGGAACCGGCCGACCAACGGCGCATCGTCCGCCGCGCCGTTCGGCGGCACCGGCCGCTCGGGCAACCACCGCCCGAGCGCGTACTACGCGGCCGACTATTGCGCGTATCCGATGGCGTCGGTGGAAAGCACGCAACTGACCTTGCCCGCGAGCCTGTCGCCGGGCCTGCATTTCTGATCGAGGGAACGACGATGAACGCACAAGAAGCCAATTTCGACGGGCTCGTCGGCCCGACCCACAACTACGCCGGGCTGTCGTTCGGCAACGTGGCGTCGCTCAACAACGAAAAGTCGGCCGCGAACCCGAAGGCCGCGGCGAAGCAGGGGCTGCGCAAGATGAAGCAGCTCGCGGATCTCGGCTTCGCGCAAGGCGTGCTGCCGCCGCAGGAACGGCCGTCGCTGCGCCTCTTGCGCGAGCTCGGCTTCTCCGGCAAGGACGCGGACGTGATCGCGAAGGCCGCGAAGCAGGCGCCCGAACTGCTCGCCGCGGCGAGCTCGGCGTCGGCGATGTGGACCGCGAACGCGGCCACCGTCAGCCCGTCGGCCGATACGAGCGATGGCCGCGTGCACTTCACGCCGGCGAACCTGTGCAGCAAGCTGCATCGGGCGATCGAGCACGAAGCGACTCGCCGCACGCTGTCGACGTTGTTCGCCGATCCCGCGCACTTCGCGGTGCATGAGGCGCTGACCGGCACGCCGGCGCTCGGCGACGAAGGCGCGGCGAACCATACGCGCTTCTGCGCCGAATACGGCAAGCCGGGCATCGAGTTCTTCGTGTACGGTCGCGCGGAATATCGCCGCGGCCCCGAGCCGAAGCGCTTCCCGGCGCGCCAGACGTTCGAGGCGAGCCGTGCGGTCGCGCATCGCCACGGGCTCGCCGAAGAAGCGACGGTCTACGCTCAGCAGGATCCGGACGTGATCGACGCAGGTGTGTTCCACAACGACGTGATTTCGGTCGGCAACCGCGACACGCTGTTCACGCACGAGCGCGCGTTCGTCAACAAGCAGGCGATCTACGACACGCTGACCGCCGCGCTCGACGCACGCGGCGCGCGCCTGAACGTGATCGAGGTGCCGGAGGCCGCCGTGAGCGTGAATGACGCGGTGACGTCGTATCTGTTCAACAGCCAGCTGCTGTCGCGTGCGGACGGCTCGCAGGTGCTCGTCGTGCCGCAGGAATGCCGCGAGAACGGGAACGTTGCGGCCTATCTCGACGAACTCGCGGCCGGCAACGGCCCGATTCGCGACGTGCTCGTGTTCGACCTGCGCGAGAGCATGAAGAACGGCGGCGGCCCGGCGTGCCTGCGCCTGCGCGTCGTGCTGAACGACGCGGAACGCGCGGCCGTCACGTCGAACGTGTGGATCGACGACACGCTGTTCGCGTCGCTCGATACCTGGATCGACCGGCACTATCGCGATCGCCTCGCACCGGAAGACCTCGCCGATCCGGCGCTGCTCGACGAATCGCGCACGGCGCTCGACGAACTCACGCAGATCCTGCGCGTCGGTTCGCTGTATGACTTCCAGCGTTGATTCCCGTATGGCCGCCGCGTTGCTCGACGACTTCCTCGCGTTCACGCTGACCGGTGGCGCGCCGTCCGCAACGGACGGTACCTGCGCCGCCGGGGCCGTGCGCTGGCAATGGCTCGGCGACGGGCTGCTCGCGCTCGAACCGGTGGCGGCCGAGGCCGCCGGCACGGCGCGCGCGAGCGTGCTCGTATCGGCCGGCGTGCACGGCGACGAGACGGCGCCGATCGAGCTGCTGTCGATGCTCGTGCGCGATCTCGCATCGGGGGCGCTGCCGCTCGCGTGCCGGCTGCTCGTCGTGCTCGGCAACGTGCCGGCGATGCGCGCCGGCGAACGCTATCTCGACGACGATCTGAACCGCCTGTTCAGCGGCCGTCACGCGCAGGTGCCCGCCAGCCGCGAAGCGCCGCGTGCCATGCAGCTCGAAGCCGCTGCCGCCGCGTTCTTCGCGGCCGCGCCGGCCGGCGCCGCGCGCTGGCATATCGACATGCACACGGCGATTCGCGCATCGGTGTTCGAGCAGTTCGCACTGCTGCCGCACACGGGCATGCCGCCCACACGCACGATGTTCGAATGGCTCGGCGACGCGCAGATCGCGGCCGTGCTGCTGCATACCGCGAAGGGCAACACGTATTCGCATTTCACGGCCGAACATTGCGGCGCGCTCGCGTGCACGCTGGAACTTGGCAAGGTGCGCCCGTTCGGCCAGAACGACCTGACGCGCTTCGCGCCGGCCGACCGCGCGGTACGCAAGCTTGTGTCGGGTGCCGCTCGCGACGTTGGCGCTCGGGGCGGCTCTCCATCGCTGCCGCGCGTCTTCACGGTGATCGACCAGATCACGAAGCAGAGCGACGCGCTCGAGCTGTTCGTGGCGGCCGACGTCGCGAACTTCACCGCGTTTGCTCGCGGCACGGTGCTCGCGCGGGACGGCGACTACCGCTACACGGTGAAGCACGACGAGGAGCGCATCGTGTTCCCGAACCCGACGGTGAAGCCGGGTTTGCGCGCGGGGCTGCTCGTCATCGACACGACCCGCGAGACGGTCGCGGCGCTCGTCTGACGGTAATCGATTGCGCGTGGCCGAGGCGACCCGCGGCCCGCGCATCGCCCTGCGACCATTCCATTTTCGAGATGACGCCCGCATGCCGCACCGAGCGCCCGCGCGTTGCGCTTGCGTATTTGCGACATCGTCTTGCAAGTTCGACGGGCCGCCCGGCTGACGTCGGCGCCCGCAGCGCAGCATCCCGTGTCGGCGGCTGCTTTGCCATGCCGGGCCGCGCGGATTGGTACAATCGCGGCCTTGCGGCTGTTGCGCCGCATCACGGCGCGGCGGCAGCATTGCCGTGGTCATCCGACCCTGCAATGATGCATGCGCCCGTAGTTCCGGAACATTCGAGTATCGAGGAGAACACCTGATGAAGTTGGATTGGCGTAAAGTGGCCGCGCATGCGGTGGTGGCGGCATCGGCCGTGGCGGCAGGCAGCGCGATGGCGGCGGATCTGAAAGAGATCCGTTTCGGCGTCGAAGCCTCGTACGCGCCGTTCGAATACAAGACGCCCGACGGCAAGCTGACCGGCTTCGACATCGACATCGGCAACGCGGTGTGCGCGAAGCTGAAGACGAAGTGCGTGTGGGTCGAGAACGACTTCGACGGTCTGATCCCGGCGCTGCAGGCGCGCAAATTCGACGCGATCAACTCGGACATGACGATCACTGACCAGCGCAAGCACGCGATCGCGTTCACCGATGCGATCTACACGATCCCGAACCAGCTGATCGCGAAGCAGGGCAGCGGCCTGCTGCCGACCCCGCAATCGCTGAAGGGCAAGCGCGTCGGCGTGCTGCAGGGCACGATCCAGGAAGCGTATGCGAAGAAGAAGTGGGCGCCGGCAGGCGTCGAGGTCGTGCCGTACCAGACGCAGGATCTGGCCTACGCCGACCTGAAGTCGGGCCGTCTCGACGCGACGTTCCAGGACGCGGAAGCCGGTTCGAAGGGCTTCCTGACGAAGCCGCAAGGGCAGGGCTTCGCGTTCGCGGGCGGTACCGTGAGCGATGCCGAGATCCTCGGCTCGGGCGTCGGTTTCGGCCTGCGCAAGAACGACGCGGCGTTGAAGACCGCGCTCGATCAGGCGCTGAAGGAGCTGAAGGCCGACGGCACGATCGACAATCTCGCGAAGAAGTACTTCAGCGTGCCCGTGACGCTCAAGTAAGCGTTGCGTTCGATCGCACGATGCAAGCAAACCGGCCGCTGATGCGGCCGGTTTGTTTTTGGGAGGCGGGAATCGGCAGGAATAGGCGCGGCAGCGGCCGGCGGCCGCGTCAGGCCGGAAAGAACCGGCCCAGTTCGCGCGCGAGTTCGTTGAGCACGCTCATTTCCTGCTGCGTGATCTTGCGTGCAGGCTGCGCGCCGGCCCAGTCGCCGTACAGCAGCGCAACGGTCGTCGTGCCGACGCGCACGGGCAGCAGCACGAACGCGCGCGAGTCGCCGAATGCGTCGAGATACCACGCGGGCAGGCGCTTGCGCATCTTCGGCTCCTGCGCCTGCTCGATGAAGATGCCGACCGAGTTCGAGATCGCGAGATGAAACACGTCCGGCTCGAAGCGCTCGTCGAAGCGCAGCCGGTCGAGCGTCGTATCGACGCCGGGGCCGAAGCCGAGGCGTGCGGCGAAGATGCCGTCGTCGTGACGCACGAACATCACGGTGCGCGTGAACGCGAGGCCGGCCAGCAGGCTTTCCGATGCGAGCGCGAGCACCGGCGTCAGCACATGCTCGGACGGCAGCGCACGCAGGTCCGCGAGGCCGGCTTCGAGGCACGCCTCGGGCTCGGCCTGTGCACGCGCGATCGCATCGGCGTTCGCGCGCAGTTCGACGATCTCGCGCATCACGGTGTCGCTCGCTTCCTCGCGCGCGAGCCGCTCGGCGATCTCGACGAGCGCGTCGGCTTCCATGTCGAGTTCCGCGCCATAGTGCTGCGCGAGCGCCGCGATGCGCGCGTCGCGCTGCGGGCTCGCGGGCATCACGAGCGCGCCCGCGACGTCGGTCGAGCAGCGGCTGATCGCGCGCAGCCAGCGCACGCGGGCGGCCGGGCCGTCATCGGTCGCGTGGCCCGCATCGCGGTCGTGCTCTTCGTTGCCGAACGCGTCGGTGTGGACCACGTGGTCGTGGTCGGCCATCCCCGCGCGGATCACGTCGGGCAACCGCCAGCGCGCGGCCGCCTCGAGCCCGATCTCGTCGAAGCCGACGCCGAGCACGTCGATGCAGGCGGCCGCTTCGTCGCCGTTCAGCTCGGCCGCGCGGCGGCGGATCCGGTCCCATTCGCTGTCGAGATAGCAGACCACGAGCAGCTTGCCGACCTGGCGCATCAGCGTACAGACGACGGCTTCCTCGCCCGCGCGCAGCTCGGCGCGTTCGGTGAGCTTGCGCGCGACGCAGCCGGACAGCAGCGCGCGGTTCAGTTCGAGCTTCGCGTCGATGCGGCGCGGCGTACTGTGGTGGAAATGGTCGACGAGCTTGAGCCCGACGACCAGGTGGCCGACGGCGTCCATGCCGAGCACCATCAGTGCGCGGGTCACGGTGGTGATGTTGCCGCCGAACGCCATGTACATCGCGGAGTTCGCGAGCCGCAGCACTTTCTGCGTGAGCGCGAAGTCCGACAGCACGACGCGCACGAGCGCGGTGAAGTCGAGGTCGTCGTTCTTCATCGCGGCCATCGTCGCGCGCAGCGATTCCGACAGCAGCGGGAAATCGCCCCGTTCGTTCATCCGGGCCCACAGCTTGTCGAGCAATGCGGTGCGGGGCAAGTGTTCGGTGATTGACATACGGATCTGTCCGGTTCGCCGCGCGCGTCAGGCGGCGGCGTGCAGGTGCAGTTGCTGCGCCTCGAAGCGCCGCGCGAGCTCCTCGGACGGCAGCGCCTGGCAGACGAGCCAGCCCTGGATATGGTTGCAGCCCATCTCCGTCAGCAATTCGCGCTGCGCCTCGGTCTCGACGCCTTCCGCGACGAGCTCGAGATCGAGCGTCTGCGCGAGGCCGACCACCGCCGACACGATCGCGCGGTCGTTGCGCGAGGTCAGCAGGTTCTCGACGAAACTGCGGTCGATCTTCAGCTTCGCGAGCGGGAAGCGCTGCAGATACGCGAGGCTTGAATAGCCGGTGCCGAAATCGTCGATCGCGAAGCGGATGCCAAGATCGGTCAGTTCCTCGAGCAGCCCCTTTGCCTGCGCGGGATCGTGCATCAACAGGCTTTCGGTGATCTCGAGCACGATGCGGCGCGGGTCGATGCCCGTCAGCGCGATCGCCTCGCGCACGCTCTGCGTGAAGCGCGGGTCGCGAAACTGCTGCGGCGACACGTTGACCGCCACGTACTGCAGCGCGAGCCCCTGGCGGTCCCAGGCGACGAGCTGCATGCACGCGGCCTTGAGCACCCAGTTGCCGAGATAGTTGATCAGGCCGATCGATTCGGCGAGCGGAATGAAGGTCGCCGGCGGCACGAGGCCGTGCACCGGATGGCGCCAGCGGATCAGCGCCTCGACACCGACCACCGCGCCCGACTGGCTGCGCGTGATCGGCTGGAAATGGAGCGAAAACTCGCCGTTGCGCACGCCGTCGTACAGGTCGGCTTCGAGCTTCAGCCGTTCGGCGTCGGCCGGATCGTCGACGGGCGCGTGGAATGCGAGCGCATTGCCGCCCGACGCCTTCGCCTGTGCGAGCGCATGGTCGGCGCGGCGCAGCAGCGGGCTGTGGTGCTGCGCGCGATGGGGCGCCGAGCGCTCGTCAGGGTAGAGCGCGATGCCGATGCTCGCGGACAGGTGCACGGTCTGCCCCTGGTACACGTAGGGCTCGCGCACCGCGGCCTGCAGCCGGCGTGCGAGTGCGTCCGCCGCATTGCTCGCCTGCGTGCGGTCCGGTGCGCCGAGCACGACCGCGAACTTGTCGCTTGCGACGCGCGCGAGCTGCTCGTTCGGCGTGACGAGCGCCTTCAGCCGCTGCGCGGTTTCGCGCAGCAGCGTGTCGCCCGCGTCATAGCCGAGCGCACGGTTGATCCGCTGGTAGTCGTCGAGGTCGAGCAGCAGCAGCGCCGCACAGGTGCCGTCCCCGTCGGCGGCCTGCTGCGCGCGCATCAGCGCGGGCACCAGCGCGGACAGGTTGCCGAGCCCCGTCATCGGGTCGTGGTGCATTTCGTAAGTCAGGCGCGCCTCGAGCGCGCGCCACGACGACACGTCGAACGCCGCGATCGCGAACCCGTCCACGCCGTGGTGGCGGCTCTTGAACGCGCGGATCTCGACGTCCAGCGGGTAGGTGAGCGACTTGACGATGCACATCGTCGCCTTCTCGACCTGGCCGGAACGCGCGGCGCGCGCAAGCAGGCCTTCGAGCGCCGCGGTATCCTGTTCGGCGATCAGGTCGCGCAGCGTCAGCGTGTGCAGGTAGTCGCGGTGGTAGCCGATGAAGCGCAGGCTCGCGTCGGACACGTACAGAAAGCGCAGTTCGCGGTCGACATGGGCGAGGAAATCCACCGTGCCGACCGTCTGTTCCAGCCAGTCGCGCACGGAGTCGTCGCGTCGCGGCGCGCCGGCGCGCGCGGGCATCAGCGCGCCGCCCGACCAGGCGAAGCGGCGCAGCGTATGCAAGGCGCTGCGCCAGGAGCCCTTGCGTGACGTCTGTTTCCTGTTGGCTTCCATGTTTCTCGCTGACGTGAAGGGCTGGAACCGGTTGTCCGGAAGGAATAACGGCAGACTGTGCGGAATCTTTAACGGGCCGGCCGCGGATGGCATGGCCGCTGGACCGGATCGGTCACGCGGGTGTTCGACAGCCGAACGCCGGCGAGGTCTACTTTGAGGCTGACTTTATAAGAAATGAGGACGCAGATGAAGCGAAAACTGTTGCTGGGCGCCGCCGTGGCGGCGCTGGTGGCCGGCCATGCGCTGGTGGCGCAGGCGGAATTGAAGCCGGGGGCCGCGGCGCCCGATTTCACGACGCAGGCGTCGCTGGGCGGCAAGACTTACACGTACTCGCTCGCGGACGCGCTGAAGCAGGGGCCGGTCGTGCTGTATTTCTACCCGGCCGCGTTCACGAAGGGCTGCACGATCGAGGCGCACGCGTTCGCGGATGCAGTGGATCGCTACAAGGCTTACGGCGCGACCGTGATCGGCGTATCGGCCGACAAGATCGACACGCTGACGAAGTTCTCGGTGAGCGAGTGCCGGAGCAAGTTCCCGGTCGCGGCCGATCCGGACGCGAAGATCATCCGGGAATACGACGCGAAGCTGCCGGCGATCGACCGCGCGAACCGCGTGTCCTACGTGATTTCGCCGGAAGGGAAGATTCTCTACGAATACACGAGCATGTCGCCCGACAAGCACGTCGAGAACACGCTCGCTGCCGTGAAGGCGTGGGCCGACGCGCATCCGAAGCAGTAAGCGGGCGAGTAAGCGGGCGAGTAAGCGGGCGAGTAAGCGGGCGAGTAAGCGGGCGAGTAAGCGGGCGAGTAAGCGGGCGCCCCGCGCGTCGAAGCGGCCCGTCGTGCGGGCCGCCGGTGCGGATCCCCGCGCGGCGGCGCGGGCGAGGCCGCTAGGCGCGCAATGCCTGCTCGATCGGCACGCTGCCGCCGACGAAGCCGACGATCTTGCGCGAGATGCCGAGCTTGATCGCTTCGATCGCGGCCCAGGCCACATCCTGGCGCGACACGGGCGGGGCGCCTTCGAACCACGCGTCGGTCAGCGCGATCTTGCCGACGCCCGGGCCGTCCGCGAGCGGGCCGGGGCGCAGGATCGCGTAGTCGACGCCCGACGCGATCACGCGCTCGTCGCCTTCGCGCTTCATCTGCGAATAGTGGCGCAGCGCGTCCGGGCCGAGCTCGGGCCGGTACGCGGACAGCGAGCTGATCACCACGAGCTTCTGCGCGTTGTAAGCCAGCGCGTATTCGGCCGCGCGGGCGACCGCGTCGCGGTCGACCTGCTCCTCTTCGGCCGCGCCTTCCGATTCGGCCGAACCGGCCGCGTAGATCACGTGCGAGATGCCCTGGAATGCGTGCGAGAAATCGTTCGTCAGATCGGCCTCGACCACCCGTGCGCCCGCCAGCGCATAGCCGTGCCGGCGCACGAGCGCCGTGACCTCGAACTCCGGCTGCTTGAGCAGCAGATCCGCGCAGGCCTGGCCCGTTCGGCCGGTCGCGCCAATCAGCAGTACCTTCGTCGTCATGAAACCGCTCCTTGCTCGATGCGTCATCCTTCCAGATAGGGACGGAGGACCGATAACTCAAGTGTAATGGCGATTCGCCGCCGCGGCGGGTGTGTATTAAGGGGCGTACCGCCCGCGCCTGCCCGGCGGGGCTGCCCACGCGATCCGCGGCGGCGCGACCGGCACCGGCATTCCGGGCGCCATTCATTCACACCGATGCGGGAATGACGCGCCGACCAGCTATCATGTGCGCGATGCATTTTTCGCCGATACGTCATACAACGCATCGGCCCACCGGTTGGAGTACACATGGCATTACCCCTGGACAACGTCAGCATGGCCGTGTTCTGCGACTTCGAGAACGTCGCGCTCGGCGTGCGCGACGCGAAGTACGAGAAATTCGACATCCAGCCCGTGCTGGAGCGTTTGCTGCTGAAGGGCAGCATCGTCGTGAAGAAGGCCTATTGCGACTGGGATCGCTACAAGGGCTTCAAGGCATCGATGCACGAGGCGAGCTTCGAGCTGATCGAGATTCCGCACGTGCGCCAGTCGGGCAAGAATTCGGCCGACATCCGGCTCGTCGTGGACGCGCTCGACCTCTGCTACACGAAGTCGCACGTCGATACGTTCGTGATCATCAGCGGCGATTCGGATTTCTCGCCGCTCGTGTCGAAGCTGCGCGAGAACGCGAAGAAGGTGATCGGGGTCGGCGTGAAGAATTCGACGTCGGACCTGCTGGTCGCGAACTGCGACGAATTCATCTTCTACGACGATCTGGTGCGCGAGCAGCAGCGCGCGCTCGCGAAGCGCGAACAGCAGCGCACGGGCAACAGCGGCGTGAAGCGGCCCGACGAGCCGTCGCGCAAGCACGAGATGGACGCGCGCAAGGCCGAGGCAATCGCGCTGGCGGTCGAGACGTTCGACGCGCTCGCGTCGGAGCGCGACGACGTCGGCAAGATCTGGGCGTCGGTGCTCAAGAGCGCGATCAAGCGCCGCAAGCCGGATTTCAACGAGTCGTACTACGGGTTCCGCGCGTTCGGCAACCTGCTCGAAGAAGCGCAGGCGCGCGGCCTGCTCGAAGTGGGGCGCGACGACAAGTCGGGCGCGTTCGTGTCGCGGGCCCGCCAGCCGGCGGCCGCGGAGCACGCTGCGCCGGCCGGTGACGGCGGCGCCCCGCACCACGGCACGCACCACGGGGCGCGCGCGGCGGAGCCGGCGCGGCCCGGGCGCGAGCCGCGACGTCGCGAGCAGCGGGCGGAAGCGGTCGTGCATGAACCCGCGCAGGTCGACGTGGAAGAGGCGGCAACGACCGAAGCCGTCGAAGCGGTCGAAGCGATGGACGTGGCCGAGGTGCACGGCGACGCGAAGGATGGCCGCAAGCGTGCACGCAAGAGCACGGCGAAGAAGACCGGCGCGAAGAAGGGCGCTGCCGCGAAGAGCGCCGGCCGCCAGGCGGCCGGGAAGCCGGACGACGCCGGGCATGGCGCGGCGAAGCACGAAGGCGACAAGCACGCGCACGGCACGCACGCGGACGATACGCATCGCGACGCGGAGCAGGGCGACGAGCGGCACGTCGCGGTGACGCACGCCGAGCCGGTGGCCGGCGATCTCGGCGGCGAGGCGGCTGCCGCGCCGGCCGAGGCGCCCGCCGAAGCCAAACCGAAGAAGCCGGCCCGCAAGGCGGCGGCGCCGCGCGCGCGGCGCCCGCGCAAGACGGCGGCAGCGGCCGAGTAATGGTCGGGTAACGGCCGAGCAAAGGCCGAGCAAAGGCCGCCGGCCTCGGGTGTCGTCCGCAACAGGCCGACACCCGGGCGGGCTCCGCACCCGCAATGGCGGCCGGCGCAATGCCGGCCCGCGGCCGAACTAGCCGTTCAGCCCATAAGGCTGCGTCATCACTTCGAGGAAGTGGCCGTCCGGATCGTCGAAGTACACGCCGCGGCCGCCGTTGTGGCGGTAGATGTCATCGGGTTGCCGCTTCGCCGGATCGGCCCAGTGCGGCAGCCCGCGCTCGCGAATCCGCGCGAGCACGCGATCGAAGCCTGCTTCGTCGAGCAGGAACGCGTAATGCTGCGACGCGATCTCTCCCGGCTGTTCATGAAAATCGAGCGACACGCCGTTGCCGAGCGGCACGACCAGCATCGCGCCGAACGGCGTCGGCGGCGGCAATTCCAGAAGCTCGGTGAGGAAGCGGCTCGACGCGCGTTTGTCGCGGCACCAGACGATCGTATGGTTGAGCTGGACGTTCATGGCGTGTCCCCGTGAAGGGCCCCGCGGTGGGCATGGACTCACGATAGCCGATCGTCGCAGCGGTTCAAGCACGAAAAAACGGCCGCACCACGGGCGGCCGCTTTCCTCACTCCCCGGCGACCGCCGGCCCGCCCGGGTTCCCGCGGCGGTTGCGCCGCTTCTCGGCCCACACGCGCAGCCGGTCCATGTACAGGTAGACGACCGGCGTCGTATAGAGCGTCAGCACCTGCGACACGATCAGGCCGCCGGCGATCGCGATCCCGAGCGGCGCGCGCAGCTCGGCGCCGTCGCCGTTACCGAACGCGAGCGGCAGCGCGCCGAGCAGCGCCGCCATCGTCGTCATCATGATCGGGCGGAAGCGCAGCAGGCACGCCTCGTGGATCGCGTCGAACGACGACTTTCGGTTGTTGCGCGTCTGGTCGATCGCGAAGTCGACCATCATGATCGCGTTCTTCTTCACGATACCGATCAGCAGGATCACGCCGATCAGCGCGATGATGCTGAACTCGGTCTTGAACAGCAGCAGCGCGAGCAGCGCGCCGACGCCGGCCGACGGCAGCGTCGACAGGATCGTGATCGGGTGGATGTAGCTCTCGTACAGGATCCCGAGCACGATATAGACGGCCAGCAGCGCCGCGAGGATCAGGATCGGCTGGTTGTTCAGCGACTGCTGGAACGCCTGTGCGGTGCCCTGGAAGCTGCCGACGATCGTCGGCGGGACGCCGACCTGCGCCATCGTCTGGTAGATCGCCTGCGTCGCCTGCGACAGCGACACACCCGGCGGCAGATTGAACGAGATCGTCGTCGCGACGAACAGCCCCTGGTGGTTGACCGACAGCGGCGTCGTGCTCGGCCCGAACGTCGCGATCGCCGACAGCGGAATCATCGTCGACTCCGACGTCGACACCGACGCACCCGACGACGCGCTCGACTTGCCGCTCGCCGCGATCGAGTTGAGCGCCAGGTTGCGCGCGGAGTCCGACGCGATCGCCGCGGCGCTCTGAGCGGCCGTGCCGGCGCTCGACGTGCCGGCGGACGTCGCGACGTAGGTGCCGGCCGCCGCGTTGGTGGTCTGCGAGCCGTTCGCGCTGCCGCCCGACGTGCTGACCCACACCTGGTTCAGCATCTCGGGGCTCTGCCAGTACTTCGGCGCGACTTCCATCACCACGTGGTACTGGTTCAGCGGGTTGTAGATCGTCGAGACCTGGCGCTGGCCGAAGGCGTCGTACAGCGTATTGTCGATCTGCGCGGGCTTGATGCCGAACCGCGCGGCCGTCGCGCGGTCGATCGTCACCATCGCCTCGAGGCCGCCCTGCTGCTGGTCGGAGTTCACGTCGGTCAGCTCGGGGCGCTTCTGCAGCGCCTCGGTCAGGATCGGCCCCCACTTGTACAGGTCGGCGCTCGAATCGCCGAGCAGCGTGAACTGGTACTGCGCGTTGCTCTGCCGGCCGCCGACGCGGATGTCCTGTGCCGCCTGCAGGAACGTGCGCGCGCCGGCGACGTCCGACAGCGACGGGCGCAACTGCTGAATCACCTGATCGGCAGACAGCTTGCGCTCGGTGCGATCCTTCAGCGTGACGAACATGAAGCCGGAGTTGGTCTGCGTGCCGCCCGTGAAGCCCGCGACGCTCTTCACGTTCGGGTTGTTCTGCACGATCCGCATCATCTCGGAGAACTTCAGCTTCATCGCCTGGAACGACGTCGACTGGTCGGCCTGGATGCCGCCGATCATCAGCCCGGTGTCCTGCTGCGGGAAGAAGCCCTTCGGCACGACGATGTACAGGTAGACGTTCAGCCCGATCGTCGCGAACAGGGTCAGCAGGATCAGGAACGGCCGGCGCAGCGCCCACGACAGCGAGCGTTCGTAGCCGCGCTGCATGCGGCTGAAACAGCGTTCCAGGAAGCGCCCGAGGCGGCCTTCGCTTTGCGGGTCGTGCGCCTCGGGCAGCAGACGCGCGCACATCATCGGCGTGACCGTGAGCGACACCGCGAGCGACACGGCGATCGCGAGCGACAGCGTCAGTGCGAACTCGCGGAACAGCCGCCCGACGATGCCGCCCATCAGCAGGATCGGGAGGAACACCGCGACGAGCGAGATGCTCATCGACAGCACCGTGAAGCCAACCTCGCGCGCGCCGTCGAACGCGGCCTGCATGCGCGACTTGCCGTTCTCGATGTGCCGCGCGATGTTCTCGAGCACGACGATCGCATCGTCGACGACGAAGCCGGTCGCGACGATCAGCGCCATCAGCGACAGGTTGTCGATCGAGAAGCCGAGCAGGTACATCGCGCCGAATGTGCCGACGATCGAGATCGGTACCGCGACGCTCGGGATCAGCGTCGCGCGCCAGTTGCGCAGGAACAGGAACACGACCATCACGACGAGGCCGACCGCAATCAGCAGCGTGTGCTCGGTGTCCCTCAGCGACGCGCGAATGGTGGTCGAACGGTCGAGCACGGGCGTGACCGTGATGTCGGCCGGCAGCGACGCGGTGAGCTGCGGCAGCGCCTCGCGCACGCGGTCGATCGTGTCGATGATGTTCGCGCCGGGCGAGCGGTAGAGGATCACGAGCACCGCGCGCTTGCCGTTCGACAGGCCGAGGTTGCGGAGATCCTCGACCGAATCGACGACGTCGGACAGGTCGGACAGCCGCACGGCCGCGCCGTTGCGGTACGCGACGACGAGGTCGCGGTATTGCGACGCCTCGGACGCCTGGTCGTTCGTATACAGCTGGTAGCGCTGCGGGCCGAACTCGATCGCGCCCTTCGGCGCGTTGGCGTTCGCGGACGCGAGCGCCGCGCGCACGTCCTCGAGGCCGATCCCGTAGTGGAACAGCGCCTGCGGCTCGAGCTCGACGCGCACGGCCGGGTTCGCGGAACCGCTCACCGTCACCTGGCCGATCCCGTCGATCTGCGACAGCGACTGCTGCAGCACCGTCGACGCGGCGTCGTACAGCTTCGCGGCCGAAGACGTTTCCGACGTCAGCGACACGATCATGATCGGCGAGTCGGCCGGGTTGACCTTGCGGTAGGTCGGGTTGCTCTTCAGCGCGGCGGGCAGGTCGGCGCGCGCCGCGTTGATCGCGGCCTGCACGTCGCGCGCGGCACCGTCGATGTCGCGGTTCAGGCCGAACTGCAGGATGATCCGTGCATTGCCGACCGTGCTCGTCGACGTCATTTCGGACACGTCGGCGATCGAGCCGAGGTGCCGTTCGAGCGGGCTCGTCACGCTGGTCGCGACGGTCTCGGGGCTCGCGCCGGGCAGCGACGCCTGCACCGAGATGGTCGGGAAGTCGACCTGCGGCAGCGGCGACACCGGCAGCTTGACGAACGCGAACAGGCCCGCGAGCGCGACGCCGATCGCGAGCAGCGTCGTCGCGACGGGCCGGGTGATGAAGGGGCGCGACAGGTTCATCGCTTATGCATCCGTGCGCGTGCCGGCATGGGGGCCGTGGCGTTCGAACCAGCCGCGCACGCGGCGCGCGAGCGAGTCGAAGCCGAGGTAGATCACGGGCGTCGTGAACAGCGTCAGCACCTGCGACACGATCAGGCCGCCGGCGATCGCGATCCCGAGCGGCTGGCGCAACTCGGAGCCCGCGCCGGAGCCGACGATTAGCGGCACCGCGCCGAGCAGCGCGGCGAGCGTCGTCATCAGGATCGGCCGGAAGCGCAGCAGGCACGCCTGGTAAATCGCTTCGCGCGGCGGCTTGCCTTCGACGCGTTCGGCCTCGAGCGCGAAGTCGATCATCATGATCGCGTTCTTCTTCACGATACCGATCAGCAGCACGATGCCGATGATCCCGATGATGTCGAGGTCGTGCCCGGTGATCATCAGCGCGAGCAGCGCGCCGACGCCGGCCGACGGCAGCGTGGACAGGATCGTGATCGGGTGGATGTAGCTCTCGTACAGCACGCCGAGCACGATGTACATCGTGACGACAGCCGCGAGAATCAGGAACAGCTGGTTCGACAGCGACGCCTGGAACGCGAGCGCCGCGCCCTGGAAGCGCGTCTGGAACGACGCGGGCAGCCCGATGTCCTTCTCGGCGGCGCCGATCGCCTTGACCGCCTCGCCGAGCGAGGCGCCCGCCGCGAGGTTGAACGAGATCGTGGTCGACGGGAATTGCGACAGGTGCGCGACCAGCAGCGGCGACGGCCGCTCATGGAACGACGCGATCGACGACAGCGGCACCTGGCCGCCGCCCGCCGACGGCAGGTAGATGTCGTTCAGCGATTGCGCGTAGTGCTGCTCCTTCGGCTCGGACTCGAGAATCACGCGGTACTGGTTCGACTGCGTGAAGATCGTCGATACGATGCGCTGGCCGAACGCGTCGTACAACGCGTTGTCGACGGTCGCCGGCGTGATGCCGAAGCGCGCGGCGCTTGCGCGGTCGATCTCGATGTACACGGACTGGCCGCTGCTCTGCAGGTCGGTCGCGACGTCGGCGAGCGACGGCTCCTGCTGCAGCCGCGCGACGAGCTTCGGCACCCAGGTCGCGAATTCTTCCGAATTCGGGCTCGTCAGCATGAACTGGTACTGCGTCGGGCTGACGGTCGAGTCGATCGTCAGATCCTGCACCGACTGCATGAACAGCGAGATGCCGGTGATGTTCGCGACGCGGTGCTGCAGGTCGCGGATGATCTGAGCAGCCGTCTCGGAGCGGTCGTCGCGCGCCTTCAGGTTGATCAGCATCCGGCCGCTGTTCAGCGTGATGTTGTTGCCGTCGACGCCGATGAACGACGTGAGGCTCTCGACGTTCGGATCCTTCAGGATCTCGGCCGCGAGCGCCTGCTGGCGTTCGGCCATCGCGCCGTACGAGATCGACTGCGGAGCCTGCGTGATCGCCTGGATCACGCCCGTATCCTGCGCGGGGAAGAAGCCCTTCGGCACGTAGACGTACAGCAGCCCGGTCAGCACGAGCGTCAGCACCGCGACGACGAGCGTCGAGCCCTGGCGGTTCAGCACCCATTCGAGCGCCACCCCGTAGCGCGCGATCACCCAGTCGATCGCCCGGTGCACGCGCGCCTCGAAGCGATGGCTCTCGGGCGGCGGCGAATGGCGCAGCAGCTTCGCGCACATCATCGGCACGAGCGTGAGCGACACGATCGCCGAGATCACGATCGTCACCGCGAGCGTGATCGCGAATTCGTGGAAGAGGCGCCCGACCACGTCGCCCATGAACAGCAGCGGGATCAGCACCGCGATCAGCGACACTGTCAGCGAGATGATCGTGAAGCCGATCTGCTTCGAGCCCTTCAGCGCGGCCTCGAGCCCTGTTTCGCCCTCCTCGACGTAGCGCGCGATGTTCTCGATCATCACGATCGCATCGTCGACCACGAAGCCGGTCGCGATGGTGAGCGCCATCAACGACAGGTTGTTCAGCGAGAAGCCGGCCATGTACATCACCGCGAGCGTGCCGATCAGCGACAGCGGCACCGACAGGCTCGGGATGATCGTCGCGTAGATGTTCGCGAGGAACAGGTACATCACGATCACGACCAGCGCGACCGCGAGCAGCAGTTCGAACTGCACGTCGCGCACGGCGGCGCGGATCATCGTCGTGCGGTCGGTGACGATCTGCACGTCGAGCGCGGCCGGCAGCGTTTCCTGCAGCTTCGGCAACTGCGCCTTGATCGCGTCGACCGTCTGGATCACGTTCGCGCCCGGCTGGCGCTGCACGTTCAGGATGATCGCCGGCTCCTTGTTCACCCACGCGCCGAGCTTGGTGTTTTCCGAACCGGCGACGACCGTCGCGACGTCGGTGAGCATCACCGGGCGGCCGTTCTTGTACGCGACCACCGCGCTGTTGTACTGGTCGGCGCTCGTGAGCTGGTCGTTCGCGTTGATCGTGTACGCGCGCGTCGGACCGTCGAAGTTGCCCTTCGGCGTGTTGACGTTCAGGTTCGAGATCGTCGTGCGCAGGTCGTCGAGGTTCATCCCGTACTGCGCGAGTGCGGTCGGGTTCGCCTGGATGCGCACGGCCGGGCGGTTGCCGCCCGACAGGCTGACGAGGCCGACGCCCGCGATCTGCGAAATCTTCATCGCAAGGCGTGTGTCGGCGAGATCCTGCACCTGCGTGAGCGGCAGCGTCTTCGACGTGACGGCGAGCGTGATCACCGGCGCGTCGGCCGGGTTGACCTTCGCGTAGATCGGCGGGGCAGGGAGGTCGGACGGCAGCAGGTTGCCGGCCGCGTTGATCGCGGCCTGCACTTCCTGTTCGGCGATGTCGAGCGGCAGGTCGAGCGAGAACTGCAGCGTGATCACGGACGAGCCGGCCGAGCTTTGCGACGACATCTGGTTCAGCGACGGCATCTGGCCGAACTGCCGTTCGAGCGGGGCGGTGACCGACGAGGTCATCACCTCCGGGCTCGCGCCCGGGTAGAAGGTCTGGACCTGGATCGTCGGGTAGTCGACTTCGGGCAGCGCCGCGAGCGGCAGGAAGCGCAGCGCGACGAGACCGGCCAGCATGATCGCCGCCATCAGGAGGGCGGTGCCGACCGGCCGGAGAATGAAGAGGCGGGATGGATTCATCGAGCGGCCCGCGCGTTACTGGGCCGCGGAGGCCGCTGCCTGCGACGCGCCGTGCTTGTGTCCGCCGCGATGGCCGCCGGCGCCGTGCGCGCCCGACGCGCCTTTCGGCTTGTCGGCCGGGATCGAGATCTTCGCGCCTTCGCGCAGGCGGTCGGAGCCGTCGATCACCACGCGCTCGCCGAGCGAGACGCCGCTGACGATGCTCGTGCGCTCGCCGTCGACCGGGCCGGTCGTGACCTTGCGCACCGTCACCGTGTTGTCGGGTTTCACGACGTAGACGAACTGGCCGATCGAGCCGGTCAGCACCGCGGACGTCGGCACGATCGTCGCGTTGCGCAGCACGTCGACGAGCAGGCGCGTGTTCACGAACTGATTCGGGAACAGCATGCCTTCCTTGTTGTCGAAATTCGCGCGCAGCTTGACCGTGCCCGTGCTCGTGTCGATCTGGTTGTCGAGCGTCGCGAGCGAGCCCGTCTCGAGCGGCACCGTGTTGTTGCGGTTGTACGCGGTGACCGACAGCTTCTGGCCTGCGTTCACCTGCTTGAGGATCTGCGGCAGGTTGTCTTCCGACGTCGTGAAGATCACGCTCATCGGCTGCAGCTGCGTGATCACGACGATGCCGTTGCTGTCGCCCGGCGTCACGTAGTTGCCGGGGTCGACTTGGCGCAGGCCGACGCGGCCCGACACCGGCGCGGTGATGCGCGCATACGTGAGGTTCAGCTTCGCGGAATCGATCGCGGCCTGGTCGGTCTTCACCGCGCCTTCATATTGCTTGACGAGCGACGCCTGCGTATCGACGGTCTGCGACGCGATCGAGTCCTGCGACAGCAGCGTCTGGTAGCGCTTCAGGTCGAGGCGGGCCGTCGCGAGCAGCGCCGAGTCGCGCGCATACGTGCCTTCGGCGTTCTCGAGCGACACCTGGTACGGGCGCGGGTCGATCTGGGCGAGCACGTCGCCCTTCTTGACGATCTGGCCTTCCTGGAACGAGACCGACTGCAGGTAGCCCGACAACTGTGTCTTGACCGTCACGTTCGCGAGCGGCGTGACGGTGCCGAGCGCGGACAGCACGATCGGCATTTCGCCCTGCGTCACGGTCGCGACCTGCACGGGCTGCGGAATGTTCGCCATCGCAGCGGGGCCGCCACGGCCGCGGTGGCCGCCGGCACCACCGGCGGCGCTTGCGCCCGCGCCGCTCGCCGCGGTGCCGGCTGCCGGCGTGCGGTTCCACGGATGCCACCACAGCAGGCCGCCGATGACGACGACCGCGAGCGCCCCGGCCATCAGCGTGCGGCGCGGGCGCCGAGCGGCGGGGGACGCGGGGTCTTTCGAAGGAGGCGTGGGTTTTTGTTCGTTATCCATCGTGATCTGTCAGGAAGACGGCGCGGCGTGCCGGAAATCGGAGTGCTGGACTGCGCGTGGGCGAGCGGTGCCGGGAGGGGGCGCCCGGCTCGGTCCGGGCCCCGCCGGTCTGCGCGGGAAAAGAGCGGTGCGCACCGCGAGTGCGGCGCGACGATGGGCATGATCCTACGTCCCGTCCCCGTTACAGTCCAGTGTTCTATCTTTCATCGGGTTACGGTCGTTACAGAACGCGACAGAACGATGACGAAACGATTACACGCTGATGCGCCGGGCCGGCGCGCCGCCGATTTCGCGGGTGATCTTCGCGATGCATTCGTGCAGCGCGGGCACCACGTGTTCGTGCAGCCATTCGGGCGGGCACTGGTGCGACGCGCCGCCGCAATTCACCGAATAGCGCTGGCCCGACGGGCCGACGAAACCGGCCGCGACGGCATTCAGGCCCTCGCGCCATTCGCCGATCGCGATCGCGTGGCCGTCGCGCATCGCGTCGTCCAGTGCGGGGTTCAGGCGGGCGGACACATGCGGCCAGTCGTCGCCCGCCGTGGTGCGCAGCGACTCGAGCAGCAGGCGGCGTTCGTCCTCCTCGAGCGCGGCGAGATACGCGCGGCCTACCGCGGTGCGCGCGATGTCCATCCGCGAGCCGATTTCGAGGCGCGTGACGAGCACGGCCGAGCGCGGCCGGATCACGTCGATCGCGACCATGTCGAGCCGGTCGCGCACCGCGAGGTGCACGGACAGCGACGTGCGTTCGGCCAGCTCGATCATGAACGGCCGCGAACGCGCGCGGATGTCGAAGTTGCGCAGGAAGCCGTGGCTCAGTTCGAGTACCGACGCAGTGAGCACGAAGCGCTCGCTGTCGGGCAACTGGAACAGGAAGCCGGCGCTGACGAGCGTCGCGGTGATGCGCGAGACGGTTGGCTTCGGGATGCCGGTCAGTTCGGTCAGCTCGCGGTTGCTGACGGGCGCATCGGCCGCCGCGATGCGACGCAGCACGGCAAGGCCGCGGGCGAGGGCGGTGATCTCGTCGGGCGAGGATTCACGGTCCCGCGACGCGGGAGGGGTTACAGTTGTCGACACGAGGGATTCTCTCTAATTCCGAAACTCGATTTCAATTTTGTTGGTATTGTAGGATTATTGTCAAACGATGCATATTCTGAGGGTGAACCGTTCATTGGATGAAATTTTACGGGTTCACCCTTGGTTTATTAGGAAAACGCGCAAATGAGCGTTACCGGAAAGTGCATGGGCCGGTGCAAATACCGCTTGACTTGTCGGGCGGAAACGGAAAGAATGTCTCACGTTTTCGAAACATCGTTTCAAGAGTTTAACCGGCAACGATGTTTTGCGCAGTCTCTCAGGTTCTAGCACGGCCCTCGGAATGGCTAGAACTTTTTTAGCGCCACGGTCTCCGTGGCGCTTTTTTTTTGCCCGTCTTCCCGCGCGTCCGCCCGGACGCGTCAGGCCCGTATTATCCCCCGATCGTCGCCCCCCCCTGTTTGAACGCAGGCGGCGCCCGTTTGCGCGCGCGCCTTGCGTGATTCGCATGCGCAAAAAAAAGCGCGATGCCCGCACTGGGCATCGCGCATCAAACGGCGTGGAGCGCCGACGAATGAACGGTGATGAAGAAAGGGCGGGTCTGGCCGGAAGGCAGGCCCGCCTCGCGTGGCCCGGTCAGGCCTTCGCGAGCTTGATGCTGGTCTGCTCGGCCGTCAGGTAGCCGACGCTGGCGCCGAAGCGGTCCTTGAAGTTCGCGCGCACGAGCGGATCGAGCGTCGGCTTGACCTTGTCGTGCAGCGGCGATTCCCAGTCGCCCGCGTGCTGGAAGTTGCTCATGATGTACGTCCAGCCGTTGATCTCGTCGACCGCGTGCAGGCCCGTCGATTCGGCGCCGGCCGGGCACGACAGCACGCGCGAGAGCGACTTCGTGTCGACGTTGTAGGCCCACAGGAAGTTGTTCACGTGCATGCCCGAGTCTTCGCCGATGAAGAGCGTGCGCAGCTTTTCGGAGAACTTCAGGTTGTCCGGGTTCGCGATCCTGTCCGGGTTCGCGAGGTTGCCGAGCGCGTCGGCCGCGGCGAGATCCTCGCCGACGAGCGCGGCCGGCGCGCCCATGTCGACCGGCACCCATTCGCTGTCGATCGCGCTGCCCGTCGTGTCGCGCTGGCTGCCCTTCAGGTTCAGCGCATAGACGGCGCCCGCGGCGATCTTCTTGTCGACCGCGACGTCGCGCGACACCGCATTGCCCTTGACCATCGACGTCTCGATCCGCGACATCGCCGTGTAGACGATCTTGTCCTTCGCGTTCACGGTCGTGCCTTCGAGCTTCGTGAACGCCATGCTGCCGCCGAGCAGCGCCGCGTAGCGGTGCGTCTCGAGGAACGCGGCCGCCTTTTCCATCCCCGGCTTCACGCGCATCCAGTTGAACTTGCCGCCGAAGTGGATCTTCGTGTAGCTCGCATCGTTCGGGTCGGTGGTCGTCAGGTCCATGATGTCGGACGCCTTCAGCGTGTTCGCGAGCGCTTCGATCTCGCTGCTCGTCGCGTGGCCGATCCTGATCCACGTGAGCGTCGCGGTGCCCGCGCCGGCGGACGACGTCTGCGTCCACTTCGCGACGTACAGCGTGCCGGCCGACAGGTCGGCCGCCTTGTCGGCGACGAACATGAACAGGCCGCCGTTGGTTGCGTCGTCACCCATCATCACGGTGCGCTGGTCCGGCATCACCTGGATCAGCTCGTGCGAGATGCGGCCGAGGCAGTAGTGCTTCTTCACGGTGCCGGTGCCGTCCGGATTCACGGTGATCTCGGGCAGGTGCCCGTAGTGGTAGGGGTTCGCCTTCGTCTCGTCGCCGAACGTGTTCTTGCTGAACGCCTTGAACTGCGCGTCGGTCGCGACCTTCGTCGCGTCCGGCTCGTACTCCTCGCTCGACAGGTGCGTGCCCCACGGCGACAGGCTCGCGCCGCACGTGATCCACAGGCCGTGCGCCTTCGACGTGTCGACGTTGTGGTACTTGACGACCTTCAGCGCGCCGGTGGCCGGATCCTGGTCGAGCGTCAGCACCGCGATCGGCGACGGCAGCTGGCCGTACTGCGATGCGCTCGCCTGGTCGCGCGTCGTGTATTCGAACTGCACGACGGCGAACACCGTGTTGCCCTTCACGCCGGGCACGTTCGCGTTCTTCAGCGTCAGCAGCGAACTGCCGTCCGGACAGTCGGAATAGAACTGGCGCTCCTTGCCGGCTACCGAGCGATCGATGATCGGCTGGTTGTTGATGTCGTAGTAGCCGCCCGCGAGCGTGGTGCCGCCCTTGCCGTCCGGCACTAGGTCGCCCGTCACGAAGAACGGCCGGTACGCGAGCTTGAAGTTGCGCGACGAACCGTCCGAGAACGACACCGACAGCGTCGAGCCGACCGTCGTCGTGGCCATTGCGGCCGCGTTGTCGAGCGTGGGGGCGGCCATTGCCGAGAACGTCGCCGACGTGTACGCGGCGGCGACCGGGGCCGGCGTCGATGCAGGATCGTCGCCGCCGCAACCCGTCAGCAGGGCCGGCAGTGCGAGGCCGGAAAGGGGAAGCATCGGCGCGCCGGCGAGGATCTTCAGGGCCTGGCGACGGGCAGCATTGGGCAACGCGGGCATGTGGAGTCCAGTTTCAGTTGTTGGAAGAATGGCCTTCGCGAAGCAGGCGGTCGGCAAGCTCGGCGAAGGCGAATTGAAAACTGGACGGAAGTGTACGGACGCTCGATGAAAGTTTTTTGAATTGAAAACGTAATAATGCGTCGGGCGTTCGTCAGGCGCTCAATCGCGCTCGGGCGTGGCCGAAATGCGGTGGATCGACAGGTCCGCGCCGTCGAACTCGGCTTCGCGGTCGAGGCGCAGCCCGACGGTCGCTTTCAGTGCGCCGTAGACGAGCGTGCCGCCCGCGGTGGCGATCGCGATGCCGCCGAGCGTGCCGACGAGCTGCGACATGAACGACACGCCGCCGAGACCGCCGAGTGCGGGCAGGCCGAACACGCCGGCCGCGAGGCCGCCGAGCGCGCCGCACATGCCGTGCAGCGGCCACACGCCGAGCACGTCGTCGATGCGCCACTTGTTCTGCACGCAGGTGAACATCGCGACGAACAGTGCGCCGGCCGCGGCGCCCGTGACGAGCGCGCCGATCGGGTGCATCACGTCGGAGCCCGCGCACACCGCCACGAGGCCCGCGAGCGGCCCGTTGTACGTGAAGCCCGGGTCGTTTCGGCCGGCCATCCACGCGGCGAGCGTGCCGCCGACCATCGCCATCAGCGAGTTCACCGCGACGAGGCCGCTGATCTTGTCGAGCGTCTGTGCGCTCATCACGTTGAAGCCGAACCAGCCGACCGCGAGCACCCACGCGCCGAGCGCGAGGAACGGGATGTTCGACGGTGGGTGCGCGGCGATCCGGCCGTCCTTCGCATAGCGGCCGTGGCGCGCGCCGAGCAGCAGCACGGCCGGCAGCGCGACCCAGCCGCCGAACGCATGCACGACGACCGAGCCCGCGAAATCGTGGAACGGCGCACCGAACGCGTGCGTGAGCCAGGCCTGCACGCCGAAGCGTTCGTTCCATGCGATTCCTTCGAAGAACGGATAGATGAAGCCGACAATGATCAGCGTCGCGACGAGCTGCGGATTGAACTTCGCACGCTCGGCGATACCGCCGGACACGATTGCGGGGATCGCCGCCGCGAAGGTCAGCAGGAAGAAGAAGCGCACGAGCGCGTAGCCGCTGTGCTGCGACAGCGTGCTGATGTCGTCGAAGAACTCGACGCCGTACGCGATCGTGTAGCCGATGAAGAAATACGCGAGCGTCGACACCGAGAAGTCGACCAGGATCTTCACGAGCGCGTTGACCTGGTTCTTCTTGCGGACCGTGCCGAGTTCGAGAAATGCAAAACCCGCGTGCATCGCGAGCACCATGACGGCGCCGATCAACAGGAACAGTGTGTCGACGCCGGATTTCAGACCATCCATGCCGTGGCTTCCTTGCGCAAAAAAAACGGGCAAGGAACGCAAGTATCGAGCCAACTTGGTGAACGGCTGCGTGGCGTTGGTGCTGTAACACCGCATGGTGCGGCATTCCGGTGAATCCGTGCACGGGAAGAGGGCGCGACTGGCCCGAGCCCGGTGCGATGCCGGGTGCACGCGCTTGGTGCGGCGCGTGCGAAACTGGTGCGCTTGGTGTGGCGATTGGTGCGGAACGGTGCGCGGCGGGGCATTGCCGCGCACCGTTCCGGCGCGTCAGTGGCGCGGGAACAGCTGGGGCGGCCGGCGCAGCCGCAGCGCGCACGCCGACCAGTATGCGGCGACGGTTGTCAGCCCGAGCGCGGCAAACGCGAGCGCCGCGAAGCCCGCAAGCGACTGGCCGTCGGCAGTGGGGCCGAGGATGCCTTCGGCCACGATTAGCGCGGCCGTCCAGAAACCGATCACGGCCTGCGTGAGCAGGCGCGCGCACGCGACGCGGCGCGGGCGCCCGGATTCGGCCAGACGGCGCGCCGACGGCGGGCGCAGGCACAGGAACAGGGTGGCGGCGAGCACGGCGGCCAGGGCGATGAACCAGTCGACGAGGAAATCCATGAGAAAAAGGGGGCACGTCCAAAGCGGATTGAAGCGTGCCCACTTTAGTGTCCTCGCGTGTGCGATTGAATCAGACGAGTCCGAAATTGAAAGTCATTTTAAATAACGGAGCGCGATTGGTCCTGTTCCACAGGCGGTATCATCGACATCGGTCCAACCACGAGGCCGCGCGACGCGCGGCCGGAGATTGCTGATGAACATGAAGACATCGCGCGCGCGTCGCGTGCCCGGATCCGTGACGGCCGTGGCTGCCGGTGCGCTGCTGTTGCTCGCGGGCTGCGAGAAGTCCGGTGCGCCGGTCACGCAACCCGATACGGCCGCGAGCGCGGCCGCCGATGCCGCGAACAATGCGGCCAAGGCGCTGGACCAGGTGGCGAGCAGCGTCAACCAGCAGATCAACGCCGCGAAGGCCGGCATCGCGTCCGCGGCGTCGGCCGTGCCGCCGCTGTCCGCGAGCGGCCTCGCATCCGCCGCGCAGGCGCAGATCGACGCGGCCGCGTCCGCGGTCGTCGCGCATGCGGCTTCCGAAGCCGGCGCGAAGATCGCGGAAGCCGGCAAGAAGCTCCAGCAGTGGAGCCAGCAGAATGCGCCGGGCGCCAAGCCCGCGAGCGGAGAGTGACGCGGGCTTGCATGATCCGCGAAATGTAATTATAGTAGTTACACATGTCGCCGGCCGCGGGATGGGCCGGCGTCGTCAGGTGAGTCAGGAATGAATACCAGCAGCCGGTTTGCGTTTGCCGTCCACGTGCTTGCTTTGCTGTCGATGCAGGAAGGCGTCCCGCTGTCGTCCGATATCATCGCGGGCAGCGTGAACACGAATCCGGCGCTGATCCGCCGGTTGCTGTCGATGCTGGCAGCCGCGGGGCTGACCACCTCGCAGCTGGGCGCGGGCGGCGGTGCGCTGCTGGCGCGCGAGCCCGGCGCGATCACGCTGCTCGACGTGTATCGCGCGGTCGACGAAGCGCAACTGTTCGCGCTGCACCGCGAGGCGCCGAATCCCGCGTGTCTCGTCGGGCGGCATATCCAGGGCGCGCTGATCGGCTATATCGGCGACGCGCAGCGTGCGATGGAAGCCTCGCTCGCCACGCGCACGCTGGCCGACGTTACGGCCGACGTGCTGGATCTGGAGCAGCGCACGTAACACGCGGCGGGCGCCGGCGCGCAACCGGCGGCAGGCAGGGCAGGAAGCCGGACGGCGCGAGCGGCGCGAGCGGCGCGACGACCGGCGCAACGGGGGATTTGCCCCATTTTTTTTCGATCTTATATGTAATTAACGCAATTACATATTTTTCTTACTGGAGAATCGATATGACGCAACGTACCTTGAATATCGCGCTGTTCGGCGCCACCGGCACGATTGGCTCGCGCATCGCCGCGGAAGCCGCACGACGGGGCCATCGCCTGACCGCGCTGTCGCGCAATCCCGGCGCGGCCGGCGACGGCATCACCGCGAAGGCGGCCGACCTGTTCGACGCGGCGAGCATCGCGGCCGCACTGCCGGGCCATGACGTCGTCGCGAGCGCGTACGGTCCGAAGCAGGACGATGCGACGAAGGTCGTCGCGGCCGCGAAGGCGCTGGTCGCCGGTACCCGCCAGGCGGGGCTGAAGCGGCTCGTCGTGGTGGGCGGTGCCGGTTCGCTCGAAGTCGCACCCGGCAAGCAGCTCGTCGACAGCGAAGGTTTCCCGGAAGCGTACAAGGCGGTCGCACTCGCGCACCGCGACGCACTCGATTACCTGAAGACGGTCGGCGATCTCGACTGGACGTTCTTCGCGCCGGCCGCGTTGATCGCCCCGGGTGAACGCACGGGGGCGTTCCGCACGGGCGTCGGCAAGCTGATCGCGGACGCGCAAGGCAACAGCAAGATCTCGGCGGAAGACTACGCGATCGCGTTCGTCGACGCGCTCGAGCAAGACAGCTTCGTGCGCGAGATCGCGACGGTCGCGTATTGAGCGGTGCGCGGGCCAGTGGCGCGTGGGCGCCGGGCTGGCCGCGTCGTGCATGAACGCCAGGCGATTCCACCTTGACGGGCGGGATCGCCTGTTTCATTTGGCGCGGGGCGTGTGCCGGTGGATTCGCTCGCCTTGCGCGCGTACCGGATCGGTATTTATACCGGTCGACGCGGCCAGGTGGTTTTCATATTGTTCCCCGTTGTGCAAGATGAATAGAATAAACTTCTATCTACGAGGGACTGGAGAAATGGACGCCATCGATCGCAAGCTGCTCGAGCTGTTGCAGGCGGATGCCACGCTGCCGATCGCGGAACTGGCACAGCGCGTGAACCTGTCGCAGACGCCGTGCTGGAAGCGCGTGCAGCGGCTCAAGGAAACCGGCGCGATTCGCGCGCAGGTTGCACTGTGCGATCCGCGCAAGCTCGGGGTCGGCACGACCGTGTTCGTCGCGATCCGCACGAACCAGCACACCGAGGAATGGGCGCAGCGTTTCACGCAGGCCGTGCGCGACATGCCGGAAGTGGTCGAGGTGTACCGGATGAGCGGCGAGACCGATTACCTGCTGCGCGTCGTGGTGGCCGGCATCGACGATTACGACCGCGTCTACAAGCAGCTGATTCGCGCGGTGCCGCTGTTCGACGTCAGCTCGTCGTTCGCGATGGAGCAGATCAAGTATTCGACCGCGCTACCCGTGCGCGATCTTGCCGGGCCCGCATGACGCGGCAACGAAACGCAGCAATGAAACGCGGTAGTGAAACGCGGCAGTGAAACGACGCGGGCGCGCATCGTGCCCGCGGTTTCAGCGGCCGCGCGCCAGTGCGCGTGCGCGTTCGTCGGCCAGCGCGTCGCGGCGCACGAAATCCGCGACGAACGGGCTGGCCGGATGGTGATGCAGCGCGTACGGCGTATCCCATTGCGCGAGCCGGCCGTCGTTCATCACGCCGATCCGGTCGGCAATGGCAAATGCTTCGGCCTGGTTGTGCGTGACGAGGATCGCGGTGTGGCCCGTGCGTTTCAGGATGTCGCGCAGCTCGAACGCGAGCCGCTCGCGCGTATCGACGTCGAGATTCGAGAACGGCTCGTCGAGCAGCAGCAGCTCCGGCGACGGTGCGAGCGCACGCGCGAGTGCAACACGCTGTTGCTGGCCGCCCGACAGTTCATGCGGATAGGCGTTGCCGGAATCGGCGAGGCCGACGAGTTCGAGCATCTCCGCGATGCGCATGCGCCGTTCGGTCTTCGGCATCCGCCGCAGGCCGAATGCGACGTTGTCCGCCGCGCTCAGGTGCGGGAACAGCGCGTAATCCTGGAACATCATGCCGATGCGGCGCCGTTCGGGCGGCACGTCGAGCGACGGCGCCGCGACGGGCGCGCCGTCCAGCACGATGCGTCCCATGCGCACCGGTTCGAAGCCGGCGATCGCGCGCAGCACGGTGGTCTTGCCGCAGCCCGACGCGCCGAGCAGGCAGCCGATGTCGCCGCGCGGCAGCGCGAGGCTCAGCCCGTCGACCACGGTGCGGCGGCCGTGCGGCGTATCGTAGGCGAGGCAGAGGTCATCGAGTTCAAGCAGGTTCACGGTGTCAGGCTCCGATCTTGTGGCGGGTGCGGGCGAGCAGGATCACGGGCACGAGCCCGGCCAGCACGATCGCGAGCGCGGCGACCGCGCCTTCCTCGTAGGTGCCGCGCGCGGCTTCCGCATACAGCCAGGTCGCGAGCGTGTCGAAGTTCAGTGGGCGCAGCAGCAACGTCGCCGGCAATTCCTTCATCGCGTCGACGAACACCAGCAGCGCGCTCGTCGTGAGCGCGGGCCGCAGCAGCGGCAGGTGCACGCGGCGCAGCGTGCCGCCGGCCGTCTCGCCGAGCGAGCGCGCCGCGTGTTCGAGCGACGGCGGGATGCGCGCGAGGCCGGCTTCGATGCTGCCGGCCGGGATCGCGAGAAAGCGCACGGTATAGGCGATCACGAGCGCGGCCGCCGAACCCATCAGCAGCAGCCCGTCGCGGCCGAGTGCCGCGCCGAACAGCCGGTCGGCCGCGGCGAACGGGATCAGCAGGCCGATCGCGAGCACGGTGCCCGGCACCGCATAGCCGAGGCTCGCGATTCTCGCGCACACGCGGGCCGGGCCTGCACGGGCGCTGTCGCGTTGCGCGCGCGCGGCCCAGGCGACGACGAGCCCGCATGCGAGGGTCGCGGCGGTGGCGGCGGTGGCGATCGTCAACGTGTTCGCGAGCCCGGTCATCAGTTGTCCGGATACACCGCCGACCAGATGCAGCCGCTTGCCCGTCTCGACCGCGAGGTACGCGGCGGGCGCGCCGAAGCCGAGCAGCACGGGTAGCCAGCCGAGCGCGGCGGCGCCGAATGCGGCCGTGCCCGTCAGGCGGCGCGGGGCGATCGGCCGCATGCGTCGGCCATGCGCATAGCGCTGGCGGCGGCGTCCGTAGCGTTCGAGCACGATCATGCCGACGACGATCGCGAGCATCGCGAGCGCGATCTGCGCGGCGCCGGCGAGGTCGGAGCGCGTGATCCATGTCGTGTAGACGGACACGGTCAGCGTCTGAACGCCCAGAAATTCCGACGCGCCGATATCGTTCAGCGTTTCGAGCAACGCAAGGCTCACGCCGACCGCGATCGCGGGCCGCGCGAGCGGCACGACGATGCGCCAGAAGGTGGCGATGCGTCCCGCGCCGAGCGTGCGCGCGGCTTCGAGCAGGCTCGCGGACTGCGTGACGAACATCGCGCGCGTGCTCAGGTACACATAGGGATACAGCACGAAGCCGAGCACGAAGATCGCGCCCGGCAGCGAGCGCAGGTCGGGCAGGCGGAACTGGCGTGGGCTGTCGAAGCCGAGCAGCCAGCGGACCGCGCCCTGTACCGGGCCGATCGGGTGCAGCAGGTCGAGATACGCGAACGCGACAATGTAGGTGGGCACCGCGAGCGGCAGCAGCAGCGCCCACGTCAGTATCCGGCGGCCGGGAAAGTCGTACGCGGTGACGAGCCACGCGCAGCCCGTGCCGACGATCGACACGATCGCGCCGACGCCCGCAAGCAGCAGCAACGTATTGACGAGCGCCTGCGGCAGCACGAATTCGGCGAGATGCCGCCAGTGCGCGAGATCGGCGTCGAACGCGGCGGCCACGAGCACCGCGAGCGGCGCCGCCACCGCCGCCGCGATCGCCAGTGCCGCGATCAGCCACAGGCTGCCCGCGCGTGGCCTCGGGCGCGGCCGGCATGGCTGGCCGCGCGCGCCGGCGGACGATGCGTCAGTTGTCAAAGCCGACCTTGTCGACGAGCTGGCTCGCCTGCTTGCGATGCTTCGCGATGTCCGCCAGCGGCAACGGATCGACTTTCAGCGTGCCGAAGCTCGCGATCACCGGGTCGAGCTTCACGTTCGCGCGCACCGGATATTCGTAGTTCGCCTGCGCATACAGCGCCTGCGCTTCCGGCGACACGAGGTATTCGAGCAGCTTCACCGCGTTGGCCTTGTGCGGCGCGTGCTTCGCGACCGTCGCGCCGCTGATGTTCACGTGCGTGCCGCCGCTCTTCGCGTTCGCGAACGTCGGCCGCACGACCTTGATCGCGTCGCCCCATTTGCGCGCATCGCTGCCCGGCTCGGCATGCTTCATGTGACCGACGTAGTACGCGTTCGCGAGGCCGACGTCGCAGATGCCGCCGAGGATGTCGCGCGCGACGTCGCGGTCGCCGCCCGTCGCCTTGCGCGCGAGGTTCGCCTTCACGCCGCGCAGCCACTTCTCGGTTGCCGCTTCGCCATCGTGCGCGATCATCGCGGCAACGAGCGCCGTGTTGTACGGATGCTGGCCCGAGCGGATGCAGACCTTGCCCTTCCATTTCGGATCGGCGAGATCCTCATAGCTGAACGCATCGACTTTCAGGTCCTTCTCGACGTACAGCACGCGGTCGCGCAGCGACAGCGCGTACCAGTCCCCGTTCGCGCCGCGCAGGTTCGCGGGAATCGCGTCGTCGAGCGCCTTGGAGCGCACCGGCTGCGTGAGCCCGCCGTCGACGAGATCGAGCAGGTTGCCGACGTCGACCGTCATCAGCACGTCGGCCGGCGACTGCGCGCCTTCTGCCTTCACGCGCTCGAGCAGGCCGTCCTTCACGAACACCGTGTTGACCTTGACGCCGCTCTGTTTCGTGAACGCGTCGACGAGCGGCTGGATCAGCTTCGGCTCGCGGGTGGTGTACAGGCTCACTTCCTCGGCCGCGTGGGCCAGCGGCGCGAATGCGGCGGCGGCAAGGGCGAGGGCGCCGGCGAGCGGCAGCAGGCGGGTGCGCGGATTCGACATGAAGACTCCGGTGGGGCAGGTGGACGAAGGGAGCGTTCCGGGGCGCGCCTGCCGCCCGAGCAACCCGAAACATTACAAAATGAAAGACTCGAGATTCTAGATCGGAATGGGAATGATTATCAAATGAAAGCTTGCGGCGGGCGGAGGAGGAGGGGGACGCGGTTCGGAAACGGCGCGTCGCGGCGGGCGCGCAAGCGCGTAGAATGCCCGCTTCGACGAATTTGACCGGAGACGTACCGACCATGAACGATCAGCGCAAGAAGAACCCTGTCCGCAACGTGAGCATCCTGATCGTCGTGGCCGTGCTGCTCGTGATCGGTACGATCCTGTACAACGCGATTTCGCAGAAGCACGCGTACGACGAGGCCCATCCGGCCGAGGCCGCGAGCGCGGCTTCGCACTGACGTGCCGATGCGCGGCCGGCGGGCCGCGCGCGCAGGGTGCATGTGAAGGGGATGAGTGCCCGGCCGTTGGCGCGGCAGATCTCGCGCGGAGCCGGGAGAGAAGCGGGCGCCGGGACCGGCGCGCCGCGTACGCAGGTCAGTCGTGCGTCAACGTGACGCGGGTGCGAACTTCGGGCGGATCCGTGCGTAGAACACGACCGCGAGCAGCGCGAGCCAGGCCGCGCCGACATACAGCGCGACGCGCGTGTCCTCGAACCAGCCGAGCATCACGATCACGAAGCCCATGAACGCGATCGTCAGTGCCGGTGCGACCGGCCACAGCGGCACCTTGAACTTCAGCGCCGCGACTTCGGCGCTCGACAGCCGGCGGCGCATCGCGACCTGCGACAGCAGGATCATCAGCCACACCCACACGGTGGCGAACGTCGCGATCGCCGCGACCATCAGGAATACGTCCTTCGGCATCAGGTAGTTGAGCAGCACGCCGACGAGCAGCGCGACCGCCATCACGAGCACCGTGACCCACGGCACGCCGTGCCGCGACGTCGTCATCAGCACGCGCGGCGCCTGGCCCTGGCGCGCCATCCCGAACATCATCCGGCCCGCGCCGAAGATGTCGCTGTTGATCGCGGAGATCGCCGCGCTGATCACCACCAGGTTGAGGATCGTCGCGGCCGACTTCACGCCGAGCGCCGAGAAGATCTGCACGAACGGGCTGCCGTCGCCGCCGACACCCGTCCACGGGCTGATCGACATCAGGACGACCATCGTCAGCACGTAGAACAGCAGGATGCGTGCGGGCACCGCGTTGATCGCGCGCGGAATCACGCGCTCCGGATCCTTTGCCTCGCCGGCGCTCATGCCGATCACCTCGATCCCGCCGTACGCGAAGATCACGACCGACAGCGACGCGATCAGCCCGCCGACGCCGTTCGGCAGGAAGCCGCCATGGTTCCACAGGTTCGCGAATGTCGGCACGTCGGCCGAGTGGCCGAAGTGCATGCCGGTCAGCAGGATCGCGACGCCGCCGCCGATCATCGCGACGATCGCGCCGACCTTGATGATCGACAGCCAGAACTCGAGTTCGCCGAACACCTTCACGTGGCACAGGTTCAGCCCGCAGATGATCGCGACAACGCCCAGCACCCAGATCCATTGGGGGACATCCGGAAACCAGAAACCCATGTAGATGCCGAACGCGGTGATGTCGGCGATCGCGACGATCACCATTTCGAGCGTGTAGGTCCAGCCGGTGACGAATCCGGCGAACGGGCCGAGGTTCTCGGTCGCGTAGTGGCCGAAGGAGCCGGCGACGGGTTCGCGCACGGCCATCTCGCCGAGCGCGCGCATCACCATGTAGACGGCCGCGCCGCCCAGGATGTACGCCAGGATCACGGCCGGGCCCGCGAGCTGGATCGCGGACGCCGATCCGTAGAACAGGCCCGTGCCGATCGCCGAACCCAGCGCGAGAAAGCGGATGTGCCGCGCGCTCAGGTGGCGCTGCAAGTTTTTCATCGTGTCTCCGATATCGTTATGCGACGGACCGGGCGAGCGGGGCCGGTCCGATTGGCTCAAGTTGTATATACAACTTAAATGTGAACGAATGATAACAAGCCGGGCCGGGTGACCGGAATCGGGTATTCCCTGACTGGCGCGGCGGACACAATAGGGGGCGCGGCGGTCTCGCTTCGAGGGCGCAGGCCGCGTGGAACGGGCGGGTCATGCTTCGGGGATCGCTGAATCGGGGAGCGCCGGGGCCGATCCGCGGCATGCGCGGGCCGGCCACCGGCGGGGTAAAGGCGCGCTCAGGCGGGCAGGCGGATCACGCTCGCATCCTTGCGGATCAGCTGCGACGACGCGAGCATCTGCTTGCACTGGTGCGCGAGCACCTTCAGGTCGTGCGTGAGCTCGGCGCCCACCGCGTCGGATTTCTCCGCGGACACGACCATCGCATCGAGGTCGCGCGTGATCTGCTTCGACATGTCGAGCTGATCGGCGGGCGGCGGCTCGCCGGCCTCGGCCTTCTCGAGATTGTCGAGCACCGCGGCCAGGCCGCGATGCAGCGCGTCGTCGTGGAGGATGCTGCCGTCGGCCGCGCAGGCCGTGCGGATCAGCGGCGCGGCGGCCGTGATCTGCGCGCCGAGCACGTGCGTCTGCACGAGCAGGTCGTTCAGTTCGGGCACGAAGCGCTGGTGCGCCTTCGGCTCGATCATCATCCGCTGGAACGCCTGCCCGAGATTCGCGAACGCGATGTGCACGTCCTTGCGCGCGAGGCGGTAGCGGTAGTCGTCGTCGAGCGTCGTGGCCGGCGTCTCGATGGCGGCGGCGACGACCGGCACGACGGCCGCACCGTCGGCGGCCGGCACCGGCGGCGGCGACATGCCGCGCCCGGCGCGCCACACAGCCTCGAAATACTTGCGGGTGGCGGTGAGCATGTCGGCGACCTGCTTGCCCATCAGCCGGTATTCCCAGTACGGGAACAGCCGGCTCGCGGCGATCGCGATCATGCAGCCGACCACCGTGTCGATCGCGCGCTCGCCGATGATCCGCATGCTGCCCGGCGCGAGCAGGTGGAACATCAGCAGCACGTACGATGACGTGAACACGACGCTCGCCGCGTAGTTGAACAGCAGCAGGCTGTAGCTCATTACCATCGACCCGAACATGATCGCGATCAGCAGGTGCGGCTCCTTCACCGTGTAGATCAGCGCGATGCTCGCCGCGCAGCCGATCAGCGTGCCGATGATCCGCTGCGCGTTGCGCTGCTTGGTGAGCGAGTAACCGGGCTTCAGGATGATGATGGTCGTCATCACGATCCAGTACGCATTCGTGAGCGGCAGCAGCCGGCCGAGCCAGAACCCGACCGCCACCGCGATCGTCACGCGCAGCGCGTGGCGGAAGCTCGGCGAGCGCATGTTCAGGTTCGAGAAGATCAGCAGCGGCGACATCCGGCGGCGCTGCAGGAAGCGCGTGAGCGCCTTGTCGATCTTCAATTCGGTCTGCTGCGGATCGGCGTGGCCCGACAGGTTGCGGCGCATCCGGTCGATCAGGCGCGTCGCGCTCCAGATCCGCCGGAACGTGGCGAGCACGGCCGCATACGCTTCCGCGTTGGTGGCCGGGAAGTTCTTCTTGCGCATCAGCTCGATCTCGTACTCGATCGCGCGCAGCTCGGCCTTCACGCTGATCCGCGAATGCGGTGCGCGGTTCTCGAGCACCGCGAGGCCGATCTCCTCGAGATCGGCGGCCGCCTTGCGGATCAGGTCGCGGTAGAAGATGATCAGATCCGAGCCGCCGAACGTGTTGCGCACCAGCGGGTAGTCGGTGTGCGCGCCGACGAACAGTTCGTGCAGGTCGACGCTGTTGATGAACAGGTTGTACATCGTCGTGCGGCCGGGATCGAGCTTGCCGCGACGCAGCTTCGGCAGGTTGCGCAGCACGATGTCGCGCGCGGTTTCCTGCGTCTCGACCGCGGTGATCTGCTTCGCGACGAGATTGCGGTAGCACTCGTCGAGATCGGCATCGAGATCGTAGAACTGGGCGCGCGCGAGCAGGTAGTCGGCGCACGCGAACAGGCTCTCGGCGAGCGCCTGCTGCTCGATCCGGCGCGCCTGCCATTGCGACACGAGCGTGGCCCAGTACGTGTACCAGAGGCCGCCCGCGAGAATCCAGCCGGCGTTGACGAACGCCTGCAGCGGCGTGAACTTCTCCTCGAGCGTCATCACCATCATGAACAGCGTGGCGAAGCTGATCTGCGGCCAGCGGTTGCCGTAGACGACGATCAGCGACAGCACGAAGGTGAGCGGCACGATGGTGAGCCACAGCACGAAGATGTTCGGTGTCGCGAGGCCGGTTGCGAGCGCGGCCAGAAAACCGATCACGCTGCAGGCGAGCATTTCGTTGTGCTTGTACTTGAGCGGGCCCGGCATGTCGACGACGCATGCGCCGAGCGCGCCCGTCGAGATCGTGAAGCCGAGCTCCCGGTTGTTAAACACGATCAGGCACAGCACGGCCGGCAGCGAGACGCCGACCGCGATCCGCAGGCCGCCGAAAAAGTACTGGCTGTAAAAAAACTTTCTGATTTCGACCGAATAGCGCATCGATGGGCTGAATGGCAGACGAAGACGCCCGGGAGCGGCATCTTGACTGGCGACGAGTCTATCGTATTTCGCGGTCCGCAAAACCTGGCCGTCCGGCCGATGCTCGCGGCGGCGGACCATTTGCTATCCTTCGGGAACCTGTTCGCCCGGTCCGGCCGGCGCGAGAATCCGACGCCCCGCCTCATGCTCCATCTGTTCTATTCGAATCGTCACGAAACGCTGGCCGACGCGCTGCTCGAGGATCTGGCCGCGTTCCCGGCCCGCAACGGCCCGTGGGCGCCGCAGCAGGTCATCGTGCCGAGCGCGGCGCTGCGCCGCCGTCTCGAGCTCGACATCGCCGCGCGCAACGGCGTGTGCGCGAACGTCGAGTTCACGTATCTCGCGCAATGGCTGTGGGCGCAGATCGGCCGCGTGATGGCGGTGCCCAAGCGCTCGCCGTTCGCGCCCGACCGCCTCGTGTGGCGCTGCTACCGGCTGTTCGCGCAGGCGTCCGGCGGGGCGCCGTGGCTCGCGTCGCCGCGGCTGGCCGCGTATCTGTCCGCATCCGACGATGCGATGCGCTACGAGCTTGCACACCGCGTCGCGGCCGTGCTCGATCATTACCTGACCTATCGCCCCGAATGGCTGGCCGCATGGCAGGCCGGCGAGTCCGTGCTCGCGGGCGACGCCGCGCCGCGCGGGATCAGCGACGCCGCGCGCGACGACGAGCGCTGGCAGGCCGCGCTGTGGCGCGCGCTGCTCGCCGAGCTGAGCGACAGCGGCACGCCGCCGGCGCACCGTTTCCTCGTCGAGGCGCGCCATCTCGATCCTGAAACCATTGCGCGTGCGGACTGGCCGGAATCGGTCGCCGTGTTCGCGCTGCCCACGATGCCGCCGCTGCATGTCGCGTTGCTGCGCGAGCTGTCGCGCTGGATCGACGTGCGCGTCTATGCGCTGAACCCGTGTCGCGAGTTCTGGTTCGACATCGTGACCGCCGCGCATGCCGAGGCGCTCGATGCGGCCGGGCGGCTCGACTACCAGGAAGTCGGCCATCCGCTGCTCGCCGAATGGGGCAGGCAGACCCAGGCGCAACTGCACATGCTGCACGAACTGACTGAAAGCGCCGCGGCGGGCGACGCGTCGCGGTTCATCGAGAATCCCGAGCCGACGTGGCTCGCGCGCGTGCAGAACGCGATCCTCGAATTGCAGCCGGAGGCCGAAACCGGCGGCACGCCGGCCGAGCGCGGGATCGAGGTGCACGTGTGCCACAGCCTCGCGCGCCAGCTCGAGGTGCTGCACGACCGGCTGCTCGCGTGGTTCGACGCCGATGCGAGCCTGCAGCCGTCCGACGTGCTCGTCGCGGTGGCCGATCTCGCGGCGGCCGGGCCGCTGATCGACGCCGTGTTCGGCACGGCTGGCACCGGCGGTGCGCATGTGCCTTACCGGATCACCGGCCTGCCGCCGTCGCAGGCGAACCCGGTCGCGCGCGTGCTGCTCGACTGGCTCGCGTTGCCGGAGCGGCAGGTCGGTGCGCCCGAACTGGTCGAATGGCTGCGCGTCGACGCGGTGGCGGCGCGCTACGGCATCGATGCGGCGGCGCTGGAGACGGTGCAGACCTGGCTCGCGGCCGCCGGCGCGCGGCGCGGGCTGTCGCCGCGCGCGAGCGACGACGCGGCCGTGGCGGCGCCGCGCCATACGTTTTCCGATGCGCTCGCGCGGCTCTTTCTCGGTTATGCGATGCCGGAGGGCGCGGCGCCGGTCGGCGCGTGGCTGCCGATCGAGGCGGCCACCGGCAGCGAGGCCGAACTGCTCGGCCGGCTCGCGCGCTTCACCGACGATCTCGACGGCTTCGCGCGGCGGCTGGCCGAATCGCATACGCCGCAAGGCTGGAGCGAGCTGTTCGCCGATACGCTCGCGCGTTTCTTCGATTCGGGCGCAGCGTATGCGGACGCGCTCGCGGGCGTGCGCGACGCGCTCGACGCGATGCTGGCCGCGATGACGGAGGGCGCGCCCGACGAAGCGCTGCCGGCAGCCGTCGTCCGGGCGGGGCTGGCCGCCGCGCTCGACGATCCGGCGCGCGGCGGCGTGCCGTGGGGCGGCGTCACGTTCTCGTCGCTGACGAGCCTGCGCGGCCTGCCGTATCGCGTCGTCTGCCTGCTCGGGATGGACGACGGCGTGCTGCCGAGTCTTGCGCGCGCGGACGAATTCGACCTGATGGCCGTGTTGCCGAAGCTCGGTGACCGCCAGCGCCGCGACGACGAGCGCAACCTGTTTCTCGACCTGCTGCTCGCCGCGCGCGACCGATTGATGATTGCGTACACGGGCCGCAGCATTCGCGACAACGCGCCGCTGCCGCCCGCGGCACTCGTCGACGAGCTGCTCGACCATCTCGCGCTCGTCTCGGCCGGGCCCGACGCGCCGCCGGACGCGGTCGAGGCCGCGCGGCGCGCATTCGTCATCGAGCATCCGCTGCAACCGTTCGCGGCCGCGTATTTCCAGCCCGGCAGCGAACTCGTTTCCTACGATGCCGAGCGCGCGACGCTCGCGACGCTGCTGGCCGCCGAGGCGTCGCGCGACGGGCCGCGCGAGCTGCCGTTCTTCGCGCAGCCGCTGCCGGCCGAGCCGGTCGAGCCGGTCGCATTCAGCGAATTCGAACGCTTCTGGCGGCATCCCGCGCGTGCGCTGCTGCGCGCGCGGCTCGGCATCGTGCTTGCCGACGCACAGGCCGAACTGCTCGACACCGAGCCATTCGCGCTCGACTTCGCCGGCAGCGATGCGCTCGCCGAGCGCGTGCTGCCGCTGCTGATCGAGTCGGACGAGGGCGGCGCGCACGATCACGCGCTGCGCATTGCGGACGCGAGCCCCGAGCTGCCGGGCGGCGCGACGGGCGCCGTGTGGCGCGATCAGGCGCTTGGTTCGATGACGCAGCTCGCGTCGAACGTGCGCCGCGCACTGGCCGACGGGATGGAGCGGCGGCCGTTCTCGCTCACCGTCATGCCCGTCTGGCCCGACACGGAACAGGCGCTGTTCGGCGCCGACGACGCGCTGCTGTCGGGCGACGCGGTGAGCGCGCCGCTCGAACTGCACGGCACGCTGAACCGGCTGACGCCGGCCGGGCAGATCATCTACCGCTACGCGCGGCCGAGTGCGCGCGACTACCTGTCAGCGTGGCTCGCGCATCTCGTCTACTGCGCGGTGGATCCTGGCGGCCCGCGCCGCACGCTGTGGTTCGGTAGCGGCGGCGCATTCGAGCTGACGCCCGTCGCGGCGCCGCTCGAGCGGCTCGCGCCGCTGGCCGCGTTGTTTCGCGCGGGGCGGCGCATGCCGTTGCGGTTTTTCCCGCGCAGCGCGTGGGCGAGGGTGTCCGACGGCGAGGCGAAGGCCGCGAGCGTCTGGATCAACGAACGGGTCGTGAGCGAGGCCGACGATCCGGCCATCGCGATCGCGTGGCGCGGTGCGCATGCATCGCTCGACGAGCCGTTCGGCACACTCGCGCGGCTCGTGTTCGATCCGCTCGTCGAGCATCTGAAGGAGGTCGCATGAGTGCCGGGTCGCAGCCGCAACAGGCGGTCGAACTCGACGTGTTCGCGTGCCCGCTCGACGGCGTCAACCAGATCGAGGCATCGGCCGGCACCGGCAAGACCTGGAACATCTGCGCACTCTATGTGCGCCTGTTGCTGGAAAAGGATCTCGGTGCGGATGAAATCCTCGTCGTGACCTTCACGAAAGCGGCGACTGCCGAGCTGCACGAGCGGATTCGCAGCCGGCTCGCGCAGCTTGCGCATGCGCTCGACACGGGTGACGACGGCGGCGATCCGTTCATCGCGCGCCTGCTCGAAACCACGCTCGGCGAAAGCGGCGCGCTCGATCCCGAGACGGCTGCGAAGCGGATCCGGCGCGCGCTGCGCGCATTCGACCAGGCCGCGATCCATACGATTCACGCGTTCTGCCAGCGCGCGTTGCAGGAAGCGCCATTCGCGGCGGCGATGCCGTTCGCGTTCGACATGGAGGCCGACGACGCGGCGCTGCGCTTCGAACTCGCAGCGGATTTCTGGCGCACGCGCGTCGAACCGGCGGCCGCGCGCTGGCCGGGCTTTGCGATCTGGCTCGTCGAATCGGGCGCGGGCCCGGCCGCGCTCGATGCCCAGCTTGCGCGCCGGCTGAAGAAACCGCTTGCCGCGCTGCGCTGGGACGGCGTGAGCGAGCCGGACGAATCGGCCGAGGCGGCTGCTGCCGCATGCTTCGCCGAGGCCGAGCGGATGTGGGCGGCCGAGTGCGAGTCGATCGATGCGTTGCTGCGCACCGCGCAGCCCGCGCTCAACCAGCGCTCGCACAAACCCGAAGCGGTTGCCGATGCGCTTGCCGCATGGACCGCGCATTTCGCGCAGGGCGACGCGACGGCCGCGCTGCCGAAGGCCGCGCTGAAGCTCACGCGCACTGCGTTGGTGAAGGCGACGAAAAAAGGCGGCGCGACGCCCGAACACGCGTTCTTCGACGTGGCCGATGCGCTCGAAGCGGCCGTGGCGGCGGCCGAGGCCGCGCAGCGCGCGCGCTGGCTCGCGCTGATCGCCGAATGGCTCGACATGGCGCCGGGCGAGCTGGCCGAGCGCAAGCGCACGCGGCGCGTCGTCTCGTTCGACGATCTGCTCGCGAACCTGTACCACGCGCTGCATGCGCATCCGTGGCTCGCGCAGACGCTGCGCGCGCGCTATCCGGCCGCGCTGATCGACGAGTTCCAGGATACCGACCCGCTGCAGTTCGCGATCTTCGACCGGATCTTCGCGCCGGGCGGGCCACTGTTTCTCGTCGGCGATCCGAAGCAGGCGATCTACAGCTTCCGCGCGGCCGATCTGCATACCTATCTGGCTGCGCGTGCACGGGCGAGCGCGTGCTACACACTCGCGGTCAACCAGCGTTCGACGCCCGCGATCGTCGATGCGTGCAACCGCTTCTTCATGTCGAATCCGCGCGCGTTCGTGCTCGACGGGCTCGATTACTACGCGGTGCGCGCGGGCACGCGCGTGCGTGCGCCGTTCGTCGACGCGACCGATCCGGGCCCGGCCGGCGATTTTCGGGTCTGGACGTTGCCGGGCGGCGAAGGCACGTTGCTCAAGCGTGAAGCGCAGGCGCAGGCCGCGCAGGCCTGTGCCGCCGAGATCGCGCGGCTGATGCGCGGCGCGCGCGAAGGGCGCGTGCGGCTCGGCGATACGCCGCTGTCGCCGGCCGATATCGCGGTGCTCGTGCAGACGCACCGGCAGGGCAGTCTCGTGAAGCGCGTGCTGGCCACGTGGGGCATCGGCAGCGTCGAACTGGCGCAGGCCTCGGTGTTCTCGACCGGCGACGCCGAGCAGCTCGAGCGCGTGCTGGCGGCGATCGATGCCCCGGGCGACCTGCGGCGCTTGCGTGCGGCGCTCGCATCCGACTGGTTCGGCCTCGATGCCGGTGCGCTGTGGCGGATGGAGCAGGGCGACGGCGACGCGCAACGTGAAGCATCGGCGGCGGATGGCGCCGACGCGATGAACTGGGTCGAGCGCTTCTCGCGGTATCGGCTGTTGTGGCGCGAACGCGGCTTTGCGGTGATGTGGCGCACGTTCACGCGCGAGCTACGGGTTGCCGAACGCCTGATGGCTGGCGCGGACGGCGAGCGTCGCGTGACCGACATCAACCATCTGGCCGAACTGACGCAGGCGCGCGCGTCCGCGCAACCGGGCATCGCGCCGACGCTGCGCTGGCTCGCCGCGCAACGGCTCGGCGGCGGCGGCGAGGAAGCGCAGCTGCGTCTCGAATCCGACCGCAACCTCGTGCAGATCGTCACCGTGCACAAGTCGAAAGGCCTCGAATACGCGATCGTGTTCTGTCCGTTCCTGAACGACGGCGGGTTGCGTGAGCCGCCCGCGTCGGCGCTGCCGGATGCGCGCGAATATCACGACGATGCGGGCGACGCGGTGCTGCATTACGGATGCGACGATGAGGCGGCCGCACATGCGGCGCGGCAGGCGCTGCGCGAGCAGGCCGCGGAGCGCGCGCGGCTCGTCTACGTGGCGCTTACGCGCGCGGTCTATCGCTGCTACGTCGTCGCCGGCCCGTACCAGTCGTCGCGCTCGACGCGCGAAGCGCGGCGCAGCGTGCTCAACTGGCTCGTTGCCGGCGCAGGCCAGTCGTTCGACGCATGGCTCGACGAGCCGCCCGACGAAGCCGCGCTCGATACGGCGTGGCAGGCGCTCGCGGGTGGCCCCGTGAGCGTTGCGCCGCTGCCGGCGCCGGCGCGACCCGAGCGTCTCGCGGCCGGGCACGACGCGTCGCAGACGCTCGCGGCGCGCCATGCGACGCGCATGCTGCGCGATGCGTGGCGGATGGCGAGCTTCAGTTCGCTGACCGCGTCGATGGCGCGCGAGGAGGCGGGCGTCGCGGCGGTGCCTGACGACGAACTGCGGCCCGATCACGACGCGCTTGCCGCGGTGGCGCCGGACGGCGAGTGGCTGTGGGTCGATACGGTCGCACCCGAACCGCCGGACGACGACATCCTCATGTTCCCGCGCGGCGCGGCGGCCGGCGAGTGCCTGCACCGCCTGTTCGAGCTCAGCTGGTTCACGGAGCCCGAGTCGTGGCCCAGGGCCGCGCTCGGCGCGCTGCACGACCGGCCGGTCGAAGCCGACCCCGAACTCGCGACACGCCTGCCGGCGATGATGGTGCAACTGGTCGACGATGTCGTGCGCACCGAGCTCGTGCCGGGCATGCGGCTCGCCGACCTCGATCCGGCGAAGCGGCTCGACGAAATGGGTTTCCTGTTCCCGGCGCCGTCGCTCGACCTGATGGCGCTGCGCCGCCTGCTGGTCGCGCACGGCTACCCGGACGTTGCACTGGAGGCGGGCATGCTCGCCGGTTTCATCAAGGGTTTCATCGACATGATCGTCGAACACGACGGCCGCTTCTGGATCGTCGACTGGAAGTCGAACCATCTCGGCACGACGCCGGACGCCTACGGCCCGCGCGCGCTCGACGTCGCGATGGCCGATCACGCGTATCACCTGCAGGCGCTGCTCTATACGGTCGCACTGCATCGCTACCTGCGCGGGCGGCTGCCCGACTACGACTACGACACGCATATCGCGGGCTACCTGTACCTGTTCGTGCGTGGTGTGCGGCCCGACTGGCGCAGCGGCGGCGAGCCGGCCGGTGTGCATGCGCGGCGGCCCGAGCGCGCGCTCGTCGACGCACTCGACCGGATGATGGAAGGGGGCCGCGCATGAACATGAATGCGCAGGACGACACGCTCGAATTTACCGGCGGCCTCGTCGCGCGGCTGCCCGAACCCGCCGATTTCGGCATTGCGCTTGCGGAAGGCTTCGCGCGCCGTATCGGCGATCTCTCTCGCCGCGCCGGCGCGCCGGCTGCGGCCGCCCGCTGGGCGGCGCGCGCCGCGTTCGCGACGAGTCGTGCGACCGCAGGCGGCCACGTGTGCGTTGCGCTCGGCGCGCTCGCGCAGCGCTATGAAGCGCCGCTCGACGAAATCCGCGCGGCGCTTGCCGCGAGCGGCGTGGTCGCGTTCGGCACGCTCGCACGCGGCGACGAGCGGCCGCTGATCGTCGACCGCCACGACCACCTGTACCTGTCGCGCTATTTCGACTACGAGCGGCGGCTTGCCGATGCGCTCGTCGCACAGGCCGGTGTGGCCGCGCCGGACGAAGGTCTCGCGCCCGACCGGTTGCGCGACAGCCTCGCGCGTTACTTCGGGCCGGCAACCGGCGAAGTCGACTGGCAGCGCGTCGCGGCGATCGTCGCGCTGACGGGCCGCGTGACGATCGTCAGCGGCGGCCCGGGCACGGGCAAGACGACGACCGTCGTCGGCGTGCTGGCCTGTCTGCTCGACGCGCATCCGCGGCTGCGCGTCGCGCTGGCCGCGCCGACCGGCAAGGCCGCGCAGCGGATGCAGGAAGCGCTGCATGCGCGGGCTGGCGACCTGCCGCCCGAACTCGCGGCGCGCCTGCCGGACACGTCGTACACGCTGCATCGGCTGCTGGGCGGCGGCGGGGCGGCCGGGTTCCGGCATCATCGCGACAATCCGCTGCCATACGACCTGATCGTCGTCGACGAGGCGTCGATGATCGACGTCGCGCTTGCCGCGCATCTGCTCGATGCGCTCGCGCCGGGTGCGCGGCTCGTGCTGCTCGGCGACAAGGACCAACTGGCCGCGGTCGAGGCGGGCGCCGTGTTCGCGGAGTTGAGCTCGCGGCCGGCGTTTACCGCTGCCGCGCGCACACGCATCGCGCAGGCGCTCGGCATCGACGAGGCGGCATTCGTCGCGGCGTTGCCGGTGCAGGACGAAGTCGCGGCCGCAGCCGCAGCCGCTCCCACTGCGCATCTCGTTTCCGCCGCAGCTCGGGCCTTGGCGCCTGCTGCTGCCACGACGCGCAAACCGGCACCGCGACGGCACGTCGATGAGCGACAGGCTTCGCTCTTCGACGACGAACCGCAGGATAGCGAAGTTTCGACGATCGGCGTCGCGCAGCTGCCCACCGCCGATCCGATGCTGACCGAAGCCGGTGAGGCCGACGAGGCAGGCGACGCACCGGCTTGGATCGAGGCCGGCGAACTCGCGTGGCTCGACGCCGTCGAGCTGCCGCGGTTCGACGCAGGCGACGTGGCGCTTGCGTCGATCCTGCCGGGCGAACCCGCCGCCGTGTCTGCCACGCTCGCACCGGCACCGGCACCGGCACCGGCACCGGCACCGGCACCCGCACCCGCACCCGCACCCGCACCCGCACCCGCACCCGCACCCGCACCCGCACCCGCACCGCTCGCCGACTGCGTGGTCTGGCTCGAACGCAATTACCGCTTCGGTCTCGATTCGCCGATCGGGCGGCTGTCGCTCGCGATCCGCAGCGGCGACGTGCAGGCCGCGCTCGACGCGCTGCCCGCCGACGATTCGGCCGCCGCGTCGTTCCACGACGATGCGGGCGAGTCGCTCGCGTCGTCGACGGTCGAGCGGCTCGCGCGGCGCTTCGGTGCGTATCTCGACGCGTTGCGCGACACGCTGGCCGCGCCCGTCCCCGATCCGCTGCCGCTGTTCGACGCGCTCAACCGGTTCCGGATTCTGTGCGCGACCCGCAGCGGCTTGCGCGGCGCGGAGCACGTCAATGCGCTCGTGGCCGCGCACGTGCGCCACGCGGCGCGCGTGCCGCTCGCGGTTGGCGCGCACTGGTTCACGGGGCGGCCGATCATGGTGACGCGCAACGACTATGCGCTCGGGCTGTTCAACGGCGATATCGGTATTGCGCTGCCCGACGCGCACGGCGTGCTGCGCGTCTGGTTCAGGCGAGCGGACGGCACCGCGCGCGCGGTGTCGCCGGCCGCGCTGCCGCCGCACGAAACGGCGTTCGCGCTGACGGTCCACAAATCGCAGGGTTCGGAATTCGACGAAGCCGCGCTCGTGCTGCCTGCGTCGTTCGGCCGCGTGCTCACGCGCGAACTCGTCTATACGGCCGTCACGCGTGCCCGCACGCGCGTCCAGGTGATCGGGCCGCGGCGCGTGCTGGCGCAGGCGGTTGCAACGCGCACGCAGCGCGATTCGGGGCTCGCGGCGCGCGTCGACGAGGCGCTCGCGCGGCGCCGCATGGAGGCTTCGCGATGATGATCCGCTATACGCTCGATCCAGCCGAAGTCGAATGGACGGCCGTGCGCGCGCAGGGCGCGGGCGGGCAGAACGTGAACAAGGTGTCGAGCGCGATCCACCTGCGCTTCGATATCCGCGCGTCGTCGTTGCCGCCCGCCATCAAGGAGCGGCTCCTCGCGCTGTCCGACCAGCGCATCACGCGCGACGGCATCGTCGTGATCAAGTCGCAGGAATATCGCACCCAGGAGAAGAATCGCGAGGCTGCGCTGGCGCGACTCGATGCGTTGATCAGCGGCGTTGCGTTCACGCCGCGCGCACGGGTCGCCACGCGGCCGACGCGCGCGTCGAAGGAGCGGCGGCTCGAGCACAAGTCGCGCCGCAGCGTGGTGAAGTCGGGGAGAGGGAAGGTGATCGACTGACGAATGGACGGGGGGCGAACAACTGGCGCGAGCGTCGTTTGCCTGCCGTCGCGCGGGTTAGCGCATCACGGTCCCGGCGCTGTCGAGCACGAAGTCGACACAGAACACGATGAGCCGGCTCTGCGCACGGATCGCGACGGCGGCCGTATAGCAGTCGCGACCTTCCGTCAGCGAGAAGTGCGGGCCCATCAGCGCGACGCGCCCGGGCGCGGCGATCGCGCGCTGGAAATACGGGCGCCGCGACCAGTTGCTGTGGGTTTCCGGGAACAGCGGGGCGAGGCGGGCGACGCCCGCCTGGCCGTCGTCGGCGCGCGCGCCGATCGACGGCAGGAACTGCTCGCCGGTTTCGTCGGTGACGAACACGCGGCGCGCGGCCGGCACCGCGAACACGCGCTGCGCGGCGTCCTGCAGGTTGCCGCTCGCGGAAAACGCGGCCGCGCCGGTCAGCACGAGCCGTTCGATCGCGTCGAAGCCCGGCTGCTCGGCGATGACCGGCGCGTGCCGGCGGGCAATGAAGCGCTGCCACGCGGCGTCGAGCATCGCGGGTGCTGCTGCGCTCGCGTGTGCGATCGATGCATCGGGCTGGCCGAACTGGAAACCCTGCACGAAATCGATGTCGGCTTCCATCAGCGCCTGCAGCGAGTCGTCGCTCTCGACCCCCTCGGCGAGCACCATCGCGCCGGCCTGATGCAGCATCGACACGAGGTGATGCATGATGCGGCGATCTTCGGCCGAACCGGTCGAACGTTCGACGAGCGAGCGATCGAGCTTGACGATGTCGGGTCGCGCGCGCCACACGCGGTCGAAATTCGAGAATCCCGTGCCGAAATCGTCGATCGCGATCAGGAAGTCGCGATGCTGGATCATGTCGATCGTGCGGGCGAGCGCGGCTTCGTCGCGCGAGGGCTGTTCGACGACCTCCAGCACGATGCGGTTCGGCGGCAGCGAGAAATGCCGGCACAGCGCCTCGACGAATTCGCGCTGCACGAGGCCCGAGTCGAGCACGCGCGGCGTGACGTTCAGGAACAGCCAGCCGTCGCCGATGCCCTGCGCGACGAAGTTGGCCGTGTGCAGGCAGCGCGCGAGCCGGTCGAGCAACAGCGCATCGGCGTCGCCGCGCGTCTTGTCGAACAGTGCAGCGGGCGAGATCAGCGCGCCGTTCGCATCGACGACGCGCAGCAGCGCCTCGTAACCGACGACCCGCTTGTGCGTGATCGACAGCACGGGCTGGAACACGCTGCGCAATGCCGTGGTGCGATAGGTGGCGATCCAGCCGCCGGGCGTCGGCGTGAGGCGTTCGAGCAGGGAGTCGAGCGAGAGATCGCGGGCGGGCTTCATGTCAACGGTGCCCGGGGGCGAGTGGCGGAGCGGCAGCGCGTCGCCACGCTGAAGCAGTCGCATGCACCGGCGGACGCGAAAGGACGTGGGTCATCGAGACCGCCTTCTGCGGGTAAGTGTTCGAAGTGTAACGGGAACGGGGCCGCTCGCGTATCAGGGAAACTCCACACGCACGCGGGAATGCAGCTGCGGCCCGTGCCGCTCGCGTGCGCGCCGCGCGTGAGCGCCGCGAAGCGGAGCGGGCCGCCGCCGCACACGACAATCCGGTGGCATGCCATGGCGTGCGCGGCGAAGCGGGAACTCCCGGCGGCCGGCGCGGTGGCGGGCGAACGTCGCCGTCAGAGGAATGACGGCCGCGCGGCAGCGCCATCCGCGGCGCGGCGGCGGACAGTTGGCGCCCGCCCGGCCGTCAGGCATCACGGCCCGGCCGATGGCGGGACGGCGCGTGCGCCCGAATGAAGCGTCAGGTCGCTTCGCCGCTGCGCGGCCGGATCCCGGGAATCCGCTTGATCGCGCCGGTCGCGAGCGCGGTGCCGACGAGCACGATCGCGCAGCCTTCGATCATCACGGCAGTCACGTGTTCGCCGAGGAACAGCGCGCCCCACAGCAGGCCGAACACGGGGATCACGAACGTCACGGTGATCGCGCGGGCGGGGCCGATGTGCGCGATCAGGTAGAAATAGATGAAATACGCGATGCCGGTGCAGGCGACACCGAGGGCGAGCACCGAGCCCCACGCGTGCGCGCTGACCGGCGCGGCCGGCCAGGTGGCGATCGCGAACGGCAGCAGCAGGAGGGTCGAGCCGATCATGCTGCCGGTCGCGTTGACGAGCGGATCGACGCCGGTCAACTTGCGCTTCGTGTAATTGGCCGCGATGCCGTACAGCAGCGTCGCGCCGAGGGCTGCTGCGGCGGCGAGCGCGGTCGCCGCGGCGCCCGTTTCGCCGTGCGCATTCGCGATCTGGTTCCACACGAGCGTGAGCACGCCGGCGAAACCGATGACGAGGCCGAGCGCGCGCGGCCGCGACAGCTTGTCCTTCAGCCACAGGTAGGCCACGAGCGCGCCCCAGAGCGGCGTCGTCGCGTTGATCACCGATGTCACGCCGGCCGACAGCGTCAGTTCGGCGAATGCGAACAGGCAGAACGGAATGCCTGAGTTCAGCGCGCCGACGACGAACAGCGGCCACGCATGACGGCGCAGCCGGGCGCCGAGATCGGCAGGTTTGAAGCGGGTGAGCGCGAAGCCCGCGAGAAACAGTGCGCCGATGCCTACCCGTAATGCCATAAGGGGCGCGACGCCGAGATCGACGACGCCGATCCGGATAAACAGGAACGACGCACCCCACAGGGCAGCGAGCACGGTCAGCAGAAGGGCGTTCTTGGGGGACATCGATCGTGAAGGGCAGGGATGGGATGCGGAGAATCTTACACCCCGCTACCACGCCGTCGTTTCACGTTTCGATGAAACGGCAAGAAACGGTAAGAAATGGGCGTGTCGTCGGCGGCCGGCGCGGGGCGGCCGCCGGCCGGCGGTCGTGCCCGGTCAGTGATGGCGCCAGCCGCCGCGTCCGCCGAAGCCGAAATCGAGCGAGAGCGCCGGTCCCCAATAGCCGCCCCAGGCGGGTGCATAGGCAGGCGCGGGATAGTAATAGGCGGGGCCCGGATCGACGTAGACGGGGGCCGGCTGCACCGGTGCGGCCGTGTAATAGCCGCCGGGATAATAGCCGTACGGATAGTAGCAGCCGGCGAGCGTCACGCAGGCGAGCGCCGCGGCGACGAGGGTCCTGTTCATGATGTCTCTCCGGCGGAGCCGGCAATCGGCAGATGCTTAAGCTTAGGCCGCGCGCCGATGACACGGTGTGCAAAACGGTAACGGATCATTTCCGCGCGGGCGGCCCGGCTGGCGGCCCGTTACGTTGCGGCGCCGCATGCGAAAACGGCGCTTCCGCACCGCGAAAACGCCGTCTGGCTGACCGTCGCGGCGCGCTGCGCCGCTTACTTGCCGACCTGGTTGCCGATGATGCCGCCGGCCGCTGCGCCGCCCAGCGTCGACAGCGCGCTGCCGCCGATCGCCGCGCCAGCGACGCCGCCGACACCCGCACCGATTGCCGTGTCGCGCTGGCGGCTCGTCATCGAGTCACAGGCCGACAGGCTGGCCACGGTCGCGACGAGCAGCGCGCATACCCCAATACGCCGTATCGAATTCATGATCGTTGTCCTTGCGGTTGTGAACGGAGGACACGCGACCGACCGGCGGCCGCGCATGAACCCAATCTACGCGCCGTCCCCCGGCGCTGCTGTAAGGACTTGTTAAGGCTCGCGCGGTTTCGTAATGAATTGTTTCCGGTGGTTTTCCCGTGCGCCGGCAGGCACGCAACATGCGCAAAAAAGCCCGCTCGAAAGCGGGCTTCGTGCATGGCGAGGCGATCCGGCGGGGAGCGCCGGATCGCGCATGCGCTTACTGGCGGTTACTGACGGTGATAGATTTCGGCGCCGGTCTTGACGAACTCGACCGCCTTCACTTCCATCCCCTTCTTCAGCGCTTCGGATTCCGACACGCCCTGCTGCGCCGCGAATTCGCGCACGTCCTGCGTGATCTTCATCGAGCAGAAGTGCGGGCCGCACATCGAGCAGAAGTGGGCGACTTTCGCGGAATCCTTCGGCAGCGTTTCGTCGTGGAATTCGCGCGCCTTGTCCGGATCGAGACCGATGTTGAACTGGTCTTCCCAGCGGAACTCGAAGCGCGCCTTCGACAGCGCGTTGTCGCGCACCTGCGCGCCCGGGTGGCCCTTGGCCAGGTCGGCCGCGTGCGCGGCGAGCTTGTACGTGATGATGCCTTCCTTCACGTCGTCCTTGTTCGGCAGGCCGAGATGCTCCTTCGGCGTCACGTAGCACAGCATCGCGGTGCCGAACCAGCCGATCATCGCGGCGCCGATGCCCGACGTGATGTGGTCGTAGCCCGGTGCGATGTCGGTGGTCAGCGGCCCGAGCGTGTAGAACGGCGCCTCCTTGCACCAGTCGAGCTGGAGATCCATGTTCTCCTTGATCAACTGCATCGGCACGTGGCCGGGGCCTTCGATCATCACCTGCACGTCGTGCTTCCATGCGATCTGCGTGAGTTCGCCGAGCGTCTTCAGCTCGCCGAGCTGCGCTTCGTCGTTCGCGTCGTAGATCGAGCCGGGGCGCAGGCCGTCACCGAGCGAGAAGCTCACGTCGTACGCCTTCATGATCTCGCAGATCTCTTCGAAGTGTTCGTACAGGAAGCTTTCCTTGTGATGCGCGAGGCACCACTTCGCCATGATCGAGCCGCCGCGCGACACGATGCCGGTCATCCGGTTCGCGGTGAGCGGCACGTACTGCAGGCGCACGCCCGCGTGGATCGTGAAGTAGTCGACGCCTTGCTCGGCCTGTTCGATCAGCGTGTCGCGGAAGATTTCCCAGGTGAGGTCCTCGGCCTTGCCGTTGACCTTTTCCAGCGCCTGGTAGATCGGCACCGTGCCGATCGGCACCGGGCTGTTGCGGATGATCCACTCGCGCGTTTCGTGGATGTGCTTGCCGGTCGACAGGTCCATCACCGTGTCGCCGCCCCAGCGGATCGCCCACGTCATCTTGTCGACTTCCTCGCCGATCGACGACGTGACGGCCGAGTTGCCGATGTTCGCGTTGATCTTCACGAGGAAGTTGCGGCCGATGATCATCGGCTCGGATTCCGGGTGGTTGATGTTCGCGGGGATGATCGCGCGGCCGCACGCCACTTCCGAGCGCACGAATTCCGGCGTGATCTCGGCCGGCGCGTTCGCGCCGAACGCCGCCGCGCCGAACGCCTGGCCCGGGTGCTGGCGGCCCATCATCGCGGCGAGCTTCGCGCCGTTCGGGCCGCTTGCCTTCAGGCTCTCGAGGTACTCGGCGCGGCGCTGGTTCTCGCGGATCGCGATGAATTCCATTTCCGGCGTGATGATGCCCTGGCGCGCATAGTGCATCTGCGTGACGTTCTTGCCGGCCTGTGCGCGGCGCGGGTTGCGGTGCAGGCCGGGGAACCGCAGGTCGGCGGTGGCCGGGTCGGCCGCGCGCTCGAGGCCGTACCGGCTCGACAGGCCGCCGAGCACTTCGGTGTCGCCGCGTGCCTCGATCCAGCCCTGGCGCAGCGCGGCGAGGCCCGCGCGGATGTCGATCTTCGCGTCCGGATCGGTGTAGGGGCCGGACGTGTCGTACACGTAGATCGGCGGATTCTTTTCGCCGCCGAAGCCGGTCGGCGTGTCGGCCTGCGTGATTTCACGCATCGGCACGCGGATGTCGGGCTGCGAGCCGGTTACATAAACCTTGCGGGAATTCGGCAGCGGGGCGACGGCCGCGGCATCGACGTGAGCGTCGGCGGACAGAAACTTCGGATTGGCGTTCATGCAATCTCCTGTGCGAGCGCCGGACAGGCGCTTCGGCGCTTGCCCGGAGCCCTTGAAGTATGTGGGGCTCGAGCTAAGCAGGAGACGAGGCTTGGTGAGGCGGCGGATTTCGTCAGAAGGATGGCGGTGAAATCCGTACGCTTCCCTGCGCTGGCATTATCCAGATCAGGTTCAAAGGGTATTTCTCACCCGCAATGCCGGTTGTTTGACCGGGCGCATTGCAGGACCCCCGCGTTAGCAGCGCACACGATACACTGGCTTGGCGGCGGTTTCAACCGGGAGAGGATCGGCTGCCCTGGCGCGGCCGCAGCATGGCGGGCGGGTGCGATGGCCCGTCGAAATGGCAGCGCGCGTCGCCGCCGTATGGCCCTGCGGCTCGGCCGGCAGTGGTGAAGCGGTGCAACATGACGCGCTTTCGCACAACTTCAAAAAAAATTTTCGCAGCGGCTGTCATTTCCCGCGACGTCGTCCGTCTATTCGGCTCCTTAAACCCATGTTGTGGAGAGATGTCATGAAAAAAGTACTGATTGCCGCTTGCGTCGCCGCTTTCGCCACGATCGCCACGGGCGCGTATGCCCAGAACGATGCGATGTCGCAGCCCGGCTCGTCGATGTCGAAGGACGCGATGGGCCACGACGCGATGGCCAAGGATGCAATGGGCCATGACGCGATGAAGAAGGACGGCATGAAGAAGCATGCGATGAAGAAAGACGCGATGAAGAAGGACGCGATGTCGCACGACGAGATGGGCAAGCCGTCGGGCGACAAGATGGCGCCGTCGAACTGACGTAGGCAGGCGCGGCGCGGCCGGCGCGTGCGTCGCACGGCGGCCGCCCGCATTGCGCTTCGTCGACCCATTCCGGGAGACTTCATCATGCAAACCGTTCCTGCCACCGGCCGTGCGGCCGCCACGCCGCCCGCGCGCCCGATCCATCCGCTGTGGGTGCGCGCGAGCCACTGGCTCAACGCGCTCGCGGCGATCCTGATGGTGCTGTCCGGCTGGCGCATCTACGACGCGTCGCCGATCTATCCGCCGTTCGTGTTTCCGCATGGCATCACGCTGGGCGGCTGGCTCGGCGGCGCGCTGCAATGGCATTTCGCGGCGATGTGGCTGCTGGTCGGCAACGGGCTGTTCTACCTCGCGATGTCGATCGCGACGGGGCGCCTCGCGCGCAAGATGCTGCCCGTCACGCCGGCGTCGATCTGGCGCGACATCCGTGCCGCGCTCGGCGGGCGGCTGTCGCACGCCGACCTGAGCGTCTACAACGCGGTGCAGCGTGCCGCCTACCTGACCGCGATCGTCGATCTCGTCGTGCTGGTGCTGTCGGGGCTCACGATCTGGAAATCCGTGCAATTCCCGCTGCTGCGCGAATTGTTCGGCGGCTATGACAACGCGCGTGTCGTGCACTTCTGGGCGATGTCGCTGCTCGTCGCATTCGTTGTCGTTCACGTCGCGATGGCGCTGCTGGTGCCGCGCTCGCTGCTCGCGATGTTGCGCGGGCGCTGACCCGTCAACGTCGGGCGAAGGAAATCATCATGTCTGAATCCGAATACAAGCGCGACGGTTCGCGCTGGACGCTCGACCGGAAGTCGCTCGAACTCGACGTGCGCCGCGAGCTCGAGATGCCGTCGCGGCGGCTGTTCAACCGGCGCGTGCTGACGCTCGGCGGCCTGACGATGCTGACCGGCTGCACGCTGCAGGACGATGCGTCGGTCAACACGTTCCTCGAGAAGGTGTCGCGCATGAACGACCGCGTGCAGGCGTGGCTGTTCAATGGCGAGCGGCTCGCGCCGACCTACACCGAAGCCGACATCACGCGACCGTTCCCGTTCAACGCGTACTACGGGATCGACGACGTGCCGCACGTCGATGCGTCGACGTATCGACTCGTGCTGTCCGGCCGCGTGACGGGCAAGCGCGTGTGGACGCTCGACGAACTGTATGCGCTGCCGCACGCGGAACAGATCACGCGGCACATCTGCGTGGAAGGGTGGAGCGCAATCGGCCGCTGGGGCGGCACGCCGTTCGGCGCGTTTCTCGCACGCGCCGGTGCCGATACGCACGCGAAGTACGTCGGCTTCAAATGCGCGGACGATTACTACGAGAGCATCGACATGCCGACCGCGCTGCATCCGCAGACGCTGCTCGCGTTCGACTACGACGGCCAGCGGCTGCCGCCGGAATTCGGCTTCCCGATGAAGCTCAGGATGCCGACCAAGCTCGGTTACAAGAACCCGAAGCACATCATGGAGATCTTCGTGACCGATACGTTTCCGGGCGGCTACTGGGTCGACCAGGGGTACAACTGGTTCGGCGGGTCGTAGGCGGCGCTGCGCCCGCGCGTCAGAACGTCTCCCAGTCGGCCGGCCCGGACGCGCCTGCCGCCGCCAGCGCCGGCTGGGCTGCGGCGCGGCGCGGGGCGGGGCGCTGCGGCCGGTGCGCGGCGGCGGAGGCCGCCGCCGGGATCGCGCCGGCGGCGCCGGCTTCACCCGTTTCACCGGACAGCCTGAACACGGAGATCGCGCGCTTCTGCTCCGCGGCCTGCTGCTCGAGCGACTGCGCCGCCGCGGACGCTTCTTCGACGAGCGCCGCGTTCTGCTGCGTGACTTCGTCCATCTGGCCGACAGCCACGTTGACCTGTTCGATGCCGCGGCTCTGCTCGTCGGATGCGGCGGCAATCTCCGCGTTGATGTCCGAGACGCGGCGGATCGCCTGCTGAATCTCGCTCATCGTGCGGCCGACTGCTTCGGCCTGCGTCGACCCCTCCCGGACGGTCGTCGCCGAGCGCTGGATCAGGTCCTTGATCTCCTTCGCGGCGCTCGACGCGCGCTGTGCGAGGCTGCGCACCTCGCCGGCGACGACGGCAAAGCCGCGTCCCTGTTCGCCGGCGCGGGCCGCCTCGACGGCCGCGTTCAGCGCGAGGATGTTGGTCTGGAACGCGATGCTCTCGATCAGGCCGGTGATGTCGGCGATCTTCGTCGAGCTGGTGCTGATCTCCGTCATCGTCGCGAGCATCTGCCCGACCGCTTCACCGCCCCTGTCCGCGATCTGCGATGCGTTCGTCGCGAGCGTTGTCGCCTGGAGCGCGTTCTCCGCGTTCTGTTTGACCGTCGCGGTCAGTTCGTCCATGCTCGCCGCGGTCTGCTCGAGCGACGCGGCCTGTTCCTCGGTGCGCGACGACAAATCCATGTTGCCCGCCGCGATCTGTTTCGACGCGACCAGGATCGATTCGCTCGACGTCTTGATGCCGCGCACGATGCCGGCGAGCTGCGTGTCCATCTGGCGCAGCGCGCTCAGCAGGCGGCCGAATTCGTCCGTCGAGCGGGTCTCGAGCCGGTTTTCAAGCCGTCCGTCCGCGATGCGCCGGGCAGCCGTCATCGCGATTTCGAGCGGCTGCGTGATCGCGCGCTGCAAATAGAACCACGCGCCGATCGCCACCGCCACGCCGATGGCAAGCACGCCGAACGACACCCACTGCAGCAGGTGGAACGTATCGCTGCCTTGCGTGGCGGCGTCCTTCACCTGCGCCACGTTGATCGCGATGTCCGAATCGACGCTGTCGCTCAGGGCGTTGCCGACCGGGCGCAGCTTGTCGAGCGTCGTACCGACGGCCTCGGCGTTGCCGGCCTCGGCCGCGGCGAGCGCCGCGTCGGCGAGCGAACGGAACGCGGCGAGCTGGCTCGCGATCTGGTCGGCGACCTTGCGCTCGTCGTCCGCGGTCACCTTGGCCGGGTAGTAGTCGTTCCACGCGGCGGTCAGCTTCTTGTCGGATTCGCGCACGCGCTCGACGGCGCGCTTCGCGTCGCTCGGGTTCGTCTGCCCGGCGAGACTGTCGAGCGTCACGCGCATCTGCAGCGACGCGCTGTGCGTCGTCGCCAGGTCCTCGACCGGAATGGTGCCGAGCGCGTACATCGCGTCCATGTCCGTGCTCAGCTTCGCGAGTCCGCGGACACCCGTCAGCCCGATCGCGACCATCACGAGAAAGCACGCGCCGAATGCGAGCGCGATCTTGAATTTGATTGTGCCTGTCAGCTTGCTCATCCACCGTCACCCATGTCGAAACGAGAAACCAGCCATCCCCGAGCGCCAGGCGCGAACCGATATGTCTGACAAATCCATGCCGCGATCAGGGTTATAAGAAGGTAAACGGCAGCGTCGATTGTTAACTTGAGACGCAACGAACCGTTCGAGCACGCATGACGGCCTGCGCCGAATCCGGCGCACGAACGAGGCGGTGCGCCCGGCGTGCGGCGGGCGCGGCGGGCATCGCCGCAGGAGGAACTGTCGTGCGGATGCGTCATTCCCGATGCTTTCAGACAGGTCCGACGTTGCTTTCGAATCCGTGATGCCATAATGCCGAGCGTGCGCAGCCGAAACGGTTGCGCGCGTTTTTTTTGTCCCTCTGCCGCCGCTTGCCGGTTCCCTTTCGTCGCCGTTCGCACTGCCATGTCGTTCCGCACGTTCGCTCTGCCTTCCCGGTCCCGCCAGGGCCGTTTGCCGGCATCGCCGGCGTCTTTCAGCGGAGCACGCGGCGTGACGTGCGGGCAGGCCGCGCAATGACGCCGCTCGACCGTCTGCTCGACTTCCTCGCCCGCTTCTCGTTCCGGATCCGCCTGCCGCAAAGCCGCGGCGGCCGCGTGGCGCTGGCGCTCGTCTTCATCTATTTCGTCTGGGGTTCGACCTACAGCGGCCTGCATTTCGCGCTGCAGTCGTTCCCGCCGCTGCTGCTGTCGGGGCTGCGCAACCTGCTCGGCGGGATCGGCCTGTTCATCTTCGCGCTGCGGCGCAAGCCCGAATGGCCGACGCTGCTCGAAATCCGCAATGCAGGGATCGTCGGCACGATGCTCGTCGCGCTGTCGTCCGGCACGATCGCGCTCGGGATCAGCTCTGTCAGCAGCGGCTCCGCCGCGGTGATGGTGGCCACGGTGCCGCTGTTCGCGACCGTGATCGCGGCGGTCGCCGGGCGGCCGGTCACGAAAGGCGAGTGGGGCGCCGTCGCGCTCGGGATGGTCGGCATCGTCGTGCTGAACTCGGGCGGCGCGGCCGCGCAGAATTCGGCGCTCGGCACGATCTGCGTGCTGGCCGGCGCATTGTTCTGGGCCGGCGGCGCGCATCTCGCGACGCGGCTCAAGCTGCCGTCCGACCTGTTTCTGTCCACGTCGCTGCAGATCGGCCTCGGCGGCATGATCTCGACGCTCGTTGCCTGGCTGATCGGCGAACGCATCGAGCACGTGATGGCGGGGCCGGTGTTCGCGTTCCTGTACCTGATGGTGTTCTGCACGATGGCCGCGTACGTCGCGTACGGCTACCTGATCCGCCACACGAGCCCGATCATCGCGAGCAGCTGCATGTACGTGAACCCGATCGTCGCGGTTGCGCTCGGTGCGCTGCTGCTTGGCGAGCCGGTGACGATGGCGACCGTGGTCGCGACCGTCGCGATCCTGGGTAGCGTCGGGCTGTCGTTCGTGTTCGATCCGGCGCGCCGGCCCGCGGCACGCGCGGCAGCCGCCGGTTCGGCGGCCGCGGCAGCCGCGTCGACGGCGGAGGCTGTATCGGCGCCCGAGCAGATCGAGATCCCGGATGCGGCGCCGATCCTGGCGCCTTCCGCCGTTCCGATGGCCGTGCCGGCTCCGGCTGCCGTGATGGATCCTGCCGCGGTGGTCGACCCGGCGCCGGCGTTCGCCACGCCGCCGGCCGCCGAACCGGCAGCGCCCCGCGCCGACGCGTGACGCCGCCGTGGCCGGTCGCGCTCAGCCGCGCCGGCCGCCGCGATGGTGGAACCAGCCCCCGAGCGCGGTGAACACCAGCCCGGTTGCGCACATGCCGATCCAGCCGAACGCGTGCCATGCGGCGACGCCGGCCGACGAGCCGAGTGCGCCGCCGATGAAATAGCACACCATGTACACGGTGTTGACGCGGCTGCGTGCCTCGGGCTTCAGCGCATAGATGCGCGACTGGTTCGAGATCTGCGCGGCCTGCACGCCGACGTCCAGCACGACGACGCCGATCACGAGCCCGACGAGGCTCGTGCCCGACAGCGCGAAGATCACGAACGACAGCGCGAGCAGCGCGATCGCGAGCGAGATGATCGCGCGCGGGCCGCGCGTGTCCGCGAAGCGGCCCGCGTACGGCGCCGCGAGCGCGCCTGCCGCACCGACGATCCCGAACAGGCCGGCTGCCTGCGGGCCGAGATGGAACGGCGCGCCGGCGAGCAGCAGCGTGAGCACGGGCCAGAACGCGCTGAATGCCGCGAACAGCGCGGCGCCCGTCAGCGATGCCTCGCGCAGCCCGCGCAACTCGACCGCCAGATGCCACATCGAGCCGAGCAGCTTGCCGTACGACAGCGTCGACGTCGGCGTGCTGCGCGGCAGTCGCAGCACGATCACGGCGGCCAGCGCGACGAGCGCCGCGACCGACGCGGCGAACACCGCGCGCCAGCCGAAATACTCGGCGACGAAGCCGGCAGCCGTCCGCGCGAGCAGGATGCCGAGCAGCAGGCCGCTCATCACGGTGCCGACCGCATGCCCGCGTTCGGCCGGCGGAGCGATCTCGGCGGCGAACGGCACGGCCTGTTGCGCGATGGTCGCGAGTACGCCGATCGCGAGGCTCGCGACGGCGAGCACGGCCAGCGACGGCGCGGTGGCCGCGACGATCAGCGCGACCGACAGGCCGGCGATCTGCATCAGGATCAGCCCGCGGCGGTCGAAGCGGTCGCCGAGCGGCGCGAGCAGGAACATGCCGGCCGCATAGCCGAGCTGCGTCGCGGTCGGCACGGCGCCGATCCACGAAGCGCCGTCGGGAAACGCCGAGCGGAAGCTGTCGAGCAGCGGCTGGTTGTAGTAGATGTTCGCGACGGACACGCCCGCGATCGTCGCGAGCAGCAACAGCAGGCTGCGCGAATAGTGGGGCGAGGCGGCGTCGGTCGGACGGTCGGTGGAGGCGGTGGACATGGCGGCGCGGACGGAAGTGGGGCGGCGCGGCGCGCGGCGCACGCGTCGGGTGCGCAGGCGGGCAGGGCGCCGCTCAAGGCTGCCGATCATACCGGAGCGACGTGAATCCTGCCGGACGGGGGGCAAATCGGCCAAACCGGCGTAACCGGCCGGCCGCCACCCGTCATCGTGCGTGCTTCAACCTGTCAGTCGACCAGCTCGCCCGTCGGTTCGTAAAACGGATAAGGTCCGGCCCCTTCGTCGACATACACGTGATGCGACGTCATCCCCGTATCGGGCGCGTAGCGATGGACCGCGAACGCCGGCGGTTCGAGCCGGAAGGCGGACGGCGCATCGGTCCGCAGGTCGAATGCGACCTGATGCGCGGGCGACGGCACCGCGGCTGCGATCGTGCCGCCGAAGCGCGTGAACATCGTGCGGTGCACGTGGCCGCACAGCACGCGCTCGACGTTCGGATGGCCGCGCAGCAGCGCGTCGAGTTTGGCGGAGGCGGCGGGCGCGAGGCGCAGCTTGTCCATGTGGCCGATTCCCGCCACGAACGGCGGGTGATGCAGCGCGACGATCACGGGCCGGTCGCGCGCGGCGTCGAGCTGCGCGGCGAGCCACGCGAGCCGTGCGTCGCACAGGTCGCCATGGCTGGCGCCGGGAACCTGTGAATCGAGCGCCAGCACGCGCACCGCGCCGACGTCGAGCGCGTACTGCACGAATTCGCCCTCCTGCAGCTCGGCGCGATCGGCGAACGCGCGGCGCAGCCCGGCGCGGTCGTCGTGATTGCCGATCATCAGGTAGTACGGGATCTCGAGGGTCGCGAGCAGCCCGCGCAGGTGGCCGTACTCTTCATCGTGGCCGAAGTCGGTCAGGTCGCCCGTGACGAGCACGGCGTCGGGGCGCGGCTCGAGCGCGTTCAGTCTTGCGATGCAGCGCGCGAGCGCGGCCGCGGTGTCGACGCGCCGGTACGCGAGCTGGCCCGGACGCTTGATGTGGAGATCGCTGATTTGAGCAAGCAGCATCGTCGTTCCTCGGAATCGTCTGATTGTTGTCGCGGCGTCGTGCGCCGCGGTGGGGGGCTGCATGAATGATGCCGGAATGACGGATTACGCGCCGAGCGCGATCAGGCCTTCCGGTGCGATCGCGAGGCCGACCGCCGTGCCGCGTGCGAGCGCGATGCGGCCCGGCACGTCGATCACGAGCGCGTCGGGGGCCGCATGCTCGATCGTGAGCCGCGTGCGCTCGCCGAGGAACGCGCACGCACTGACCGCGCCGCGCAGCGGCGCATGCGCGGGATCGGCGAGTTGCGCATCCTCGGGGCGGAAGAACCACTCGTCGGCGGCGTGCGGCGTCGCGATCGCACCGCCCGTGGTCACCAGCGCGCCGTCACGCCATTGCCCGGCGAGCCGGTTCAGCGTGCCGATGAACTGCGCGACGGTGCGGTTTGCCGGGTGGTAGTAAATGTCGCGCGGCGTGCCGATCTGCTCGATGCGGCCCGCGCCCATCACGACGATCCGGTCGCCGAGTTCCATCGCTTCGGCCTGGTCGTGCGTCACGTAGACCGTCGTCACGCCGAGTTCGCGTAGCAGCGCATTCATCTCGCGACGCAGCGTGTCGCGCAGCTTCGCGTCGAGCGCGGTCAACGGCTCGTCGAGCAGCAGCACGCGCGGCCGCACCGCCAGTGCGCGGGCCAGCGCGACGCGCTGGCGCTGGCCGCCCGACAGCTGGTCGATCGGCTTGTCCGCATGCGCGTCGAGCCGCATCATCGCGAGCAGCTCGTCGACGCGTTCGCGCAGCGCGCGCGGCTCGGTCTTGCGGATCTTCAGCCCGTAGCCGACGTTGCCGCGCACCGTCAGGTTCGGAAACAGCGCGTAGTTCTGGAACACCATGCCGACCTGGCGGCGCTCGATCGGCAGCGCGGTCACGTCGTCGTTGCCGAACGCGATCGTGCCGCCGGCATCCGGCGTGTCGAGGCCCGCGATCAGGCGCAGCGTCGTGGTCTTGCCGCAGCCGGACGGTCCGAGCAGCACGAGCGTCTCGCCCGCGCCGATCGACAGGTCGAGCGGTTCGAGCACGCGCGTGCCGCGGAACGTCTTCGCGCAGCGGGTCAGGGTGATGGGGGTGGAATCGAGTTTCATGTCTGCGGGAGATTCAGCGCGGGCGCTTCTTGAGCGCGCGCGTGCCGGACGGATCGACGCCGAGCCACTGCATCGCGACGAGCAGCGGCAGCGTCATCAGCAGGAACAGGATCGTGTACGCGCTGCCGACTTCGAGGCGCAGCGATGCATAGGTATCGGCGAGCCCGACGGGCAGCGTCTTGGTGTCGGGCGTGTGCAGCATCCACGTGAGGTTGAATTCGCCGATCGACAGCGTGAGCACCGCGAGCGCACCCGCGACGATGCCGGGGCGCAGGTTCGGCAGCACGATCGTGACGAAACGTGTGACGAACGACGCACCGAGGCTGGCCGCGCCTTCCTCGAGCGTGCGCAGGTCGGCGCCGGCCGCGACGGCCGCGACCGCGCGCACCATGAACGGCAGCGTGAACACGACGTGGCCGACCACGATGAACCACAGGCTCATCCGGAACGCGGTGAAGCCGCCGTACACGACCAGCAGCGCGAGCGCCGACGCGAGGCCGGGGAGTGCGACCGGCAGCACGAGCGCCTCTTCGATCGCGCGCGCGACACGGCTCTTGCTGCGCGCGAGCGCATAGCCGGCCGGCACGCCGACGACGAGCACGATCGCGAGCGTGGCGAACGCGACGTAAAGCGACAGCGCGATCGAGCCGTGATACTGCTGCCACACCTGTTCGAGCCAGCGCAGCGTGAGGCCGCTCGACAGGCCGCGGAAATAGTTGACGGTGAGGCCCGCGAGCACCGACATCACGACGGGCACGATCAGGAAGGCGCACAGCAGCAGCGTGACGCCCCATTGCAGCGCGGCGATCGTGCGCGCGCCGGTGACGCGCGGCGCGCGGCGGGCGACGCCGTTCGCCTGCGCGGGAGCGGGGGCTGGCGACGGCGCGGAAGAGCCGGAAAGCGATGGCATGCAGGAATCCTCAGGCCGCGGTGGCGGCGGTGTGGCCGGTGAAGCGGCGCGCGAGCGCAAGCACGGCCCAGGTGACGATGCCGAGCACGATCGACAGGCCCGCCGCCGTCGCGATGTTCGCGTTCAGCGTGAACTCGGTATAGATCGTCATCGGCAGCACGTTCAGGTCGGTGGCGAGCGTGAACGCGGTGCCGAATGCGCCCATCGCGGTCGCGAAGCAGATCGCGCCGGCCGCGATCAGGCCCGGCGCGAGCGCGGGCAGCACGATGTCGACGAAGATGCGCCACGGCGATGCGCCGAGCGAACGCGCGGCTTCCTCGAGCGACGCGTCGAGCTTGGACGCCGCCGCGATCACGGTGACGATCACGCGCGGAATCGAGAAGTACAGGTAGCCGACGAACAGCCCCGCGACCGAGTACGCGAATACCCACTTGTCGCCGGTGAGCTTCGCGGACAGCATGCCGATCAGCCCCTGCCGACCGGCCAGCATGATCACCATGAAGCCGACGACGACGCCCGGGAACGCGAGCGGGAACGTGAGCAGCGCGAGCAGCACGCGCTTGCCCGCGAATTCGCGGCGCGCGAGCAGCAGGCCCGAGATCGTCGACAGCGCGAGCGTCGCGAGCGTGACGCCCGCGGACAGCGCGACGGTCTCGCCGAGGCTCTTCATGTAGCGCGCATTGCCGAGCAGCGCCGCGTAGTGCGAGAAGAACGCGCCGTCGGCGGACACCTGCACGAGCGCCGCCATCGGCAGTAGCCAGAACGCAGCGAACACCGCGAGTGCCGGCGCGACGAGCGCGACGCGCCAGCGCAGCGGGAAAGTCAGGTCGAGCATTTACTGCATCACCTGCAGGTATTGCTGGCCGAACGCCTGCTGACCGGCCGCCATCTTGCCGAAGTCGACCGATTTGGCCCGTGCGTACTCGCTTGCCGGCAGGAATTTCGATGCGATGTCGGCGCTGAGCGCTTGGGCGCGCACCGGTCGCAGGTACGCATTGGCCCACAGCTTCTGGCCTTCGTCCGACAGCACGAAGTCGAGCACCTTCCTGCCGTTCGCGTCGTGCGGTGCGCCCTTCACGAGACTCATCACGTACGGCACCGCGATCGTGCCTTCCTTCGGAATCACGAACTCGACGTTCGCGTTGTCCTTGTACTTTGCGCGATACGCGTCGAAGTCATAGTCGAGCAGGATCGGAATCTCGCCCGACAGCACGCGCGCATACGCGGTCTGCTTCGGCACAATCGGCGCGTTCGCCTTCAGCTTGCGGAACCAGTCGAGCGCCGGCTTGAAATTGTCGAGGCTGCCGCCGAGCGCCTGGTTGACGGCCACCGCGCCCGCGTAGCCGACGAATGCGCTGGACGGATCGAGATAGCCAACCATGCCCTTGTATTCCGGCTTCAGCAGATCGGCCCACGAGCGCGGCACCGGCTTGCCGTCGAGCGCGTCCTTGTTCACGAAGAAGCCGAGCGTGCCCGAGTGGATCGCGAACCAGTAACCTTGCGGGTCCTTCAGGTTCGCGGGGATATCGTTCCAGTGCGCGGGCTTGTACGGCGCGATCACGCCCTTGTCCTTCGCCTGGAATGCCGACGACACGCCGAGGTAGACGAGGTCGGCGACCGGGCTCTTCTGCTCGGCGATCAGCTGCGCGATCGCCTGGCCCGAGTTCTTGTTGTCGAACGGCACGCGGATGCCGGTCTTCTGCTTGATCGCCGCGATCTGCGCGGCCCAGTCGGCCCATTCGGGCGGGCAGTTGTAGCAGATCGCCGTTTCGTCGGCGTGGGCGGCAGGTGCGCCGGCGACGAGCGCGGCGCAGGCGAGCGGCGCGGCAAGCGCGCGCAGCAGCGAGGTCAGGCGAAAGGACACGGTAGGTCTCCGGGCGAGGGTGAGGCGCTGGGGGGGCGTGGTGGTGTGCGTATGTCGTGGCGCGGTGCGCTCGTTCAGGCCTTGCGCAATTGCAGGTCGGTGGCTGGCGGCGCGACCGTCGCGCCGTCGCGCACCACGTGCGGCAGGATCAGCGACGTGCGTTCGATCGCTGCGCCGCCGATGCATTCGACGAGGCGCTGCCATGCGTGGCGGCCGATGTCGCGGTTCGGCGTCGCGACGCTCGCGAGCGGCGGCGCGAGCAGTTCGCCGATCGCGATCCCGTCGAAGCCGAGCACCGACAGGTCGTCGGGAATCGAGAAGCCCGCGCGGCGCAGGCCGCGCATCACGACCATCGCGAGCAGGTCGTTGCTGCAGAAGAGGGCGGTCGGGCGCGTCGCTTGCGCGGTGAGATGCGCGAGCACCGCGTCGGGCAGCTCGGGCGCGGTGAAATCGACTTCGACCGGCGGCAGCGTGGCGACGCCGCTTTCCTCGAGTGCCTGCGCATAGCCGAGATGACGCTGGCGCGCACGATCCGACGCGGCGAGCGAGCCGGCCAGCATCAGCACGCGGCGGTGGCCGCGCGCGGTCAGCATCCGCACGCCGTCATATGCGGCACGGCGGTTGTCGACCGATACCGACGGGCGGCGCTGCGTGTCGTTGTGCATCAGCACGTAGTGCGGGCCGTCGCGGTCGAGCATGTCGAGCAGCGGGTGCGTGTCTGCGTCCGCGACGGTGAGGATCAGCCCTTCGACGCGCTGCTCGCGCAGCGTCTCGATCGCGTGACGCTCGCGCGCCGCGTCGTATTCGGTCGTCATCAGGATCAGCTTGAAGCCGGCTGCGGTCGCGCGCTCGTCGATGCCTTGCAGGCAGTCGGCGAACACGGGGTTCGACAACGTCGGCACGACGACCCCGACGAGCCGCGTGCGCTCGCCGCGCAGTTGCCGGCCGAGCGGGCTCGGGCGGAACTGCAGCGTGTCGATCGCGGTGCGGATCGTTTGCAGTGTGGCGGGGCTGACGGTATGCGGTGCGTTGATCGCGCGCGAGACGGTAGCGATCGAGAAGCCCGCGAGGGCAGCGACGTCCTTGATGGTCGAGGTCATGAAATAACGCGATGTAAACGTTTTCGGCCGGAAAATTATCGAAAACGTTTGTGACTCCGCGATGACGCAGGCGACGCTTGTTTCGCAAACAGCGCGATACAAACGTCTGACGGATAGGGCCGCCGGACGACGCGGCTCGATTGTATCGGGGATGGTGCGGCGCGGGAGGAAATCGCCGGCGGCGGCGGGGCGGCGTCGATTACAAACGATGAATCCGTGCGGCGGCGGGGCGCGTCGTGAGGTGGCGCCGCAGAATAAGGGAACGCATGCGCAAGCAATGGTAGAATCCCGTCCGCCCTCTTGCCGGGGTGATGAAATTGGTAAACATAGCGGACTTAAACGATTGAGTGCCCGGTCGGAAACGGTCGGTGCAGAACCCTTCAAATTCGGCGAAACCCCTGATGCGCGCATCGAGGCAACGCCGAGCCAAGCCTCGCGGCCTCCGCGAGGAAGGTGTAGAGACTAGACGGGGGGCGCCTAAGGCGCACGGGCAGCAGGCACGCCCGCGCGCGACGGTGAAGGCATAGTCCAGCGCACGAACGGCAACGCGCACGCGACGCCGGCTTTGAAAGAAGCAGTGTGACGAAAATCCGCCGCCTTAACTGGCTTGCCGGTTCGAGTCCGGTCCCCGGCACCACGATCGCGTCCAGCGCGATTCGATGACGGCACGAAAGCCCGCGAAAAGCCATGCGTTCGCGGGTTTTTTATTGCACGGGCGGATTGCCGGATGCGGGTGTCATCCAGGCGATTCATGCGCGGTTCACTTGCCGCGTCGCTGCGACGAAAGCAGCGCCATGCAATACTCGGCACGCACGTCCCGCCAATTGACTTCAACGCGCGTTGTCTTGCGCGCGACCACCCGCCATGACCGAATCGAGCTATCACTTTTACGAACCGTCGCAAGGCCACGGCCTTCCGCATGATCCTCTGAACGCGATCGTGGGTCCGCGCCCGATCGGCTGGATTTCGTCCCGCGGCAACGACGGTACGGTCAACCTCGCACCGTACAGTTTCTTCAACGCATTCAACTACCATCCGCCGATCATCGGCTTTTCGAGTGTGTCCGCGAAGGACAGCCTGCGCAACGCACAGGAGACGGGGGAGTTCGTCTGGAACCTCGCGACTCGCGATCTTGCCCACCGGATGAACCAGACCTGCGCCGCGGTACCGTACGGTGTCGACGAGTTCGAACTCGGCGGCCTGACCGCGATCCCGTCGCGCCTGGTCGACGTGCCGCGCGTTGCCGAAAGCGGCGTGAACTTCGAATGCAAGGTGACCGATGTCATTCGGCTGCGTGACCACCAGGGCGTCGAGACGGCGGCTTCGCTGGTATTGGGCGAGGTCGTCGCGGTGCATATCCGCAACGATTTGCTGAAGGACGGGATCTTCGACACCTTTGGCGCGGGCATCATTCTTCGTGCGGGCGGCCCGTCCGCCTATGCCCATGTCCGGCCCGACAGCCGGTTCGACATCGCCCGCCCCGGCGCGTGACGCAGCGCGTGCCGTAACGGATCCCGAAGCGCGCGCGATCCGCGCGATCGTCCGCCTCGATTGCATCCACGAAGGCCCCGCGGAAATCCGGAATTTCGCGGGGTCTTTTGCGTTGTATCGTCGGACTTGATCCGGCGGGCCCGCCCCCTCCATGCGTCGTTCGACCCCGATCCCCGCAAGCCGGAACCATGGGCCGACCGCGCCGCAACATGGCAAATCTGCTCATCGTGGTCGAGCGGGTTGGTCATCGACGTCCGCCGCCGCAACGCCTAAATTTCCAAGGTTGACGTGCCTATCCGCACGCCAGCTCGCGCGCAGGCCGGCAACCGGCCGCGCGTTCCCAATCAGCGTGAGACACAATCGAGCGTGGAGACGACACGATGAGCCTGTCAGAGCCATTGCGTCTGCATGTGCCGGAGCCCACCGGGCGCCCGGGCTGCAAGACGGACTTTTCCTATCTGCATCTATCGCCGGCCGGCGCGGTTCGCCGCCCGCCGATCGACGTTGCCGCGGCGGACACCGCCGATCTCGCCCGCAGCCTCGTGCGGGTGCTCGACGACAGCGGCAAGGCCGTCGGCCCGTGGGCGCCGGATCTCGACGATGCGCGGCTGATCGCCGGCCTGCGCGCGATGCTCAAGACCCGCATTTTCGACGCGCGCATGATGATCGCGCAGCGTCAGAAGAAAATCTCCTTCTACATGTTGAGCCTCGGCGAAGAGGCGATCGGCACCGCGCACACGATGGCGCTGCGCGACGGCGACATGTGCTTCCCGACCTACCGCCAGCAGAGCATCCTGATCGCGCGCGACGTACCGCTCGAACGGATGATCTGCCAGCTGATGTCGAACGAAGGCGACCCGCTGAAAGGCCGCCAGCTCCCCGTGATGTACTCGGACCGCGACGCGGGCTTCTTCTCCATTTCCGGCAACCTCGCGACGCAGTTCATCCAGGCGGTCGGCTGGGCGATGGCGTCGGCGATCAAGGGCGATACGAAGATCGCGTCCGCGTGGATCGGCGACGGCGCGACAGCCGAATCCGACTTCCACACCGCGCTTACGTTCGCGCACGTGTACCGCGCGCCGGTCGTGCTGAATGTCGTCAACAACCAGTGGGCGATCTCGACGTTCCAGGCGATCGCGGGCGGCGAAGGCACGACGTTCGCGGGACGCGGCGTCGGCTGCGGGATCGCGTCGCTGCGCGTCGACGGCAACGACTTCCTCGCGATCTACGCGGCGTCGAGCTGGGCGGCCGAACGCGCGCGCCGCAATCTCGGCCCGACGCTGATCGAGTGGGTGACCTACCGGGCGGGTGCGCATTCGACGTCGGACGATCCGACCAAGTACCGGCCGAGCGACGACTGGTCCCATTTTCCGCTCGGCGATCCGATCGAGCGCTTCAAGCGCCACCTGATCGTCAAGGGCATCTGGTCCGACAGCGCGCACGAAGCGTTGACGGCCGAGCTCGAGGCCGAGGTGATCGCCGCGCAGAAGGAAGCGGAGAAATACGGCACGCTGGCCGACGACAGGATTCCGTCGCCGGCTTCGATGTTCGACGACGTGTACAAGGAGCTGCCCGCGCACCTGCGCCGTCAGCGCCAGGAACTGGGAGCGTGATCATGGCGCAACAAGAGACAGGCACGGCAACGCAGCCGATGACGATGATCCAGGCGCTGCGCTCGGCGATGGACGTGATGCTCGGGCGCGACAGCGACGTGGTCGTGTTCGGGCAGGACGTGGGCTATTTCGGCGGCGTGTTCCGCTGTACCGAAGGATTGCAGAACAAATACGGCAAGTCGCGCGTGTTCGATGCGCCGATCTCCGAAAGCGGGATCGTCGGCGCGGCGGTGGGGATGGGCGCCTACGGGCTGCGCCCGGTGTGCGAGATCCAGTTCGCCGATTATTTCTACCCGGCGTCAGACCAGATCGTGTCGGAAGGCGCGCGGCTGCGCTATCGCTCGGCCGGCCAGTTCATCGCGCCGATGACGATCCGCATGCCCTGCGGCGGCGGCATCTACGGCGGCCAGACGCACAGCCAGAGCCCGGAGGCGATGTTCACGCAGGTGTGCGGGCTGCGCACGGTGATGCCGTCGAACCCGTACGACGCGAAGGGGCTCCTGATCGCATCGATCGAGAACGACGATCCGGTGATCTTCCTCGAGCCGAAACGGCTGTACAACGGGCCGTTCGACGGCCATCACGATCGGCCGGTGACGTCGTGGCTCAAGCATCCGGCAAGCGCGGTGCCCGAGGGCTACTACACGGTGCCGCTCGATACGGCCGCCGTGGTGCGGCCCGGCAACGACGTGACGGTGCTGACCTACGGCACGACGGTGCACGTGTCGCTCGCCGCGGCCGAGGAGACGGGCATCGATGCGGAGGTGATCGACCTGCGCACGCTGTGGCCGCTCGACCTCGACACGATCGTCGCGTCGGTGCGCAAGACCGGGCGCTGCGTCGTGGTGCACGAGGCGACGCGCACCTGCGGTTTCGGTGCGGAACTGGTGTCGCTGGTCCAGGAACATTGCTTCTACCACCTCGAGGCGCCGGTCGAGCGCACGACGGGCTGGGATACGCCGTATCCGCATGCGCAGGAGTGGGCGTACTTTCCGGGCCCGGCCCGGGTCGGTGAAGCGTTGCGACGCGTGATGGAGGCGTGAGATGGGGATTCATGTCATCAAGATGCCGGATATCGGCGAAGGGATTGCCGAGGTCGAGCTGGTGGCCTGGCACGTGGAAGTCGGGCAGACGATCAAGGAAGACCAGCCGCTCGCCGATGTGATGACCGACAAGGCGGCGGTGGAGATTCCGTCGCCGGTGACGGGCAAGGTGATCGAGCTCGGCGGCCGGATCGGCGAGATGATGGCGGTCGGCAGCGAGCTGATCCGCCTCGAGGTCGAAGGTAACGGCAACCTGAAGGCCGGCGCACCGGTGCGGGAATCAAAGGTGGAAACCGCACCGGTCGCGGCAGCGCCGTCGAAGGCCGTGGCCGTGGCGCCGGCGGAATCGTCGGCAAAGCCGGCCGCGAAGCACGCACCGGCGGAGCCGCGTCGTGCGAAGCCTGCCGAGCACACGGCGCACGTGGAACCGCCGCGCGCGGCGCTCGCGCCGGGTGAGCGGCCGCTCGCGTCGCCGGCCGTGCGCCAGCGCGCATGGGACATGGGCATCGAGCTGCGCTATGTGCGCGGCAGCGGTGAGGCAGGGCGGATCCTGCATGCGGATCTCGATGCGTATGCGCGCACCGGCAGCGGTGCGGCGCGCGGGTCACGCGCAGCGCAGGCGCATGGCTACGACGAACGCAACGATGAGACGGAAGTACCGGTGATCGGCTTGCGGCGTGCGATCGCGCGCAAGATGCAGGAAGCGAAGCGCCGCATTCCGCACTTCAGCTACGTCGAGGAGATCGACGTCACCGAGCTCGAATCGCTGCGTACGGATCTGAACCGCCGCTACGGCGATACGCGCGGCAAGCTCACGCCGCTGCCGCTGCTGATCCGCGCGATGGTGATCGCGTTGCGCGATTTCCCGCAGATCAACGCGCGTTTCGACGACGAAGCGGGGGTCGTCACGCGCTACGGCGCCGTGCACATGGGCGTTGCGACGCAGACGGACGGTGGCCTCACGGTGCCCGTGCTGCGTCATGCCGAAGCGCGCGACGTGTGGTCGATTTCCGCCGAAATCGCGCGGCTCGCCGAAGCAGTGCGTGCGAACCGCGCGCAGCGCGACGAGCTGAGCGGCTCGACGATCACGATCTCGAGCCTCGGCGCGCTCGGCGGCATCGTGTCGACGCCGGTCATCAATCATCCTGAAGTCGGCATCGTCGGCGTGAACCGCATTGTCGAGCGGCCGATGATCCGCGACGGCGCGATCGTCGCACGCAAGATGATGAACCTGTCGTCGTCGTTCGACCATCGCGTCGTCGATGGCGCGGACGCGGCCGAATTCATCCAGGCCGTGCGCGCGGTGCTCGAGCGCCCGGCACTGCTGTTCGTGGAGTGAGCGCGATGAAGAATGAACACACCACGCTGCTCGTGATCGGCGGTGGACCGGGCGGCTACGTCGCCGCGATTCGCGCCGGCCAGCTCGGCATTCCGACCGTGCTCGTCGAGCGCGACCGGCTCGGCGGCACGTGCCTGAACATCGGCTGCATTCCTTCGAAGGCGCTGATCCACGTGGCCGACGCATTCGAACAGGCCCGCGGCCACGCGGGCGAGGGGGCGCTGGGGATTCGCGTGCGCACGCCCGAGATCGACATCGGGAAAAGCGTCGCGTGGAAGGACGGTATCGTCGACCGGCTGACGCGCGGCGTCGGCGCGCTGCTCAAGAAGAACGGCGTGCGCGTGCTGCACGGCGATGCGCACGTGGTCGACGGCAAGACCGTCGACGTCGTCGCCGCTGGCCACACGACGCGAATCAGCTGCGAGCACTTGTTGCTTGCGACCGGCTCCGAACCGGTCGCGCTGCCGTCGATGCCGTTCGGCGGCCATGTCGTGTCGTCCACCGAGGCGCTGTCGCCCGAGACGTTGCCGAAGCGGCTGGTTGTTGTCGGGGCCGGTTACATCGGGCTCGAACTCGGGATCGTCTACCGCAAGCTCGGCGTCGACGTCAGCGTCGTCGAAGCGGCGGAGCGCGTGCTGCCTGCATACGATGCCGAACTCGCGCGGCCGGTCGCCGATTCGCTCGCGCGGCTGGGCGTGCGGCTGTTGCTCGGCCACACGGTGCTCGGGCTCGCGGAACACGGCGCGGTGCGCGTGCAGGCCGCCGATGGCGCGGAGCAGACGCTGCAGGCCGATCGCGTGCTGGTCGCGGTCGGCCGCCGGCCGCGGGTCGACGGCTTCGGGCTCGAGTCGCTGCCGCTCGATCGCAACGGCCGCGCGCTGTGGATCGACGACGAATGCCGAACCTCGATGCGCAACGTCTGGGCGATCGGCGACGTGGCCGGCGAGCCGATGCTCGCGCATCGCGCGATGGCGCAGGGCGAGATGGTGGCCGAGCTGATCGCCGGCAAGCGCCGCAAGTTCATGCCCGCGTCGATCCCGGCCGTGTGCTTCACCGATCCGGAGATCGTTACGGCGGGCTGGTCGCCGGACGACGCGCGTGCGGCCGATGTCGATTGCGTGAGCGCGTCGTTCCCGTTCGCGGCAAACGGGCGTGCGATGACGCTGCAGGCGACCGACGGCTTCGTGCGCGTCGTCGCGCGGCGCGACAACCACCTGATCGTCGGCTGGCAGGCGGTCGGGCGCGGCGTGTCGGAACTGGCCGCGGCGTTCTCGCAATCGCTGGAGATGGGCGCGCGGCTGGAGGACATCGGCGGCACGATCCATGCGCACCCGACGCTCGGCGAAGCGCTGCAGGAAGCCGCGCTGCGTGCGCTCGGGCATGCATTGCACGTCTGACGCGTCCCACGCACGGCATCGCAGACGTAACAAAGCCCGTGAGCATCCGGATGCTCACGGGCTTTTTCGTTGGTGCGGGTGGTTTCGGAAGTGGAGACCCAGGCGCCCGGTGCGTCGATCCAGGTCGTACGGGAAGTGCGGCTCATCGTCTGTCTCGGAAAAAGGAGGGCGCCGCACGGAGGAATCAAGACAGCTGAATGGGCGTTCCCGGGCGAATTAAGAGATAACGAACGAGATGAATCTTGCGGAGGGAAATGTATTCGTAATGAAAGGCAGCGAAAAATGAATGCACTTTCTTTCGTTGGTTGATATGAGGTATCGCATAAATATCTAATGAATTTTATTTCGTGATGCTTTCTGCGAAAAAATAGCGAAAGAACGTGTAAAGGTGCGACGAATTGAGGCGTGGATGAACTGCGGCCGATGGCGCGCCGCATCAATCTAGAGATACGGATCGGGCGCGGTCTGTAACTTTTCGAGATGTTGGAAGGTTGTCGGCGCCGGGTCGGCCGACGATCATGTGGGAAGCTGGAAACCGGGCCGTTCCCGGCCCGCCAACGCAGGCTCCACACGGAAGAACCGGACATGAAACTGCTGCTCGTCGGCGCGACCGGACTCGTCGGGCGTCACGTCCTCGAAGTCGCGCTCGCCGATGCGCGGGTCGATCAGGTGATCGTCCTCGCGCGCCGCCCGTTGTCGCCGCATCCGAAGATGCGCGCGCTCGAAGTCGATTTCGACCATCTGCCCGACGCAGCCGACTGGTGGCATGCCGATGCCGTGATCTGCACGCTCGGCACCACGATGCGGGCCGCCGGCTCCCAGGCGGCATTCCGGCGCGTCGACCACGACTATCCGCTCGCGGTCGCGCGGCTTGCACACCGCTACGGCACACCGGCCTACGTGCTGAATTCCGCACTCGGCGCAAATGCGGCGTCGCGCATCTTCTACAACCGCGTGAAGGGCGAGGTCGAGCAGGCGCTCGCCGGCGTCGGGTTCGCGTCGCTCACTTATGTGCGGCCCGGCCTGATCGGCGGCAGCCGCGACGAATTCAGGTTCGGCGAGCGGTTGCTGGTGTCCGCGTTGAACCTGGCCCGCCCCGTGTTGCCGGCGAAGTGGCGCGTGAATCCCGCGTCGCGGATCGCCCGCGCGATGCTCGATGCGGCAATCGACGCGCGGCCGGGCGTGCAGGTCATCGCGTCGGACCAGCTCGTGTGACGGCACGCGTCGGGCAACGCGCGGCGCATCATCGCTTCGTAAAACTGTTTCGTCATACCAAGCAATAGCGCGAGCATGGCGCCCACGCCGACCTACGATGGAAACATGGCTTCCCATCGTCCGCCGAGCCGTGTGCACTCACTACCGCGCCCCTGACGAAGACCCGGGCATCAGCGAACTGAAGATCGGCATCGGCGATCTGTATCGCCGCGACCCGTGGGCACCCGACGTGTATCCCGACTACGCGGCGCCGGTCGCGCGCGCCAATGGCGACGGTCTCGAAGTCGTCGCGGCCGTGTTCGGCTTCTGGCCGAAATTCATGCAGCCGGAGCGGGTCGACGAGAACGGCCGTCGAAGGAAGAAACTCGACACGATGAACGCGCGCGCGGAAACGGTCGGCTCGTCGCGGCTCTACGGCCAAGCGTGGCGCAACGGACAGCGCTGCCTGATTCCGGTGCGCTGGATCGTCGAACCCTGCTATGAAACCGGTCGCAACGTGTGGCAGCGGATCGGCGTCGACGGCTGGCAACCATGCTGCGTCGCCGGCATCTGGCGGCGCTACGAAGGCGAAGACGGTCGTGAACGCGTGGGCATGGCGATGCTCACGGTCAACGCCGACTCGCACCCGCTGTTCGCGCGGATGCATCGGCCGGGCGAAGAGAAGCGGGGCGTCGTGATGCTGCGTCGCGACGACTACGACGAATGGCTGCATGTGCGTGACGTCGAGGCCGCCCGATGCATGCTGAACCTGCTTCCCGCCGCCGACATGACGGCCGAGCCCGATCAGGCGTCGCCCGCACGCACCTGAGCTTTCATCCATCCGACATTCCGCTTTCGATCAAACCGGTCGAACGTATCCCGATGGCTCGAACAATTTCGAAAATCGGCCGATACCGGGTAATCACCGATACCTCGCAAGTTGTATATACAAGATCATCCGCTGGCAATGTCGGCACACGTCGTGCCGCTTGCGTGCCCGTGCGCAGACCGTGCGTGCGCGGCGCATGCCGGCGATCCACGGCGCCCCGCACCCGCAGAGCCGAAAGGGCGGCTCGCAGATTCCCGTCTCGTTCAAACCATTTGTGATCCTGAGTATTTTGGAGATTTCCCCGTGTCAACGAATCCCAGTGGAAAAGCCGGCGGCCTGATCGAAGTCCGTTCGATCGACTTCATTCCCGACGCCGAGCGCCACGGCGGCTTGCTGAGCCAGTTCACGCTGTGGCTGTCGGCCAACATGCAGATCACGGCCATCGTCACGGGCGCACTTGCCGTGGTGCTCGGCGGCGATGTGTTCTGGTCGCTGGTCGCGCTGCTGCTCGGCCAGTTCATCGGCGGCGCGGTGATGGCGCTGCATGGCGCGCAGGGGCCGCAACTCGGGTTGCCGCAGATGATCTCGAGCCGCGTGCAGTTCGGGGTCTATGGCGCGATGATCCCGATCGTGCTCGTGTGCCTGATGTACATCGGCTTTTCCGCGAGCGGCTCGGTGCTGGCCGGGCAGGCCGTCGCGCAGTTGCTGCACGTCGACGACGCGGCCGGCATCCTGCTGTTCGCGGCCGTGATCGTCGTGCTGACCGTGTTCGGCTATCGCGCGATCCATGCCGTCGGCCGGATCGCGAGCGTGGTCGGCATCGCCGCGTTCGTCTACATGTTCACGCAGCTGTTCGCGAACCACGATATCGGCGCACTGCTGGCGAACAGGCATTTCACGCTCGCAAGCTTCCTGCTGTCGATGTCGCTGTCGGCGTCGTGGCAGATCGCGTTCGGCCCGTACGTTGCCGACTATTCGCGCTACCTGCCGCGCTCGACGTCGTCGGTCGCGACGTTCGTCGCGGTCGGCCTGGGTTCGGTGATCGGCGCGCAGGCGGCGATGGTGTTCGGCGTGTTTGCGGCCGCACTGGCCGGCAGCCAGTTCGCGCACCATGAGGTGTCGTATATCGTCGGCCTCGGCTCGACGGGCGCCGTGGCCGCGCTGCTGTACTTCAGCATCGCGTTCGGCAAGGTGACGGTGACGGCGCTCAACGCATACGGCAGCTTCATGTCGATGGCGACGATCGTCAGCGGCTTCCGCGGCAAGGGTGCCGTGTCGTCGCGCAGCCGCCTCGTCTACATCTTCGGGATGATCTGCGTATCGACGCTCATCGCGCTCGCGGGCCGCCATTCGTTCCTGAAGGAATTCACCGCATTCATCCTGTTCCTGCTCGCGTTCTTCACGCCGTGGAGCGCGATCAACCTGGTCGACTATTACTGCTTCACGCGCTCGCGCTACGACGTGCCGGCGCTGTCAGATCCGGACGGCCGCTACGGCCGCTGGAACGTGATGGCGATCACGATCTACGTGGTCGGCATCCTCGTGCAGTTGCCGTTCATGTCGACGCACCTCTACACGGGGCCGCTCGTCGACGCACTAGTCCATTGAACCGGATGAATTGCACCGGATGCGTCGAGTTGGATCGGAGTACTTCCACTTCAACGGGGCGGCCTGCTTGTTGTATTGGCGGATGTAGCGCATGAGCTTTTTGTCGAGATCCTTGGTGCTGGTGAACACACCTCGCGTGATGACGTCACGCTGGATGCGAGCAAACCAGTTCTCGACCTGATTCAGCCATGACGAATACGTGGGGGTGTAATGTATCGAGACGTTCGTATGGTCGGCCAGAAACGTTTGAACGGCGTCGGTTTTGTGGCTGCTCACGTTGTCGCAGATCACGTGAATCTCTTTTCCGGTGGGCTGTGCCGATACCACCTCGGTGAGGAATGCGACGAACTGCGCACTGGTATGGCGTGGGGCAGTTTTGCCCAGCACTTCGCCGGTGGCGACATTCAGTGCCGCAAACAGGCTCAGGGTGCCGTTGCGTTTGTATTCGAAGCCGTGGCTTTCGGCACGCCCGGGCGAGAGCGGCAACATCCGGTCTTTGCGATCAAGCGCTTGAATGGCCGTTTTCTCGTCCACGCAGAACACCACCGCGTGCAACGGCGGGTTCAGATACAAGCCGATCACATCGGCTGCCTTGGCCTCAAAGTTGGGATCGTTGGACACCATGTGGGTATCGAGACGATGCGGCCGGATGTCATGCTTGCGCCAGATACGTTGCACCGTCATGAAGGGCACGCCCAATTGCGTGGCCAGCTTGCGGCTGCTCCAGTGCGTCGAACC
>NZ_CADFEO010000004.1:440173-440523 GCF_902833075.1 Burkholderia sp. BCC0405
TCGGCCGGTTTGCGTCGCAGCGTGTAGTCGAGCACTCTTGCCTCAAGCCGCGCCAAATCACGGCGCGGAGCGCGCCCTGGATGCCGGCCGTACAGGCCTGCCAGACGCTCACTCGCGAAGCGAGTTTGCCATGTCGTAATGAAACGCGAATCGCATCGCAATTCGGTCATGATCGCCCCGCGCGAGACCCCTTCGTCGAGCAGCAAGATCAACCGCGCTCGCCTCACTTGGCCGACTGCCATCGTTCGGCTGCGCTGCATCGACAGCAGTTCTTCCCGCTCGGCTTCGCTCAGATTCATTTTGCCCATGCACCATTAGATCAGTGCAATTTCATTGGTTCAATGGACTAG